>NZ_WLZY01000006.1:0-338408 GCF_010122465.1 Phytoactinopolyspora mesophila | reverse complement strand
AGCATCCACGTCCGCGTCAACATCAGCATCCACGTCCGCGTCAACATCAGCATCCACGTCCGCGTCAACATCAGCATCCACGTCCGCGTCAACATCAGCATCCACGTCCGCGTCAACATCAGCATCCACGTCCGCGTCAACATCAGCATCCACGTCCGCGTCAACATCAGCATCGACATCCGCGTCCTCGTCCTCCTCCTGGAGGACGTTCACGCCTACCTCGGACCAGGCGACGTCGATCGATGCAACGCCGCCTGCCGCGGGCAGCAATTCGAGCTGGAATGCCGCGACACCGAAGGGCCCTCCGGAGTCAAGGTTCTGGGGGGCGAGGTCCAGCAACGGCAGGTCACGCAGAAGCTGGGTCGATACCGAGTTCATCGGCTGGTCAGGCTGGTAGTTGAGTGTGATCGCTAGCAGATCGGCCAACAGCTCACCGATCGGGGTGAGCACGTCGGTGAGGTCGTCGACCAGGTCCGCGAACGTGTCACCGAGGTTGGTGAGTATGCCGGTTCCGGTGTTGAGAACCAGGTTACCGATGGTCGGCAGCAGATCCTCGATCGCACTCACGAGCGTCGGGCACAGCAAGAGAATCGCGGTGCCAGAGCAGTTGTTGTCGACGACCGCATCGCCGGAGAGGAACTCCTCGACAGTACCGCTGGCCTCGATGTCCAGTGTCTCCGTGATGAACAAGACTTCCGCGCTGGCGAACAGCGACAAGTCGATCTGGACGGCGCCGAGGGCGTCGGTCAGAACATCGACCAAGTCTTCGGCGAAACCGTCGAACAGGTTGCCGATGTTCTCTGCCAAGCCGTCGATCACCGCGTTGCTCAGCAGCTGCGTGTTCGGCGGCTGCCCGTTGAGACCGCCTTCGAGCAGCTCATTGAGGTCGATGATGAGCGTGCCCTCGAGCAAGTTCAGCTCGACACCGGTGCCTTCGCCGAGTGGTGTGCTCAGGAATTCGTTCAGAGCTTCCTGGAACGCCGTCTCAACGGACACATCGATATCAATGTCCACGCCGAGCAGATTCAAGATCGGGTTCAGAGCGTCCAGACCCGCAAGCAGATCGGCGATGGCGCCGTCCGGCCCAGCAAGGCCGTTGATGGCGTCGTCGAGTGTCCCGACCGCTTCTTCGAGCGCGTCGACGAAGTCGCCGATGGCCGGAATGGTCAGAATCAGATGCCCGCCGGCGATCTCGTAATCGCGGGTGAGGTCGAACTCGCCGTCGGTGCTGTCAGGCGCCTCGAGGTGGGCCTCGGAGGAGATCGCGCCAAGCTCGAGTTCGATGTCTGCGATCAGATCGGTGAGGGCGTCGCCCAGCACGTCTGACAGGTTGAAGGTGGCGTTGCCCGGGAAGCCGTCGTCTACACCGGTTCCCACGCCACCGTTGTCGGCGACGGCACCAGTTGCGGCTCGCGAGGTAGCGTTCGGCTCCGCAGCCGCCCACTGGTTCACCGCGCCAAGCTCGATGACGTCACTCAGTGGCAACTGGATGCCACCCGGGATGGTGATGTTGATCGTGTCGAGGACGGTGAGATCGAGCGGGTTGGCATCGAATACCGTCTCGTCCAGACCATCGTTGATCGCCTCAACGCCGCCGAGCTCGGCGATCGTATCGAGATCGACGTCGAAGATCTCGCCGGACAGGAAGCGCGCGGCACCACGCGAATAGTCCCCGTCCTGAGCGGCCGCGGGCGTCAACGACGTCCCGACGGCGAATACGGGGACGATGGCACCGGCGACCAGGGTTCTGGTCAGCCTCCGCCTCCGCGCCTGTAGTACTGCCATGTGTTCTCCCCAAAAGATCAGCAGGCTCCCCCTCGCCGCGATTTCCAGCGAGAAAGTGCATTGACGAAATTCAAAGCCAGACAGTACCGGTAAAACCGCCGCGTAATCAGGAAAACGCGATACCCGCCCCGTAGGGATACGCACGGAACTGCTGATCAGCTATCAGAAAGACGACGAGCAGTCACGTATGCCTCATTAAGGAGCGAAACGGTACGCTTCCCCTTGCATAATTCACGTATATTGGGACATTACGGGCCCGTTCGGCGACCAGTGCCACCCTCAGAGATCGCCAAGTGTTACCAATTCTTTACCATTAAATTCCCGCGCCGGAAGGGCGGCAATCCCGTCGGTGAGACAAATGTCCGTTTATGTAGACGTATCAAATCGGTGCAGATCATGACTGACTGTTTATTTGATCATGAATCAATATGTCATGATCATTTACGTACACGGGCCTTGAGGACGCGTGCGGGCGCTCCCCCAGCAACCACCCGAGCGGGCACCACACCTCGAACCACTGCATGAGCCGCAATGACGCTTCCCTGCCCGACAACTGATCCGCGCAACACGGTCGCTTTGACGCCCAGCCAGCAATCAGGCCCGATTCGGACTGGGGACTTCACGATTCCCTGATCCTTGATCGGCGTTTCAAGATCGTCGGTGCGGTGGTCGAAGTCGGCTATGTATATCCAGTCGGCGACGAGCGTGCTAGCACCGATCTCGACATCGAGGTAACAGTTGACCGTCGTGTGCTGGCCGAACACCGTCTTGTCCCCCACCCGAAGTGTCCCCTCATGGGCACGCAACTGAGTACCGTCGCCGATGTGAACCCACCGGCCCAGTATCACTCGCCCATGGCCTCGCCGCGCTTGCACGCTGGCACCGCGGCCGAGGAAAACCAGGCCCTCGGTGACCACGTCCGGTTGAAATAGGCGCAACCGCAGAAGACGCGCATACCGAATCAAGTACCCCGGGGTCCATGCCCGGTGGCGGATGACCCAGCGCACGCCCGCCCAGGTCAGGTAGCGAGCTTGGCGCGGATCTCGTTGTCGGCGGAACACAGCACGACGGTAGCCCACTTGCTGCCGCAGCAGAGTTCAAGAGCGGACCGACAGGCCCGCGCCGGGGAATCAGCGCGGGCCTGCAGGCACACCGGAGGGCATCGGCAATCACTCCGGCGAGAACGAGTCAGCCTCGGATCACCCGTTCGGCATCAGCATCCACGTCCGCGTCCGCATCCACGTCAGCATCCACATCCGCGTCCACGTCAGCATCCACGTCGCCGTCGTCGCCCGCGACGTTCACGCCCACCTCAGACTCCGCCAGAACGACCGCGCCGCCGTCTATAGCTGAGAGTTCGATGCGCAGCGCGGCCACGCTGTGCGGTCCATCCACCCCAGCCGTCCTGAAGCCCAGCAGCGGGATTTCGCGGACAAGGCGATTCAAGACGGTGCCCTCAGGCTGGCCCGCTTGGACATTGAGCTGCACCGAGACCAGGTCACCGACGACGGCGACAACCTCCAGGAGGATGTCTGGGAGCGGCTCCAGCGCCACCTCGATCGTCTCGCCGACCGTAGCGAGTACTCCGGACTCGCCGAAGATCAAGTCATCGACCAGGCCGCCGACCACGTCGACCACGGCATCGACCAGCTCGCCGAGCAAGGGGCTCACTACACCGACGACCACACCGGTGCTCTCGTCGACGAACTCGGCGTCGCCATTGATGAGCGCGTCCAAGGATGTCGACATACTCAAGTCGAGCACGTCCGTTACCAAGAGCGCACTGACCTCGGCGAAGATGCTGATATCAAGCTCGACCTCGCCGAGGCTCTCTGAGATCGAGTCAACGATCTCCTCTGCCAGACCGTCGAGCAGTTCGGTGAGCTTGCCCGCGAGGGTGTCCGTCAACGCCGGACCGAGTAGCTCGGTATTGGGCGCCTGATCGCTGAGTCCACCCTCGAGGAGCTGATCGAGGTCGACGGCGAGCGCGGAGTCAGCGAGATTCAGCTCGACGCCCGTCCCCTCACCGATCGGCGTGCTGAGAATGTCGTCAACCAACTCATCGAGGCTGACGTCGAGATCGACGTCGATATCTGGCCCGGTGACCGTCACGGCCGGCAGACCCTCGAGCGCGTCCAGCAATCCGTCAAGAGCATCGAGGCTTTCCAGCAGCTCGGCAATCTGCGATTCAAGCTCGTCGAGGACTTCGGCCACATTCTCGACGGCAGCAGTGATCTCTCCGGAGACATCGGCAACGGCCGGCACACCGAGCAGAAGATGTCCGCCGGCAATTTCGTAGTCCGTGGTCAGCTCGAATTCCGTCCCCCCGGAATCCGGCGCAATGAGGTGGGCCTCGGAGGATATGGCGCCCAGTTCAAGCTCTAAGTCCTCGAGAACATCAGGAATCACGTCACCCAATATCTCGGCGAGATCAAGCCGGAGATCAGCGGGATATTCACCGTCAACGCCGGATCCGACCCCCTCACCGTCCGCGACCGCCCCCGCTGCCGCAGACGATGTGCCGTGCGGCTCAGCCGTGGCCCATTGGTTCGCCACCCCCAGTTCGATGACGTCGCCCAGCGGCACCTCGGCACCGCCGAGGTCAACGAGCAGCTCGTCGAGCGCCGCGAATTCAAGCGGCGTAGCCTCGGTGACCGGCTCTTCGTTGAGCAGATTCTCCACGGCCACGCCGCTGAGTTCGTCAACGGCGTCCAAGTCGACACCGAGTATCTCGCCGGACACGAAACGTGACGCCGCCCGCGATTCATCTTCGCCAGCAGCTGCCACGGGCTGCAACGCCACGCCCACCGCGAAGACCGGCACAACGACCGTCGCCACTGCCACACGCACGGCTCTTCTTCTCAGAGATTTGGTTCCCGCCATAACGCCCTCTCCTCGACTCATTGCACATTGCCGAAGGTATTCGATCTTGTGCAATTGTTGGCACGTGACTAAGAACTTAACTATTAGTCATTGTCATGGCAATAGCTCTTTTATAATTCTTGATATCAGGTCCGTTCTGTCCAGAACGTGAGTTATGCCCGCGCGTGTGGAGAAGATCGACATCACGGAACGGCCGACCTGAGCCGAGTGTCATGTGGCAAGATACGCCACTGGCCTTCTGGAACCCGCACGGCTTCTTAGGAAATTCAGCTTGAGCCGGCCTGAGTCCGGCGGCACGCGCAACCCCTGACTCAAGTGGTTGGCGGCCTGATCCCGGTAACCGAGACGTTGTAGAAGAGCTCGTCCGGAACCACGTGGCTCAACATCCGGTCCAAGGCCGACAACCGTCGCCAGCCGGCGTAGGCGAAGTTCGCCCAGGCCCATCCGAGCCGCTCCGGATTGATCGCGTATTCCAGAGTCCGTGCAGGCCAGCCGAACCAGGCGGCCGTCAGCTCCTCGGTGACCGTGCGCACCTCACCGGCTCCGGCCCGCCGGACCGTCGCCGCGAGCTGCCGGGGCTGGAATGTGTGCAGGTCAACGACCGCTTCGAGCGCCGCCGCCCTAGATGACTCGTCCAGGTCTTCCTGGGGCCGCGCCCACTTGTTCGCCAGCAGGGGTGTGCGGGTGAGACGCGTCGCCGTCCACCAGGTGGCACGAGACAGCGTTCGCGCGA
Source organism: Phytoactinopolyspora mesophila (assembly GCF_010122465.1). Taxonomy (NCBI): domain Bacteria; kingdom Bacillati; phylum Actinomycetota; class Actinomycetes; order Jiangellales; family Jiangellaceae; genus Phytoactinopolyspora; species Phytoactinopolyspora mesophila. Next base: position 333,007 of record NZ_WLZY01000006.1, on the reverse strand, counting down.
TCCGATCGCCGTATGTGGTCGGCTCCCCACAGATCACGATGCGACCGCCTGGACGTAGCACCCGGAGCATTTCGCGGAATGCCAGCTCCACATTGGGGATGTGGTGGATCACCGCGTGGCCGAGGACCAGGTCGAACGCGGCGTCGTCGTAGGGCAGTTGCTCTGCGTCAGCCACCCGGCCGCCAATCTCGAAGCCGATTCGCGCGGCGTTGAGCTTGGCTGCTCGCACCATGCCGGGCGAGATGTCCGTCACGTGGACCTCGTCGATCACACCAGCCTGGCGCAGGTTGAGCGCGAAGAAGCCGGTTCCGGCTCCGATCTCCAGAGCCGTCCCGTACGGCCATCCGGCCGTTCCAGCTACCGCCGCGAAGCGGTCACGCGCGTAGGAAATGCAGCGCTCATCGAACGAAATCGACCACTTCTCATCGTAGCTGTCCGCCTCCCAGTCGTGGTATAGCACCTGAGCCAGCTTTGTGTCTTGCCACGCACGTTCGACGTCGTCGACCGAAGCTCCCGATTCGCTCATCCCCGGACAGCTTAGTGGTCTCGGCGATTCGGCTGCTCGCGGCACCCGCATCACGCCATTAGGCGACGACGGCAGTTGCTGGCAAAATGCACCGGTGACCGATGCAACTAGCCCGCGGCCGAGCCAGACCATCCCATGGCCGGGCCATTGGAGCCCGCTCGGCGCCACTTACGCCGATGGCGCCACGAACTTCGCGATCTGGGCGCCGGACGCCGAACAAGTCGAGCTGTGCTTCTTCGACGACGATGACAACGAGACCCGGATCCCGTTGCTGAACCGGACCTTCGACGTGTGGCACGGCCGCTTCCCCGGGGTTGGGCCAGGCCAGCACTACGGCTACCGAGTCCACGGGCCGTGGGACCCGGCCACAGGGCGACGGTTCAATCCGGCCAAGCTGCTGGTGGACCCCTATGCCCGGGCAATCGACGGCGAGTTCGTCAATGGCGACGGCCACAGCGATCCGAACGAGCGTGACGATCGCGACTCCGCTCCTTGGGTGCCTCGCTCGGTCGTGGTCGGCGATGACGCATTCGATTGGGGCGACGACGCGCCGCCACAGGTACCGTGGGAGAACTCCGTCATCTACGAGCTTCATGTGCGCGGTTACACGATGCGGCACCCGGATGTGCCGGAGGAACTGCGCGGCACGTACGCAGGCCTGGCTCACCCGGCCGTCATCGACCACCTGGTCGAGCTCGGCGTGACCGCCGTCGAGCTGCTGCCGATCCAGCAGTTTGTCAGTGAGCCGCATCTGCTGCGCCAAGGCAGCGCCAACTACTGGGGTTACAACACGCTCGGCTTCTTCGCACCGCACGCCGACTACAGCGTGAGTGGTGCCCGCGGTGAGCAGGTGGCCGAGTTCAAGGCGATGGTCAAAGCGTTGCATGCTGCTGGGCTCGAGGTGATCCTCGACGTGGTTTACAACCACACCGCCGAGCAGGGGGCCGGGGGGCCGACTTTGTGCTTCCGCGGAATCGACAACCGCGCCTACTACCACCTCGATCCCGACGACCCGTCGAAGTACAGCGACTACACCGGTACCGGCAATACCTTCAAGGTGAGCCACCCCCACGCGCTACGCCTCGTCATGGACTCGCTGCGGTACTGGGTCACCGAGATGCACGTCGACGGCTTCCGCTTCGATCTGGCGTCGGCGTTGGCCCGATCCATGCACGATGTGGACATGCTCGGTTCGTTCATGACCGTCATCGAACAAGACCCTGTGCTCCGTGAGGTCAAGCTCATCGCCGAGCCCTGGGACATCGGCCCGGGCGGCTATCAGGTCGGCGAGTTCCCCCACCTGTGGACCGAGTGGAATGACAAGTTCCGCAACACCGTGCGTGACCATTGGCGTGGTCTCGCTGGGGGTGTCCACGATCTGGCGTTCAGACTGGCGGGCTCTTCTGATCTCTACGCCGACGACGGCCGTCGCCCCTACGCCTCTATCAACTTCGTCACCGCCCACGACGGATTCACTTTGCGTGACCTCGTCTCGTACAACGAGAAGCACAACGACGCCAACGGCGAGGAGAACCGCGACGGCACCGACGACAACCGCTCGTGGAATCACGGCCGCGAGGGAATCGAGGCCGACGCCGACCCCGCCATCCGAGAGCTGCGGCGACGCCAGCTTCGCAACTTCATGACCACGCTGCTGTTGTCCACCGGCGTACCGATGCTGGCAGCGGGCGACGAGATGGGCCGCACGCAGTGGGGCAACAACAACGCCTACTGTCTCGACAACGAGACGACATGGGTGGACTGGTCACTGCGGGAGGAGTTCGCGGATCTCAACCAGCTGGTCCAGAAGTTGCTGGCACTGCGGGCCCAGCATCCGGTGTTCCGGCAGCGGCGCTTCTTCGAAGGCCGTTCGATCATCCCCGGCGGGCGGAAAGACATCGCCTGGTTCGCCCCTACCGGCACCGAGATGGACGACGCTGCCTGGCATGACGAGACACGCCAGACCCTCGGCATGTACCTCAGCGGGGACGGCATCCGGTCCCGCGGAGCCCACGGCGAGCGGATTACCGACGACTCATTCCTGGTCTGGCTGCATTCCGGCGCCGACGACGTGCAGGTGGTCCTACCGGCCGCGCCGTGGGCAACGTCATATGACGTCGTCATCGACACCGCGGATGTGGACCCCCCGGAACGCCACGAGGCGGGAGCCACCGTCACGCTCACGGGCCGCAGCTGCCTGGTGCTGCGCGCAACAACCTGAATCATCCTGGGCCCTGGTTCGTTGAGGGATAGGTGTAGCTATAGCAGCACCTATCCCTCAACCATGCCGGCGTGTCACGGCCGTGGTTATCCACAGATTGGCTGCCGGGGCTGAAAGACACTGGGCTGGTGCGGCAGGTTGTCGTCATGGCCCATGAACGCGCGCTGGCGCTAGCCCGCGTCCAAGACGGATTACTCACCCGCACGCAGGCGCTCGCGACGGGGATGTCCACAGGTGCGATCCGGCACGCTCTGCGGCCTGGAGGCCCTTGGCAACGGGTGGCCGGCGGGGTGTACGCAACCTTCGCCGGCCCACTGGCTGAGGTGCATCGGCTACGTGCGGCCCTGCTCGTATGCGGTGAACCAAGTATGATCACCGGCTCGTGGGGTTGCTGGATGCAAGGCTTGCGGTACGGCCCGCCGCGCAGCCCTGAAATAGACGTGCTCGTGCCTGCGCATGTCGATCGGGGCGCGGCGGCGTTCGTCCGGCCGATACGCACCACTCGCATGCCAGATCCAACGTTCTGGCGCGCTGAGGCCGTAGATCCCGACCACTTCGTCCCGAGCTGGGAGGTGCTGGACGAAATGGCACCAACAACCCATCCGGGACGGCTCCCAATGGCCCCCACGGCCCGTATCGCGATCGACACTCTCACCCGTACCGACCAGTTGCCTACGGACTGGCGGCCAGACTGCGCGCAGCCCGGCGGATGCCCACGGTGCTGGCGCGGCGAATCTCACCGGACGTCAGCGGTGCGAAACGCCCGCGCTTTGATGTGTGAGGTAGTGCAGCGTGGACACGCCGACGTGGCGGAGTTGCGCCGTGAGGTCGAAACGGGGCCACGCCGAGGCAGCGCATTGCCCCGCCGCGTGCTGGCCGAGATAGCGGCCGGATGCCGTTCGGCCCCCGAATGTGAGTTGCGGGATCTGATGCGTACCAGCAGCGTGCTGCCTGAGGCGCGGTTCAACCAGCCGTTGCCGGGCGCGCGGGGAATCTTCCCGGACGCATGCCTTCCGGAGGCGCGGCTGGTACTTGAAGTCGACTCGACATCATTTCACGGATTCGGCGACGCTCCGGCAAGGACGGAGCAGCGGCGTGCGCGTCTCGCCGCCCTTGGCTGGCGGGTGCTGCCGATCTCGCCGGCTCGTCTTCGTCAGGATCCGCGGGGCGTCCTGCGCGAGATCGAGTTTGCGTATCTGGCGGGCGTTCAAGGGCCGGGCGCGGTCCGTGGTTGAGGGATAGGTGTAGCTATAGCAGCACCTATCCCTCAACCATCCGCGGACGGGAGCCCAGCTTCACTCCGCCAGCGCGGCCAACCCCAGTTCGGCACCGCCGGCCAGCAGTTCGTGGCGCGGAACCACCCGGATCGTGTACCCGAAGGCGCCCTTCTGCTCGAGCATGACGTCGCCCTCGAAGCGATGCCGTCCCAGCTCGTAGCTCTCCGTGACGCCGAGCGAGGTCACCTCCGGCTCACGCAACTGGTCGGACTCGTCGACCCGGCCGTGCACCACCTGAACGTCGACATCTTCCGGGCTGAGCGAGCCGAGAGATACGAAGACCCGCAAGCTCAGCCGCTCCCCCATCTCGAAGACCTCGGCAGCGCCGCTGTCGACGTGCTCGATCGCCACGTCGGACCAACCCGCGCGGACCCGCTGTTTCCACTCAGCCAGCTTCATCGCGCCGTCGTAGTCGGCGTTCAGCCGCCGTCCGGCATGCGCGGCAGGACGGTACAGCACGTCGACGTATTCCCGGACCATGCGGGTGGCCTGAACCTTGGGCCCGAGCGAAGTCAGGGTGTGCCGCATCAGCTCGACCCAGCGCTTCGGCACGCCATTCTCGTCGACATCGTAGAAACGCGGCGCGACCTCTTGCTCGATCAGGTCGTACAGAGCCGCGGCCTCCAGGTCGTCGCGATGGTCGGTGTCCGCGACGCCCTCAGCCGAGGGGATAGCCCACCCGTTCTCGCCGTCGAACCACTCGTCCCACCAGCCATCTCGGATCGACAAGTTCAGGGCACCGTTGAGCGCGGCCTTCATCCCGGACGTGCCGCATGCCTCGTAGGGCCGCAGCGGGTTGTTCAGCCACACGTCGCAGCCCGGATAGAGCGGGAACGCCATGGCCATGTCGTAGTTGGGAAGGAAGACGATGCGGTGCCTGACCTCGGGATCGTCGGCAAACCGGACCATCTCCTGGATGAGACGTTTGCCGCCGTCGTCGGCCGGGTGCGCCTTACCAGCGATCACGATCTGGACGGGGCGCTTCGGATGCAGCAGCAGCGCCTTGAGCCGCTCCGGGTCGCGCAACATCAGCGTGAGCCGCTTGTAGGACGGAACTCGCCGGGCGAAGCCGATCGTGAGCACATCGGGGTCGAGCGCGTCGTCGATCCAGCCGAGTTCGGCCTCACTCGCACCGCGTTGCCGCCACGATGTCTGCAGCCGCCGCCGGGCATCGGCGACCAGCCGCTCGCGGAGGATCCGCTTGGTGGTCCAGATCCGCTCGTTCGAGATCGCGGCTACCGCGGCAGCCCAGTCCTCCGGGCCACCTTCCTCGCCGTTGAGGTCTCCGAGGCTCATGACCTCCGGCGGCACCCACGTGGGCGAGTGGACGCCGTTCGTGATCGAGGCGATAGGCACCTCGTTCTCGTCGAAGGCCGGCCACAGGCCGGCGAACATGCCCCGGCTCACCTTGCCGTGCAGCCTGCTGACGCCGTTGGCGCGCTGCGCCAGCCGCAACCCCATGACGGCCATGTTGAACACGCTGGGATCGCCGCCGTCGTAGTCCTCCGACCCGAGGGCAAGGATCCTCTCGACCGGAACACCGGAGCTGGCGTTGTCGCCGCCGAAGTACTGCTGGACCAGATCCCGTGGGAAACGATCAATACCGGCCGGCACCGGCGTGTGTGTGGTGAAGACCGTCCCGGATCGGGTGGCCTCCAACGCCGCCTCGAAGCCGATGCCATTGTCCTCGGTCAGCTCCCGGATGCGCTCAAGACCCAGAAAGCCGGCGTGGCCTTCGTTGGTGTGGAAGACCTCAGGCGCAGGGGCTCCGGTGATCCGGCTGTGCGCCCGGACGGCACGCACGCCACCGATGCCCAGCAGCATTTCCTGCAGAAGGCGATGCTCCCCGGTACCCCCGTAGAGCCGGTCGGTCACCTCGCGCTCGGCAGGGCTGTTCTCCTCGACGTTGGAGTCCAACAGCAACAGCGGTAGCCGACCGACCTGAGCCACCCAGATCGCCGCGGCCAGCGTTCGCCCGCCCGGCAGCCCGATCCGCACGCGTGCCGGTGAGCCATCGGGCTCGCGGAGCAGCGTCAGGGGGAGGTTGTCCGGGTCGACCAGCGGATAGCGCTCCTGCTGCCACCCTTCCCGCGACAGCGACTGAACGAAGTATCCGTGCCGGTAGAGCAAGCCCACGCCGACGATCGGGACGCCGAGGTCACTGGCGGCCTTGAGGTGGTCGCCGGCCAGGATGCCCAGACCGCCGGAGTACTGAGGCAGCACATGGGTCACGCCGAACTCCGGCGAGAAGTAGGCGATGGCCGACGGTGCGTCCCCGTCTGTCTGCTGGTACCAGCGCGGTTCGGAGAGGTATCGCTGCAGATCGTCGTGGGCGGCCCGGATCCGCCCGAGGAACACCTGGTCTTCGGCGAGTTCCACCAGCCGGCCGTTGGGTATCTCGCCGAGAAGCCGCACCGGATCGTGGTGTACTCGCTCCCACACAACCGGGTCGACCGAAGCGAAAAGCTCCTGGGTAGGCGGATGCCAAGACCAACGAAGGTTGGTCACTAGTTCGCCCAGTGGGGCCAACGGTTCGGGGAGAACCGTTCGGACTGTCAGGCGTCGTATCGCTCGCACGACGGGACACGGTATCCCCCTTTGGGGCTTGTGTGCACATGGGGGCCGACACGCGAGAACAAAGATCTCCGATGGCCCAGGTCCATAGGCCAGAATTCACTTCCGTGAAACATGGCCCTGCCGGCGCAACATCATCCCCAAACTGGGTAGCGTTGACACTGATGACTGGACGCATCCCGATCCTCGAGGTCGCCCCCGTAATCGAGTGCGGGCGATATCCCGCAAAAGCGGTCGCCGGTGAGACATTCGCCGTATCGGCGACCGTTTTTCGCGAAGGCCACGACGCCGTGGCCGCTACCGCTGTCTTGCGCGATCCCAAGGGGAAAGCGCGGCAGGTAGTGCACATGGCCCGCAGCGGGCCGCCGCATCTCGACCGCTGGACGGCGGAGCTCAGTCCGGACGCCCCGGGCGACTGGTCGTTCACCGTTGAGGGATGGGCGGATCCGTTCGCCACGTGGCGGCACGCCGCCGAGATCAAAATCGAGGCCGGTATCGACGTGGAGCTCATGCTCACCGAGGGTGCGCTTCTACTCGAGCGCGCGGCGACGTCCCTGCCACGTGGTCGCACCGAGGCTCGCCGCCAACTACGCACGGCCGCTCGCGCGGTGCGCGACGGTGCCCGCCCGGCAGAGGTCCGGCTGGCCGCGGCGCTCGATCCAGCTGTCGAGGCGATCTTGACGGCGGATCCGCTTCGTGACCTGGTGACCGAGGCCGGACCCTATCCGCTGCTCGTGGAGCGCGAGCGAGCACTATACGGCTCCTGGTACGAGTTCTTTCCGCGTTCGGAAGGCGCGGTGCGCCACGAGGACGGCTCCTGGACCTCGGGCACGTTCGCCGAAGCAGCGAAGCGGCTGCCGGCGATTGCCGCCATGGGTTTCGACGTCGTCTACCTGCCTCCTATCCATCCGATCGGCCAGACATTTCGCAAGGGCCCGAACAACACCCTGACCGCGGGCCCCCACGACCCAGGTGTGCCCTGGGCCATTGGCTCGGCCGAAGGCGGGCACGACGCCGTTCACCCGGACCTGGGGGACCTGGAAGACTTCCGGGATTTCGTTCGTGCCGCGCGTGAGCACAACCTCGAGGTGGCGCTCGACCTCGCGCTGCAGGCATCGCCGGACCACCCGTGGGTCACGTCTCATCCTGAGTGGTTCACCCGTCGTGCCGATGGCACCATCGCCTACGCCGAGAACCCGCCGAAGAAGTACCAAGACATCTATCCGCTCAACTTCGACAACGACCCCGAGGGCATCTATGCCGAGGTGCGCCGGGTGGTGCGGCACTGGATGGCGCAGGGCGTGCGTATCTTCCGGGTCGACAACCCGCACACGAAACCGGTGAGCTTCTGGCATCGTCTGCTCGCCGACATCCGGCGCAGCGATCCCGACGTGATCTTCCTGGCCGAGGCGTTCACCCGCCACGACATGATGCACACTCTCGCCAAGGTCGGTTTCCAGCAGTCCTACACGTACTTCACCTGGAAGAATGCGAAGGACGAACTCGCCGAGTACATGGCCGAGCTCCGCGACGCCGGACACTACATGCGGCCCAACCTGTTCGTGAACACCCCGGATATCCTGCACGCGTACCTCCAGTACGGCGGCCCCGCGGCGTTCAAGGTCCGGGCCACGCTGGCGGCGATGCTCGCTCCGACGTGGGGTGTGTACGCCGGATTCGAGCTTTTCGAGCATGTAGCGGTACGGCCGGGCAGCGAGGAATACTTGAACTCCGAGAAGTACCAATTCAGGCCACGCGACTGGGCGGCCTATGAGCCCGGTGGCCAGCTCGAGGGACAGTCTCTGGCGCCGTACCTGACCCGCCTGAACGAGATCCGCCGGGCGCATCCGGCTTTACGCAGGCTACGCAACCTGCGTTTTCACGACATAGACAACCCAGACATGATCTGCTTTTCGAAACGACAGCCCGTCCGGGCCGAAACCGATGCAGAAGAGGACACCGTGGTAACCGTCGTCAACCTCGACCCGCATAGCCCCCGCGAGGCCACGGTATCGCTGGACATGCCCGAGCTCGGGCTCGACTGGCACGAGACATTCGCCGCTCATGACGAGCTCACTGGCAACACTTACAACTGGGGACGGCACAACTATGTCCGCCTCGACCCAGCCATCGAGTCCGCCCACGTTCTCACCGTCCGGCGGTGGCAGCCATGACCGAAGCCCTGCACGACGAGACCAGCGCCCTGCCCGCCCGCGGCACCGATCCCGAGTGGTTCCGGCGCGCCGTCTTCTACGAGGTCCTGGTCCGATCCTTCAAAGACTCCAATGGCGACGGCGTCGGCGACCTACGCGGCTTGATGGAGAAGCTCGACTATCTCGAGTGGCTCGGTGTCGACTGCCTCTGGCTGCCGCCCTTCTTCCCGTCTCCGCTGCGTGACGGCGGGTACGACGTATCGGACTACAAGAACGTTCTTCCCGAGTTCGGGACCCTCGACGATTTCGTCGGCTTCATCGACCACGCACATCAGCGCGGCATGCGAGTCATCATCGACTTCGTCATGAACCACACCAGCGATCAGCACCCGTGGTTCCAGGCCTCCCGGCATGAGCCGGACGGCGAGTACGGCGACTTCTATGTGTGGGCCGACGACGACACAGGGTATTCCGATGCCCGCATCATCTTCGTCGACACCGAGCCGTCGAACTGGACCTTCGACCCGGTTCGCAAGCAGTACTACTGGCACCGGTTCTTCAGTCACCAGCCGGACCTGAACTTCGAGAACCCGGCCGTGCGCGAGGCGATTCTCGACGCGCTCCGGTTCTGGCTCAACCTCGGCGTGGACGGCTTCCGGCTCGACGCCGTGCCTTACTTGTACGAGAAAGAAGGCACCAACTGCGAGAACCTGCCCGAGACACATTCGTTCCTCAAGCAGATCCGCAAGGTCGTCGACGACGAGTACCCCGACACCGTGCTGTTGAGCGAGGCGAATCAGTGGCCCACCGATGTCGTCGAGTATTTCGGCGACCCGAGCGTCGGCGGGGACGAGTGCCACATGAACTTCCACTTCCCGGTGATGCCGCGCATCTTCATGGCGGTGCGGCGCGAGTCGCGGTACCCCATCAGTGAGATCATGGCTCAGACCCCGGACATCCCGTCGGGCTGCCAGTGGGGTGTCTTCCTCCGCAACCACGACGAACTCACTCTCGAGATGGTCAGCGACGAAGATCGCGACTACATGTGGAGTGAGTACGCCAAGGATCCACGGATGAAGGCCAACATCGGAATCCGGCGGCGTCTGGCACCGTTGCTGGACAACGACACGAACCAGATCGAGCTGTTCACCGCGATGCTGTTGTCGCTGCCTGGTTCACCCGTGCTGTACTACGGAGACGAGATCGGGATGGGGGACAACATCTGGCTCGGCGACCGTGACGGCGTGCGGACTCCCATGCAGTGGACCCCGGACCGCAACGCGGGCTTTTCCACGTCCGATCCCGGGCGGCTCACTCTGCCGGTGATTATGGACGCGGTCTATGGGTACCAGGCGACCAACGTGGAAGCACACATGACCAACTCGTCGTCGCTGTTGCATTGGACCCGCCGGATGATCGAAGTCCGCAAACAGAACCCGGCGTTCGGGCTCGGGGACTTCACCGACCTCGGCGGTTCCAACCCGACCGTGCTGTCTTACGTTCGCGAGTTCGGCGACGACATCGTGCTGTGTGTCAACAACCTCTCCCGTTTTCCGCAACCGGTCGAGCTCGACCTGCGGCGTTTCGAGGGGATGCAGCCCGTCGAGTTGCTCGGCGGAGTCCGGTTCCCCACCGTCGGCGAGCTTCCTTACCTGTTGACTATCGGATCACATGGCTTCTATTGGTTCCGGCTCATGCAAGTGCCGGAGGAAGGGATGCCGTGATCAACGACGAGACACTGGCTGAAAACGCACTAGCAGACGAGGCCCTGGCCCAGGCGGTGGCCTTGCTGCCGGAATGGCTCCCGCACCAGCGCTGGCTCAGCGGCCGGTTGCCGGTCAGCCGGGTGCGCGTCGCGTCCGCGACACTCCTACGTGAAGACGAGCCCAGGGTCTGGCATCTGCTCGTCGAGGTGCATCGCAACGACCACTCCGACGTGTACCAAGTCCCTCTCGCGATCCATCGTGAGTTTCAACCTCGGCTCGAGCATGTCCAGCTCGGCCAGGTCGATGCCGGGCACGTCTACGACGCCTTGCATGACAAGATCGCCACTCAGGAGATTCTCCGGCATTTCCTCGACGGTGGCGGCACCATCGGCGATCTCACTTTTCACAGCGATGCCGGCGCGGACATCCCCATCGGCGAGTCCGCACTGGCGATGCCGGTCGAGCAGAGCAACACCTCGCTTGCCTATGGAGACGTCGCGCTGCTCAAGGTCTTTCGCAGACTCCAGCCCGGCTTGAACCCTGATGTCGAGGTACATGCGGCGCTCACCCAGGCCGGCAGCGGGTATATCGCGCCGCTGCTCGGCTGGATCGACGGGCATTGGACCGACACCGAGGGCGGCCGGCAGGAAGCGAGCCTGGCAATGCTCCAGGCGTATCTCACCACCGCATCCGACGGCTGGGCGCTGGCCGCAGCAAGCGTCCGCGATCTCTATGCCGAAGGCGATCTGCACGCCGATGAAGTGGGCGGCGACTTCGCCGCCGAGGCTCATCGTCTCGGCGAGGCAACGGCTCATGTGCACAAAGCCATGGCCGAGGTGCTGCCCACCGGCAGTTTCGGCCGGGCCGACCTGAACGCGAAAGCCGATCTGATGCTCGAACAGCTCGACCGCGCCGTCACTGTCGTGCCTGAGCTCGAGCCCTATCTGCCGGCACTTCGTCAGCAGATGGACATCCTGCGGGAGGTGGAACGCCCGGTATTCACCCAGCGGGTGCACGGCGACTACCACTTGGGCCAGGTGCTGCGCACCGTACTCGGCTGGAAGCTCGTCGACTTCGAGGGCGAACCCGCCCGGCCACTCGCCGAACGTACCGCGCTGGATTCCCCGCTACGAGACGTGGCCGGGATGCTGCGCTCGTTCGACTATGCCGCGCGTTATCTCCTCATCACCGACTACGACTACGACCATCCGGCATACGAACAGATCAGCTATCGGGCCAGCGAATGGGCCGACCGCAACCGGGACGCGTTCTGCGCGGGTTACGCCGACGGAGGCGCCCGGGATCCCCGCGAAGATGCTGTGCTGCTCAATGCCTACGAGATCGACAAGGCTGTCTACGAGGTCGTCTATGAAGCGCGATACCGTCCGTCGTGGCTGCCCATACCGCTGGCCGCCGTCGAACGTCTCGCCCACACCATTTCCAAATGATCATGTTCGGTAGGTTTTCTCGTGCCTCAACAGGTCTGCAGACATTGGGGTGCACGAGAAGACCTGTGTACGCCGGAGCTTGGAGTTCCCAGTGATCGGTGATCTTGACCTGCATCTCATCGGAGAAGGCCGTCACGAACGGCTGTGGGACGTCCTCGGCGCACATCCCGGATCGGTGGACGGCGAACAAGGTACCGAGTTCACCGTCTGGGCGCCAAACGCGCGCGAGGTGCGCGTGGCGGGCGATTTCAACCACTGGGACGGCATCACCACGCCACTTCGCCAGGTTGGTGGCGGGGTCTGGCAGGGGTTCGTTGCCGGCATCGGCGATGGCGCGCTCTACAAGTACCAGGTACTGGGCGCCGACGACGTGTGGCGAGAAAAGGCCGATCCGATGGCCCGCCGCACCGAGAGCCCGCCCGCCCAAGCCTCCGTGGTGTACGAGTCACGGCACACCTGGAACGACGCCTCCTGGATGGAGGCACGCGCCGCGTATTCCGCCCATGACCGTCCGATGTCGGTCTACGAGCTGCATCTCGGCTCCTGGCGACGCGGCCGTTCCTACCGTGATCTCGCCCATGAACTCGTCGACTACGTCACCGACCTCGGATTCACCCACGTAGAGCTCATGCCGGTGGCGGAGCATCCATACGGCGGGTCGTGGGGCTACCAAGTGACGTCCTATTTCGCCCCAACGGCGAGATTCGGCACACCGGACGATTTCAAGTACCTGGTCGACCGCCTGCACCAAGCCGGCATCGGCGTCATCGTCGACTGGGTCCCGGCGCACTTCCCGAAGGACAACTGGGCACTAGCCAACTTCGACGGCACCGCGCTGTACGAGCATCCAGACCCTCGCCGCGGCGAACACCCGGACTGGGGCACCTACGTCTTCGACTACGGACGGCCCGAGGTCCGCAATTTCCTCGTCGCCAACGCGTTGTATTGGTTGTCGGAGTTCCACGTCGACGGGCTGCGAGTCGACGCTGTGGCGTCCATGCTCTACCTCGACTACTCCCGGGGAGAGGGCGCCTGGCTGCCGAACGTCCACGGCGGCCGGGAGAACCTCGACGCCATCACCTTCCTGCAGGAGACCAACGCCACGGCCTACAAGTCCTGCCCCGGCGTCGTCACCATCGCCGAAGAATCCACCTCATGGCCGGGTGTCAGCCAGCCCACCCACGTCGGTGGCCTCGGGTTCGGGATGAAATGGAACATGGGCTGGATGCACGACTCCCTCGACTATCTGTCACACGACCCGATCCACCGGCAGTACCACCATCACCAGATGACGTTCTCGATGATGTACGCCTACAGCGAGAACTTCGTGCTCCCCCTTTCGCACGACGAAGTTGTCCACGGCAAGGGGTCGCTGTTACGCAAGATGCCCGGTGACCGTTGGCAGCAGCTGGCCAACCTGCGTGCCTTCTACGCCTACATGTGGGCGCATCCGGGCAAGCAACTGCTGTTCATGGGTGGCGAGTTCGGCCAGGAGTCGGAGTGGGCCGAATCCGGCGAACTCGACTGGTGGCTCCTCGACTCCCCCGACCATGGTGGTCTACGGCACCTCGTAGCCGACCTGAACCGGGCCTACCACGAGATGCCGGCGATGTGGTCGCTCGATGCCGACCCCGCGGGTTTCCAGTGGATCGACGCCAACGACGCCGAGGGCAACGTCTTCTCGTTCCTGCGCTACGGATCCGACGGCTCGGTGATGGCCTGCATCGCCAACTTCTCGCCCGTTCCGCATGAGTGGTACAAACTAGGGCTCCCGGTGGCCGGCGACTGGGCCGAAGTGATCAACACCGACGCCGAGGCCTACTCCGGGTCCGGGGTGGGCAACCTGGGCCGGGTCCACGCCGCGGAGGAACCGTGGCACGGCCGTCCGGCGTCAACCGTCCTGCGCCTGCCACCGTTGGGCACCGTCTGGCTCGCTCCCGCCTGACAGAGCGATGCTCTCAGCCGCTGTTCGAAGTTCAGCTATCTCCTCTGGCGTGGACAGGCGGGCAACAGCCGCGATGTCGCACATGTACTTCCGCTGCTCGGGCCAAAAGCACTCGGCGATCTTGGCTGGATCTTCCCGTAAGACCCGGTAGATCTCTTTACCCTCGGCGTAAAAGAGATCTACGAGCTTGACCGCGCCGGAGAGGTCCTTCATGACGTTGTGCGGGTTGTGGTCGAGTCCGCCCCAGAACGGAATCGACGTGGCCGCCTCAGCATTGAGGCGTTCGGCCTGACGACGGACCTCCGTGATCGGATCACCCGGCGAAGCGGCAGCCCAGCGCTGATACACCAGGTCAGCCTCGGTCGAATCAGCAAGCAGCAGAAACTCCATCACCGTGAGCCGGCCTCCGCCTTCCAACGGCATGTCGACGTCAACCCTGGGCAACAGAGGGTGCCCGGGGAGGCGGCGGCAGAGATTCACGAAGACTTCATAGGCGGGCTCGAACGGGCTTACCCTGCCTACCTGCGCCCCATCCGGCGAGCGCCACACGGTGGCCCAGTCTCCCACGCCGCACACGTTCCAGCCCTTGGCCAGCAGACGCCCGGCTACCGCGCGATAGGACAGGCCACGCAGGCCCTCGAACGAATCCACGTCCCGCAGCCTAGGCGCCTGACCGACCGGACGACAGCGATTATTCGCGGTGTTGGCGCTGATGCCGGGCTTCCCGGCACCAGCGCCACATCCGTCTACCGGATCAACTACCTCGTCGGGCCCGAATCAGCTGCCGCTACGGTCCACGGTGATCACCGGGGAATCCCAGGTCTCGACATGGTCCGGGTTCTTCGGGTCGCCCAGCGGCTTCAGCACCGTCATCCGGAGGATGTACTGCCCGTCCGGCACGTCCACCGACATCCCGCGACGACCCACCGGCCGGGTGCCGTCCCAGACGTAGGCGTTGAACGCGTTGGCGGCGGCGCTGCGGCCGAGATGATCGATCGAGAACACCAGGTTGTTCCGGCCGGCGAACGGCGGTCCGACGCTGCCATCGGAGCGGGCCCGGAACAGCTCGAGCTTCAGGTTCTCGGCCGGGTACTGGCGGTTCACCAGGATGACCGGCATATCACCGGGCTCGGCCATGCTGAACGTCCCGCCGTCGGGCAACAACTCGTACTCGGCGTTCATCGTGCAATCGAGCTCGACGAAACGGTCGCACGCCACGACCTCGCCGAGTTCGGGGAGGCCCGCGCCTGCGTCGCCGAGCACGTCGACACTCTGGTAGTCACCAACCAGCCCGGCGAACGGGACACGAAGGGTGTCTCCCTCATCCGGGGACAAAACCAGATACCCGCCGTACTGTCCCAGGTCTGGTCCGTCCGGCGCGGTGATCGTCACCTGCAGGTCGACTTCACCCCCGGCCGGCACCGTGACGGTCTCCGTGCCGAAGTCGACGCCGGCCCCGCCCAGGTAGAAGCCGGGGTTGTGCGGCTCGTCAGCCGTGGTGATGGCATCGATCGAGGAAAGCTCGTATGTGACGTCGTCCGAGCTGTCGTTGCGGACAGTGATGTCCGACGTCACCGGACCGTCGGCGCTGTCCCCCAACGAGAGTTTGCCAGGCACCACGGCGGTCTCGGCGAGGATGGACTTGTCGATGGAGAGCATCCCCGCGCCCTGGCGGTGCGCGGGCTCGATGTAGCCGGCGTCGGGAACGAGCGACCAGTCAGCCGGTACGGCGTGGTTCTGCAATATCTCCCGAACCGCCTCCGGCTCAGTGTCCGGCCGGGCCTCGAGCAGCAACGCGATCGCACCGGCCACATGCGGCGCCGACATGGACGTTCCGGAGAGCACGGCATAGCTGTCGAGCTCCAGCGGATAGGTCGAGCGGATGAGCCCACCCGGCGCACCGATGTCCGGCTTGAGTGTCAGGTCAGCCGTCATGCCGTACGAACTGAACGACGAGATCAGCCCACCGGTGACGTTCTCGACGATCGTGCGCTCATCGGTCCAGGTGAGTGTGGTTTCACCGGCGACGATGCGGCTGTCCAGCTCGTGTCCGTCAGCCTGCGAGATCGCGACGACCGGAATGGTGATCGCGGGGTCGTCCGGAGTCGGCGGCGCAACGGTCGGAGCGAAGCTGCCCGCGACGTTGTTGTACAGCACGACGGCGTCGGCACCGGCGTTCTGCGCGTTGATCGCCTTCTCGTAGAACGTGCACTCGCCGCGCCGGACCAGCGCGGCGGTGCCGCTCAGGTCGGGCAACTCCCCAGCCGTGTTGCAGGCGTCGTCAGCCGTCTCGGGGGTTCCGGTCCGGCTCATCACGATGCTGCCCTCTTCAGGCGCCTCCGGTGCCGCCGTGGCGTTGCTGTAGCCGAACAGCTCGTCGTCCGGCGACGCGCGGAACGCCCGCGCGGCGAACTCGGCGTTGTCGAAGGACGCGACGCCGATCACCTTCTCGCCGACACCCGGCGCGCCGGCCGACCACGTTCCAGCCGCACCGCTGTTGCCGATCGACGCCACCACGACGACGCCCTGGTCGACGAGTGTGTCGCTCGCCGCGGCCGTCGGGTACTGCGGCCACGTGGCGAAGGCGGCGCCGAGGCTCATGTTGACCACGTCCATGCCGTCGTCGTAAGCCATCTCCAGCGCGGCCAGAATGATGTCCGCAGTAGTGGACCCACCACAGCCGAAGACCCGGTACGCACCGAGCTCAGCGCCCGGCGCCACACCGCGGACACCACCTTCGGCGGTATCGCCGTCGGCCCCGACAATGCCGGCGACGTGGGTTCCGTGCCCACCACAGTCCATCGGGTCGTCGTTGGGCATCGGCACTGGGTTATAGGCCGGCGACGATGGGTCGGCGTTGAAGTCGTCGCCCACGAAGTCCCATCCGAACGGAATCCGCTCGGTGGGGAAACCCGTTCCGCCAGGTACACCGGCCCCGCCGAAGTCGGGATGGTCATAGTCGATACCGGAGTCGACGACGGCGACCCGCAGCCCGCTGCCGTCGAGGCCCAGCTCGCTCTGCGCGATATCCGCCCCGGTCATGCCGAGGGCGGACTCCATCGCGGGCTCAGCCAACCCTCCTGGCTCCGGGGCTTCGATCGTCAGCACCGGATAGACCGCGGCTACCTCGTCGGACTGACGAATCCGGGCGATCGCGGCCTCAGAGGCGTCCACCGACACACCGTTCCACAACTCCTGGAACGAGTAGCGCACCTCCAGGTCGGCGTCGAGCTCGTCAGCCTCGGCCAACAGCCGCCGCTGCTGCCGGTTGAGCTCAGCCCGCTGCCCACCACGGGCGGCAGGGGCTTCGGTCAGTTCGATGAACCATGCACCGGAAACCTCATGCTCCAACTCGGAACCGGCAGGTGGGAGGTCGGTCAGGTCAGATGCCGATCCGAGGTAGCTGTCGGCGTGCTCCGCGGAGGCGACGTCGCCACCCACCGGGACACCGATCGTCGCTGCCAACATCCCTGCCGTTGCCGCCACACCGAGTCCGGCTCGCCGGATTCCGGCTCGCCGAATCGGTCTGTCTTGTGGACGCGTCATTCTCGCTCCTTGTCGTAGGTCGACGACGCGTGCCTTCGTAAGGCTGCGCGAAACGGGCGTGCGCAGCCTTGCCGCGAAGGTGATCCGCTCGAAAGGCACGTAGGCCGAAAAATATGGCGCTTCTGGTCACAACGGAAGACCTACGGGCATAACTCTTGGTCACGAATCGGCAACATCTGAGCGTGACTAGTCGTCAAATCCACTCCACCGCAGGATACCGGCATCTGTTCTCACGAATCGGCTCAGCCTCCCGTGCTGGTCCGCTCGTGCAGTTCGACGACGCGGCGAGCCTGCTGCACCATTGCCACGTCGAGGAAGCTGCCGTCAGCGAGCACTGAAGTGCCGTCGCCGCGAGATTGGGCATCCTCGACGCTGTCGAGAACATCACGGGCCCGCCGGAGTTCGTCCGCATCCGGTGCGAACGCGGCCACGATCACCGGCAGCTGCCGCGGATGGATGGCGGCCCGGCCGACGAATCCCCAGCGCCGTGCTTGCCGGGTTGTCTCCGCAAGGCCGTCCAGGTCGTGGACATTGGTGTATACGGCCGCCGCGGGCGCGGCCAGCCCGGCCGCGCGGGCGGCCACCACGATGCGCTGCCGGCACCACGACAACGCGGCCTCGTCCGACGTACCGAGATCTGAGGCCAGGTCGGCCTCGCCCAGGCCGATCGAGGCCACGCCGCTGGTCCGGGCGATCTCTCCGGCAGCTTCCACCCCCGCGGCCGTCTCGATCAGTGCATGCACGGGCCGTTCTCCCGTCACGCCGGTTGCCGCTTCGACGTCGGCCGGTGACACGACCATCGGCAGCCGTACCTCGACATGTGCCGGCAGCGCCGCCACCATCGTCAGGTCGGCCGCAGCCCACGGCGAGGCCATGCCGTTGATCCGGACCTGGACCGGACGCCCCGGAACCTCGGCGATCAGCTCGGGGATCGCCGACCGCGCCGTCTCCTTACCCGGCGGCGCCACGGCGTCCTCCAGGTCGATGATCACCACGTCCGCGTCGCCCGCGAGCGCCTTGCGCACCCGGTCCGGCCGGTCAGCCGGGACATACAGCTGGGTCAGCACGATACTCATGTCTACAGCTTCCCGCATTCGCGCCGCAGCCCTGTCACTGGGGACGACGCCGTCGATATCAGGCGGTTCTAGATTTCTTCCTTTCTAGGTAGAATGGATCCATGGCACTGAGCGTCAAGAACCCTGAAGCGGATCAGCTGGCCCGCGAGCTCACGGCGGCAACAGGTGAGTCCATCACCGAGGCCGTCGTCGTAGCGCTGCGTGAACGGCTCGAACGGGTACGTGGTCGCCGGGCGTCTGCCATGACCCGCCGGCTCAACGCGCTGCAGGCCGAAGTCCAGACGTACCCGGTCATCGATTCCCGGCCCCCCGAAGAGATCATCGGTTACGACGAGCACGGCTTACCCACGTGACCGCCGATACGTCCTTAGTAACTGACACTGCGGCGCTGGTGGTCGACACGTCCGCGGTCACGGCCGTCCTGTTCGACGAGCCCGGCTCCGGCTGGCTCATCAACACTCTGGTCGAAGCCTCCCGGTGCTACATGTCGACCGGCACCTACCTCGAGCTCGGTATCGTCCTCGAGTCCAGGTTCGGGCCAACAGGAACCGGCACGGCCGACAGGTTCGTGCGTGATTCAGAGATCACGCTGGTCGACGTGACTCCGGAGATCGCCTTGAGGTCCTTGGAGGGATGGCGCCGCTTCGGCAAGGGTCGCCATCCAGCGGCGCTGAATTACGGCGATTGCTTCACCTACGGCCTGGCCGCTGAACGCGATCTCCCGATCCTGTGCACCGGCGAGGATTTCGCCCAGACCGATATGTTCGTTCTTCGCCCAGGCCATGCCACGTCGGGCTCAGATGATGCCAGTCTCGCGGAGTGAACGGACATCGGCGGCGTTGTACCCGAGCTCGGCCAGGACGTCGTCGGTGTCCGCGCCATGTGCGCGGCCTGCGAAACGAATCCTGCCCGGCGTCTCGGAGAGCCGGAAGAGGACGTTCTGCATGGCCACCGAGCCCAAGTCGGGATCGTCGACACGCACGACCGTCCCCAGCGCGCCGAACTGCGGATCGGCGGCGATGTCGGAGGCGTCGTAGATCGGCGCCACCGCGGCCTCGGCCTTCTCGAACTCCGCAACGACTTCGTCGCGGCTGCGCTCCCCCACCCAGGACGCTACCGCGGCATCGAGTTCATCAGCGTGCGCGACGCGGCCGGCGCCGGTGGCGAACCACGGCTCACCGACCACATCTGGGCGCCCGACCAGCCGCATGACGCGCTCAGCGATGTTCTGTGAGCTCGTGGACACCGCGACCCACCGCCCGTCAGCGCATTGGTAAGTATTACGCGGCGCGTTGTTCACCGAGCGGTTCCCCGTACGTGGCTGCACCGTGCCTAGCTGGTCCCACTGGGTCAGCTGCGGGCCGAGCATCGCCAGGATCGGCTCGACGATGGCTAGGTCCACCACCTGGCCGCGGCCGGTGCTGTGGCGCGCGTGCAACGCGGTCATCACCGCGTATGCGGCGGCCAACGAGGCAATGCCATCCGCCAGCCCGAACGGCGGCAGAGTGGGCGGCCCGTCGGGTTCACCGGTCATCGCCGCGAACCCGCTCATCGCCTCGGCCAAGGTGCCGAAGCCCGGCCGGCGGCGATACGGACCGATCTGACCGAACCCGGTGAGCCGGGCCAGCACCAGCCCGGGGTTGCCGGCGGCCAGCCGCTCGTACCCGAGGTTCCAGCGTTCGAGCGTGTCCGGGCGGAAGTTCTCGACGACGACGTCGGCTTCGGCGGCCAGCTTGACGAACACGTCCTGCCCGGCGGGCTGGGACAGATCGATTGTGATCGCCCGCTTGTTCCGGCCCAGCGTCTTCGACCACAGGTTGTGCCCGGCTTTGGCCGCACCATGTCCTCGCGCGGGATCGGGGCGGCGCGGGTGCTCGACCTTCACGACGTCGGCCCCCATGTCGCCGAGGTGCATCGCCGTCAGCGGACCGGCGAACAGCGTGGACGCGTCCACCACCCGGATACCCTGTAGAGGCCCCATCGGTTCAGTCTCCGTTGCTGGTTGTCATTCGTTGGCGGCGAGGAACTTGTCGATCTCCCGCCGGGTCGGCATTGATGTAGACGCACCGAAGCGTTTGACGGCGAGCGCTGCCGCGGCGGAGGCTCGCCGCAGCGCGACCTCGGCAGGCAGGTCCTCGGCCAGTCCGGCCGCGAGGACACCCACGAACGTGTCGCCGGCGGCGGTCGTGTCCACCGCGTCGACCTCGAAAGCCGGCACATGGACCGGGGCGCCTGCGCCCGAGGCGTACATCGCACCTTGGTCGCCAAGGGTGACGACCACCTCCTTGGTGCGTTTGGCGAGTGTACGTGCCATGGCCTCTGCCTCGTCGATGGCCGAGCCCGTGCCCGGGTGCCCGGCCAGCACCGCGGCCTCATGTTCGTTGGCCACCAGGAGGTCGACGTTGTCGAGCAACGCTTCCGGCAACGGGATAACCGGCGCCGGCGTCAGCACGGTTCGCACGCCTGCCCAGCGGGCGAACGCCGATGCCTCGGTCACCAGTTTCAGCGGCAACTCGAGCTGCAGCAATAATGTGGCCGCCGACGAGATAACGCCCCGGTGCTCGTCGGTGAGCGTCGTGACGGTGCCGTTGGCACCAGGCACCACGATGATGGAGTTGCCACCGCCACCGTCCACGGTGATGTGTGCCGTGCCGGTCGGCTCGTTGCTGGCGGTCATCCCGCTGACGTCGACTCCGTCGGCGGAGAGCAGTCTCTGGATACGGTGCCCGAACTCGTCGTCGCCTACGGCGCCGAGAAATCGGACCGTCCCGCCAGCTCGGGCGGCGGCCAGAGCTTGATTGGCCCCCTTCCCGCCGGGCACGGTGCGGAACGTGCGCCCCGTCACCGTTTCTCCCATGTCAGGGGCCCGTTCAGTACTGACGACTAGATCCATGTTGGCGCTGCCCAGGACCACGATGGTCTTCTCGCTCATGTCTCTCCCATCCACCCGGACACGGCGAGGGTGCGCCGGGCGAGCGTGTCGAAGCCGATGCCGTCGAAACCGGCCAGCGTCGACGTGACTCGATTTCGCAACGGCGCGGCCCAGTATTCCGGCAACGAGGACGATCCCGACAGACCACCCGCCAAAGAACCTACAGTTGCGCCGTTGGAATCGGTATCCCACCCACCGCTGACGGCAAATGTGACCGATCGGGCGAAATCCCCTTGACCGAACACGAGCGCCGCGACCATCAACGCGGTGTTGTTGAGCACATGCACCCAATGTAGACCGGCGAATCGCCGTTCGATCGCGTCCACTGCCGATTCGAAGTCGTCGTATACCCCAGGCAACGAGCGTGCGAACCGGACCGCCTCGGCGTATCGGGACGCCGGGGGCACGACGGACATGCCCGCGTCGAGAGCGTCGTCGACCGTGTCCGAGACCACGGCCGCGGCACCGGCCGCGGCCACGAACATCGCACCGTAGACCCCATTGCGGGTATGGCTCAGAACCGAGTCTCGCCAGGCGAGCTCCGCCGCGGCTGCCGGGTCTGCCGGGTTGACCCAGCCGTACACGTCGCCTCTGATCTGGGCGCCGATCCAGTCGTGGAAGGGGTTGCGCACCCGGGCAGCCCGCTCGGGCGCGATGCCCAGCAGAAGGTTTCGGTACGCGACGCGCTCCGCGGTGAACACCCGGCCGGCGGGGAGCTCGGCCAGCCACCCGGCGGCGACGTCGTCGGTGCTCAGTGCCGCGCCGTGCCGTTCGAGGAGAGACAGATTGAGCATGGGGAAGTTGAGGTCGTCGTCCTCGGGCATGCCGTCGATGTTCTCGGCCAGGCTGGTGGCCGCGCTCCGCCGGTTCCAGGGCCAGCGTGCCGCGACGTCATCGGGAAGGCCCTCAGCAGTGAACCAGCCATTCAGCGGCCAGCGTCCGGTCGACTCGAGGATCTCCCGGATGCCGGCCCGCGGGACCTTCTCCACCGGTTTGCCCAGCAGGCATCCAGCTGCCCGGCCGGTCCAGGCGCCCTGAATCCGGTCGAGAAGTACTCCATGCCCGGGTTCAGGCAAAACTCGTCCGGCCGCGAATCCTGGCGCCACGGCCCGGATCGCATCCAGATCCGTCGGCTCGTCGACGTCGAACGGCGACGGACGCCCATCCACCTCGTCGAGCACATCTAACGCCAATCGGCGCAGAGCTTCACCGACAGCTCGCCCCGACGCACCCGAATGTAACGGTTCCGGGTTCCCTCCGGCAGCCACCCAGCGCTCTCGCAGATCGGCAACGTCGATTCCGTCGTATGCCGCCTGATGCAGCGCATGCCCAACCAGATCCTCTGGCTGTACCCACGTCAAGCGCATCATTCGAGCATCCGCCGGAAGTCCTCGTCCGCGGCGGCCCGTCGGGCCCGATCCGCCGCGCGGATCTCCACCGCTACCTCGGCCAGCCGCTCGCCAGGCTCAAGCAGGTCGGTGCGGCTCGCCTCGGCGACATCCGCCGCCAGATCGGCTGGCACCACGGCCTGCCCGCCGAGGGCCCCGGCGATGGCCCCGGCCATCGACGCGATCGAATCCGAATCACGCCCGTAATTGACCCCGCCCAGTACCGCGTCCCGCCATTCACCACCACTGATCACCAGCATGGCGAGGGCAACGGGAAGTTCCTCGATGCTGTGCGTCCGGCTCGGCCGGCGGGCTCCCAGGCCCTGGTCGCGGTAGTCTTCGCCAACCGTGTCGTAGGCCCGCATCGCCTTGCGCAACTGCCCCGACTCGATCGCGTCCGTCCAGTGCCGCGCTCCCGAAGCCGCCTCGACGACGGCATCGATCGCGGCCCGGGTACCGTCCTTGGCCAGCCGCAGCGCCACCGCGACCACGTCATCGACCGTGGCGCCCGGCCGGGCCGCCTCGGCCACACACGCCGCCATAACCCCAGCCGCCTCACGCCCGTACGACGCCTGATGTGCACCGGTGACGTCGACCGCCTCCGCGTAAGCCGCATCCGGGTCCGCCGCGTTCACAATGCCGACTGGCGCGATGTACATGGCCGCCCCACAGTTCACGGCGTTACCGACACCCGCTTCGCGGGGGTCTGCATGGGCCCAGTGCAGCCGTAACGCCATATATTTCTCCGCTAGGAACACCCGCTGAAGCGGCAGCGCCTCCGTCTCCAGTTCCGGGATCCACACCTGCCGCCCGATCATCAGCGGCACCAGCCGCTCCGCCACGTCGTACGCCGTCAGATGGGCTTTGGCCTGCGTATACACATCTACCAGCAGATGCGTCATGAGGGTGTCGTCGGTGATGTGGCCATCGCCCTTGTGATACGGCGCGATCGGCCGGGCCGTGCGCCAGTTCTCGTAGTACGGGCCGACGATGCCCTCCACCCACCCACCCCAGCGCTCGCGGATCTGGGCAGGCGACCATCCTTCTGTCGCGCCACCCAGCGCATCGCCGACGGCCGCCCCCAGCAGACAGCCGACCGCTCGATCGGTCAGCCGCGAAGAACCCGGGGGCGGGGCATTGCTGATCACAGATATTTCCCTTCGTCATGTGCAAGATCACCGGAGCCTCCGGCAAGATCGAGAATGTCCACGCCGGCCAGCGGCGGAGCACAGCACCCGGCCAGCACCCTGCATCTTTCGACCCAGCTCGCCGGGAACGCATCAACACCCACCACCGCACCGACCAACGCGCCGGTCAAGGCTGGAGCGCTATCGGCGAGCGACGGCAGACAAGCCGCCGCCGTGACCGCCTCGATCGGCAGTGTGCCGTTACGCAGCGCTGCCCCGGCCAGAGCCGCCGCCACCGCGACAGTCTGCGCGGCCGCCGTGCCGTACGAGTACACCCGGTCCACCACGTCGTCGAGCAACGGCACCGCCTCGGCCGGCGACGACGCGTCCCTCGTCAGCTCGAGCGCCCGCCGCGTCGTCCGGCCGATCAGCGTCTCCGGAGGCAGTTCCGCCAGCAGCACTTCGCGCGCCGCCTCGGCAAGGCCGGAGAACGGCGGAGGTCCGTCCCGGCGCTCGCCCCGCACCACCCCCGCAAGGCTGGACGGCGCCGGAGGTCCATCCCGGCGCTCGCCCCGCACCACCCCCGCGAGGCTGGACGGCGCCGGAGGTCCATCCCGGCGCTCGCCCCGCACCACCTCCGCAGGTCTGGAGGGCGGCGGAGGTCCGTCCCCGCCCGCGGACTCGTTCGGAGACGGGCTTCGCCATCGTCCTCGCTCGCCGATGCCCGCCCGAGCCCTGGACGGACCTCCGCCGCTCTCCAGCCCCTCGCCCTCCGTACGCGTCTCACCTTCTGCGGGTGCGGCTACTTCGTGGCCTGGCGTAACGTTTCCGAGCCGCTCAGCCTCGCTACCCGTTACAGGAGGCCATGAAGCTGCCAACGAGACCATCCGCGCGATGGCGCGGGCCGCGTACACGCCGTCGCCGGCGTTGGTGACCTCGGCGTCCCATTCGGCGACGTCCGCGGCGCGATCCGGGTCGGCGATGACCGCTCCGATGGCGACCGCACGCACGGCCGCAGCGTCGTCGAAGTGATGTGGATTATGTTGCCCGGTCTGAGGCGGACGAGATCCCTTGCGCAGAGCGTCGGCCGCCGTTGCCGTACTGATCCGCCCTCGCGGCAGATTCTCCGATGTCGCTGCTTCGCGCCATGTGTCGTGCACGGCTTGGCGGGTGAGCGGATCGGTGGCGCGCAGCCAGGTGAGGGTCCAAGCGGCCCATTCAGCGTCGTCGCTGGGACCGAGGCGCAGCGGACCCGGCTCCTGGTTCAGCGCGAACGGCACCGGGAGCGAGGTGACCTCCTCGGCCTCGGCGAACGTGTCGAGCTCACGCCGCAGCCTCCGAGTCCACGAAGGCAAGAGGTGCGAGCGGTGCTGCCGTGCCGGCCAGCCGGCGGCGTCGCCGATCGCCAGGCCGATCAACGCCCCGCCTCGTCCGTTGCGTCCTGCCGAGCGAGCGTCGTGACCCTCACTTCGCAGGACGCTGGGGTCATCGTTCACGGCGTCGCTCCTACGAGTTGGTCGGCCAGGCCGGCCAGATGTAGTCCCGCGACGACGTCGCCGAGGCAGCGCCCCGTCACCGGGCCGATCGATCCGGACCACTGGCTCGGGATCGCCGCGAGCCCGCCGGATGCACCGGCCAGGGCGCCGGCGATGGCCGCGGTGGTGTCGGCGTCCCGGCCCATCGACACGGCGGCCGGGACTGCCGCTTCGAATACGCCGCGGGCCGCAATGAACGCGCCGAAGGCCAGGCCGGCCGCCTCCGGTGCGAGGTCGGTCCACGGGTAGCGGCGGGTCACCAGTGCATCGAGCAACGCTTCCGGATCAGCGTGCAGCGCCACAGCCGAGTCGAGCGATCGGGCGGTCCATGACGCCGGAGGCGCGGCCGCCTGGGCCGCAGCGACCACCCCATCCACATCAGCACCGGACATCGCGACGGACACCGCGGCTGCCACGGCCTGACCGGCGTAGACACCCTCGCCCGCGTGACTCACCGCGCCGTCGACCGCGGCGAGCCGTGCTGCCTCCACCGGGTCGCCGGCCGCGAACACGCCGTGCACGGCGGCCCGCATCGCCAAGCCGTCGCTCCACGAATGCAGATGCTCCCCGCTGGCCGGCGGCCGGAGACCGGACCGGAGGTTCTCCACCGTGCCCAGCTCGCTGAACCCCGCACCAGGGAAACCGCCGGTGCGACGGACCAGGTGCTTCGTCCACGCATCGGCTACGTGTTCGCTGGTCAGGGCAGAGCCGTGGTCAAGCAGCAGCAGCGCGCTGAAGGCGGCGTACTCCGTGTCGTCCGTGCCGGCCCTGGCATCGGTGAGAAAGCCGGTGACCTGGCCCCAGCGTTCGGCGATCGCCCCGGCGGTCATGTTCTCTGCCGGGGCGCCCATCGCGTCTCCGACCGCGAGACCGACGAGGCAGCCTCGCGCCCGCTCGGTTGGGTTCACCTGTGGTACCGCTCCAGGATGCTGTTGCCCTCGTCGGTCAGCTTACGGCCGAGCTCGTCGAGGGTGATCTCATCGCTGAAAAATTCCTGCAGGGCCGGGTTGGCGACCTTGTCCTTCCACTCCTCGAACCCCTTGACCAACTGGAAGGGAGCGATCTCCAGGTCGTCGGCCGTGGCCACGGCGATGTCCCAGCCGGTCTCGGGGTCGTTGAGCTCCGGCGCGGCGGCGGCTTCCTGACTCGTCGGCAGCAGCCAGTCACCGGCGGCCAACTGGACCTGGTTCTCCGGGTTGAGGAAGTACTCGATGAACTCGACCGCCTGCTCGGGGTACTCCGTGTCGGCGGAGACGGACATGGTCTGTGCGACGGCCCCCTGGGCCTGGCTGTCTCCGGCCAGCGCGGGCAGTGTCACCCACTCGAAGTCGTCAGGAGCCTGTTCGATGAGCTGCTGCCGCAGCCAGATGGCCCCAGGCAGCATCGCGTACTGGCCATCGAAGAATGCCGGCAACGAATCCGACGCGGACATGCCGAGGCCGTCCGGAGCGGCTGATTCGTCGACGTAAAGCATGTCGTGGATCCGGCTCAGCGCCTCGCTCTCGGCATCGCCGAACACCGCCGTCGCCTCTCCCGCCGGGTCGCTGAAGAAGTCCCCGCCGAAGTTGCGCGAGAGGTTGAGGATTCGGTTGGCCGGCGAGCGCAGCGGGTAGACGGCGCCGTATCGGTCGTCGGTGGTGAGCTCCCGGGCCACCTCGGCGAACTCGTCCCACGTCCACGGATCGTCGAGCGTTGGCAGCTCGATGCCCTCGTCCTCCAGGATCGACGCGTTGGCGAAGACCACCTGCGACTCCTGCAGGAATGGCACGCCGTACACGCCCTCGCCGTAAGTGACGGTGTCCCAGGCGCCCTCGCGGATGTCCGCACGGATCTCGTCGGAAAGGTACCCGGCCAGGTCGAGCACATTGCCGCGGTCGGCGAACTCTTGCAGCGTGGTGGACTCGTAGTGGAAAACGTCCGGCGCGGTGCCACCTTCGAAAGCGGTCAGCAACTGGTCGTTGACGTTGTTCCAGTCCCCTTGCAGAAGCTCGACCTGCACGTTGGGGTTCTCGTCGTTCCATGCCTCGACGATCGCCTCGTTGGCCTCGACCGAGGCGGTCTGCCAGGCCAGCGTCTGGAACGTGAGACTGATCGGTTCGTCGGGGGTGCCGGCGTCGTCAGACTGTTCGGAGTCGTTCGACCGCGTCGATCCGTTCGAGTCATCGCTGCCGCACGCGCTCAACAGCAACGCGACGCCGGCGAGCCCGGCCACTGCGCTGGTGCACCGTCTCCTGGTGATCATGCTCATTCTCCTTCGTTGGGGACTCACGACTTGACGGCTCCGCCGAGCAGGCCGCCGGTCAGGCGACGCTGCATGAAGGCGAAGAAGATCAGGCTGGGGATGGTCGCGACCAGCGACGCGGCAGCGAGCGGCCCGAGCCGGGCCACTCCTTCGGCGCCGATGAACTTGACCAGCGTCAGCGACAGGGTCTGCAGATCCGGATCACGGATCAGCACCAAGGCGAACAGGAACTCGTTCCACGCCGAGACGAACGCGAACAGTCCAGCGGCTACGACGCCCGGGGCAAGCAGCGGAGCGATGACCTCGCGCAACGTCCGCGCCTTGGTAGCCCCGTCCATCGCGGCTGCTTCCTCGAGTTCATAAGGGATACCGGCGACGTAGCTGCGCAGCATCCAGAGCGCGAAGGGCATACTCCACACCACGTACACGGTGATCAACCCGAGATGGCTGTCGTAGAGCCCGAAGTCCCGGAGCAGCAGGAACAGCGGAATGATCACCAGCACCCATGGAAAGATCTGGCTGAGCAGGACCCAGACGATGGCGGCTCGGCTCACGACGGAGCGATAACGCGCCATCACGTAGCCCGCCGGGATCGACAGCAGCACGGTCAGGAACGCCGACACGCTGGACACGAAGGCGGTGTTGACGATCGAGCGAGCGATCGGCTGTTCACTGAACGCCGCCCGGAAGTTGTCGAACGTCGGCTCATTCGGGATCATCGTCGGCTCGATCAGCGCGATCTCCTGGGGCGTCTTCAACGCCGTGGAGATGAGCCAGAACAGCGGAAACGCCAGGAAGACCAGATAGGCGAACAGCGCCGCGTATTTCAGCGTGGTGGCGACGGGGCGGGAACGGTCCATCACTTCGCCTCCCTCATACGACGGATGAGGTAGAAGACGACGAACACGGCTATGACCAGGACCATCGCGTTGCCGAGGGCAGCGGCATACCCGTAGTTGCCGTAGCGGAACGCTTCCTCATAGGCGAACAGCAGCGGCAACCGCGTCGCGCCGCCGGGGCCGCCCTCGGTCAGCACGTAGACCAACCCAAACGAGTTGAAGTTCCAGATGAAGTCGAGTGTGGTCATGGCGGTGACCACAGGAGCGATCGCCGGCCAGGTCACGTTCCGGAACCGCTGCCACGTGCTGGCCCCGTCCATGGAGGCGGCTTCGTGCAGTTCTCGTGACACGCTCTGCAACCCGGCCAGCAACACGACGGTGGTCTGCGGCATACCGGCCCAGACACCAACAAGGATCACCGCCGGTAGCGCAAGCGAGAATGACGACAACCAGTCGATGTTCTCGCTGATCAGCCCCACGTCTTTGAGCACACTGTTGGCCAGCCCCGCGTTCGGGTGATAGATCAGCCGCCACATGATGCCGATGACGACGGGTGGCATGGCCCAGGGCACCAGCGCCAGCGTCCGGGCCAGCCAGCGCATCCGGATCTTCTGGTTGAGCAGCAGGGCCAGCCCTAGGCTGGCGAAGAACTGCAGGATCGTGACGGAGAACGCCCAGATCAGCCCGACTCGAAACGACTCCCAGAAGTAGGAGTCCCCCATCAGCCGCTGATAGTTCTCGAACCCGGTGAAGCTCGTTTCGGTGTTCCGCCCGGCCTGGGCATCGGTGAAGCCGAGGTAGATACCCCGCAGCAGCGGGTAGACGCTGAAGATGACGACGGGGATCAGCGCCGGCACGGCCAGCATCAGCCCTTCCCGGTCGAGCCCGAGGAAGTTGCGGCGCGCAGTGG
This sequence comes from Phytoactinopolyspora mesophila, assembly GCF_010122465.1. NCBI lineage: Bacteria > Bacillati > Actinomycetota > Actinomycetes > Jiangellales > Jiangellaceae > Phytoactinopolyspora > Phytoactinopolyspora mesophila. The sequence continues at coordinate 303,562 of NZ_WLZY01000006.1, read as the reverse complement.
GCTGTGTTCGCGCCTTTCCCCGGCGGGGAGGTGCCTGCACGCTCAACCTGTCACCTCCCGGGTGCTCTCGCGGACTGTCAACGACGGAGCCACCGTGACTCGCTGCGGCACGTTCGCTTCCGCGCGCAGCCGGCCGAGCAGCATGTCCGCGGCGATGCGGCCGCGCTCGCGTGACCCGAGCGACACGCTGGTCAGTGGCGGGAAGCTGGTCTCGGCCAGCGTGGTGTCGTCCATGCCGACAACCTGGACGTCGTCCGGGATCGACCGGCCGGCCGAACGGAGGGCGTGCATGGCGCCAAGGGCGATCAGGTCGTTGGCACCGAAGATGGCATCGAGGTCGCTTCGCGCGAGCAGCCGGGCCGCCGCGTCGCGCCCGGCACCGACCTGGAAGTCGGCGAACTCGACCAAGGTGTCGTCCAGGCCCAGTCCGCAGGTTCGCAGCCCGTCCTGGTATCCGGCGTAACGTGCCTGCCCGGGGATCGTGTCCGCCGGGCCATTGACGAACGCGATGCGGCGCGCACCTCCGGCATGAAGATGTTCCACCGCGAGCCGCGCTCCGAGGCGGGAGTCGGTGCGCACGTTGTCGACGGCAACCTCATCGGGCAGTTGACCGATCACGACCACCGGCACCGCGGGGTCGCGAAGCGCCGCGATATGCCGGCTGGTTACTCGGATCGGGCACAGGATGAGCCCATCGACGTATTTCTGCGCCAGGCTCTCGACTACCTCGATCTCGTCCTGGACGTCGGCGCCGGTGGCGTGCAACAGCAATCGGTACCCGACCTCGCGGAGCCGGGGCTGGATCTCGCGGACCATCGCGAGATACGCCGCGTTGCCGATGTCCTCCATGGCGAAGGCGACCTGCCCGGTCTGCTGCGTCGTCAGCGACTGCGCTACCGCACTGGGGACGTAGCCGACCTGTTCGGCGGCGGCTTTGACTCTGGCCACCATGTCCAGATTCGACGTGTTGCCGTTCAGCGCCCTCGATACCGAGGAGATAGAGACGCCGGCGACCTTGGCGACCGCGTAAATGGTGGGTCGAGACGGTCCGCTCATCAGTTTGGAGTCCTCCTCGGAAGCGCTTCCGAGCCTGGTCGCCATCCCGGCGGAAGCGCTTCCGGGATGGCGACCATTGAAGGCCCTCGGACACGTGGGTGTCAACCCACCGACATCAAGCCGTTACGCGCGAGCGAAGGATCGACGGCGGCAGCGAGCTTGGGTCAGCTCTGCTCGCCGCCACGAAAGAGGCTGGAAAACCCATCAAGATACTGAGCCGGCGTGATGTCTCCCAACAGCTGGCGTTGAAGGACGAATCCGACCATGAGCCCGTACATCAGGCGGGCCACCTCGGCGGGATCGCTGTCCGCGGGCATGTGCCCGGCAGCTCTCCATCGAGCGGCGATGGGCACCCATCTGTCCCTGACTGCCCTGCCCACCTCACGAGCCAGGACTCCGACCTGGGGTTCCCGGAGCGCCTCCGACCAGACATGTACCGCGATCCTGCTCCGATCGACCTCGCCGTCGGCGATGGCGCTGACAATCCGCTCGATGACCAGCCGGAAGGTCGCCGGCGGATCGGGAACTGGCTCGATGGCGTCGATCAGGTCGAATACCTCCGCGATATCTCCGGTCACGGATTCGGCGGTGGCTTGGACGAGATCGATCTTGCCGGGAAAGTAACGGTAGATTGCGCCGGCCGAAAGCCCCGACTCCTCGAAGATGTCTTGCATGGACGTTCCGTGGAACCCGTTGCGGGCGAAACACCGCCAGGCCGCCTCGAGGATCTGCTGACGACGAGCAGCTAGATGGGCTTCAGTGACGCGCGGCATAAGTGCCACCATAGCGAGGCGCCGGCTTGCGCAGGCGGCGGACAGCCACGACGATGCTCTCGATAGACACCACCAGGCCCGCTCAGACGTATCCGCGTAGCTGAATGGCCCGCACCACCCGTTCGAGGGCGATGGCGTATGCCGCCTGCCGATACGTGCATTCGCGCTGTTCCACGTAAGACGCGACCTCGTCAAACACCCGGTCGAGCCGTTCGCGGAGCTCAGCGTTGAAGCGATTCTCCGTCCACGTGAATTGCTGAATGTTCTGGGTCCACTCGAAGTAGGACCCGGTAACGCCACCGCCGTTGGCGAGGATGTCCGGAATGACCGTGATCCCTCGCTCGGCGAGCTCGGCATCGGCTTGTGGTGTCACCGGATGGTTAGCACCTTCCAGCACTACCGATGCTTGAATGTTCCTGGCGTTCGCCGAGGTGATGCAGTCTCCCAGCGCGGCCGGAACAAGCACATCACATTCGAGCGTCAGCAGCTCGTCGTGGGACAGCTTGACGTAGGAGATGTCCGCGTCCGTGACACGGCCGCCGGCATTGACCGTCTGCACCAGCCGGGGTATGTCCAGCCCGTTGTCGTTGAGCATGGCACCGCTCACATCGCTGACCGCGATGACCCGGGCGCCAAGCGCGTCCAGCTCGCGAGCGACCCAGGAGCCGACATTGCCGAACCCCTGGACCACCATCCGTCGGTCGGTGAGATCCCAGCCCCACCGGCGGGCCGCGGCCTCCAGCATGTAGACCAGCCCGCGCCCCGTAGCGGCCTCGCGCCCTGGCGCACCCCCGAGATCCACCGGCTTGCCGGTCACCGAAGCCGGCGAGTATCCGTGGCGACTGCTGAAAGCGTCCATGAACCAGGCCATGACCTGAGCATTCGTCCCCACGTCAGGGGCTGGGATGTCACGGTACACGCCCATCACATGGCTGATCGATATCGCGAAGCGGCGAGTCAGCGCCTGAAGCTCCCGATCGGACAGTTCTCCCGGATCGACCCGCAGCGCTCCCTTCGCACCGCCGAACGGCAAGTCGAGCAGCGCGGCTTTCCAGGTCATCAGCGACGCGAGCGCGCGAACTTCGGTGAGATCCACATCCGGGTGGAAGCGCAGGCCGCCCTTGTACGGTCCGCGCGCACCGTTGTGCTGCACCCGGTATCCCCTGGCAACCAGCAGGCTGCCGTCGTCCCGGCGCAGCGGCACCTGGACGCTGATCTCGCGGTAGCTGGAGTCGAGCACCTCGCCCACGTCGGACTCGAGCCCAATGGCCCTCGCCGCTTCGTCGACGTGTCGGCGGATGGCTTCGTCAGCAGGTAGTTCATCAACCGGGGCGATGAACGGCTCAACAGCGGTCACGAGGAACCTCCACATGATTCCGGTAGCGGACACGGTTCGACTAGCAGAAAAACGAATGTCCGTTCTCCTTTCTTGACGACACTAACACGCACAGGGCGGCATCAGCTCCGCATCCACCCCTCACGGGCCGGCCTACCTGACGCCGGCCGAACCGGCCAGGGCGCCACCGGCATTGCGCGGTGTGGCGTCGATCGCCACCGAGGCAGGAGAGTCTTTGACGGCACGTCCGCGCCCAGGACCTCCACGGCCAACCGCTCAGCAGCTTCGATCGCTTCCCGGCCCCGCTCGCCGAGAACGTTGCCTCCTGCCCCCGCATCCAGAGTCACCTGCACGGCGACGCTCGGATCGCTGAACTCCCCCTGGACGCGGTCCATTGCCCGCACCCCAAAGGCGACTTTGCGCAGGAAGGTTGGATGTGACAAGCTAAGAGAACGGACATTCGTTTTATAGGAGCGTTGACATGACCAAACGAACCGAGGCGCCAGCCGACGTCACATCGGCGCCGGCCGAATCCAGCACTTCCCCGCCCACACCAGCGGCAACGTCGTGGCACACCGCCATCAGGATCGGCATCGGACTCTCGCTTCTCGTGGGCGTCTTGATCACGGCGTTCGCGTGGCCTGCGGCGAACACAGAACCCCGTGACGTTCCACTCGCCGTCGCCGGCCCGCCCGAGGCGGTCGCCCAGGTGGAGCAGCAGCTCAATGCCGCCGTGCCTGATGGCTTCGATCTCGAACCCGTCGCCGATGCCGCTGAAGCGCAGGGGTTGATCGAGGACCGCGAGGTGTACGGTGCCATCGTCCTGACCCCCGACGGCCCGCCGCACGTGCTGACCGCGTCGGCAGCCAGCCCCGCAGTGGCACAGGTCGTGCAGGCGATCGCTGCCCAGATGACCAGTGGCCCAGAGGGAGCGCCTCAAGCACCGATTGAGGACGTGGTCCCGCTGCCCGACGACGATCCGCGAGGTGCCGGTTTCTCCGCTGCCGCACTCCCGATGGTGATGGGCGGCATGATCGTCGGAATCGCCTTGTCTTTCGCCGTCGCCGGCGTGTGGCGCCGGGTGGCCGGCGGGGCGATCGCGGCCATCGGTGGCGGATTGGTCGCGGCGCTCGTCGTCCAACCGTGGCTCGGCACCCTCGAGGGCAACTATCTGGCCAACGCGAGTGTCATCGCGTTGACGATCGCCGCGATAGCGTTCACTCTGATCGGCCTCAACGCGCTCATCGGCCCGGCCGGCATCGGCCTCGGCGCCGCCGTGATTTTCTTGCTCGGCAACCCGCTGTCCGGTGTCACATCGGCGCCGGAAATGCTCCCCACCGGGTGGGGAGCACTGGGCCAGTTGCTCCCACCGGGCGCGGGCGGAAACCTGCTGAGGTCGACGTCATTCTTCGACGGCGCCGCAGCCGGAGGCCCTGTACTGGTACTCAGCACCTGGATCGTGCTCGGTGTGGCGCTGGCCGCGATCGGCCACGCCAGGCGACCGGCGGCACAGGTCGCTCGCATCTGAGACCGCCGCCGCCCAACCGGCCATGAGCGCTGGTGATCAGCGACGGGTCCAGGAGTCGGGCCGGGCCAGCAAAGCCGTCACCTGCGACGGGAACTCCCCGGACAGGATGTCGGCGACGCTGGTGGCCTCCAGCACGTCGCGCAAGCTGGCACGCACCGCTACCCAGACCTGGGTCAGCGGTGCGGCCGGCCCCGGATACAGGGTGTCCTCGGGCGGCAGTCCCCGTACGGCTGCCAACGGCCCTTCGGCCACGCGCACGATCTCGGCCAAGGTGATGTCGCTCGGGTCGCGGCTGAGGCGATAGCCGCCCGACGCCCCGCGTTGCGCCTCGATGATCCCGTTGCGGCGCAGGTCCCCGAGGATCGCCTCGAGGAACTTGCCAGGTATGTCCTGAGCTTCAGCCAGACGTTGCCGGGTAGCGGAGGCCGGCCGGACCGAAGCGAGCTCGATCACGGCGCGGACGGCGTAGTCGGCGCGGGCGGTCACATGCACACGTCAGATCTTGCCACCGATGCACCTGTGCGCGTGGGACCCAAAGCTGTCATAATTAGTAGGACGTCCAACAACTTGACGTCCTAGCAACTCTGCCGCGATCCGACGGAGGAAGCCGTGCAGGCAAACGAGATCGAGGCCGGACGCCAGCGGTGGCGGCAACGGATGCAAACAGCAATCGATGCCGGCCAAGTCCGCGACGCCGACTTCACCACACTTTCCGGGCTTGAGGTCGATCCGGTCTACGGCCCCGAGCCAGGCGTCGACGACCCTCGATTCGAGCGCATCGGGTGGCCGGGCGAGTTCCCCTTCACCCGCGGCCTTTACTCGACGGGTTACCGCGGCCGGGCGTGGACCATTCGCCAGTTCGCCGGGTTCGGCAACGCCCAGCAAACCAATGAGCGCTACAAGATGATCTTGCGCTCGGGCGGTGGTGGGCTCTCGGTCGCCTTCGACATGCCGACACTCATGGGTCGCGACTCCGACGACCCACAAAGCATCGGTGAGGTCGGCCATTGCGGAGTGGCGATCGACTCCGCAGCCGACATGGATATGCTCTTCGACGGCATTCCGATCGGCGATGTCACCACATCGATGACCATCAGCGGCCCCGCCGTGCCCATTTTCTGCATGTACGTCGTCGCCGCCGAACGCCAGGGCGTCGATCCGTCGGTTCTCAACGGGACCCTGCAGACAGACATCTTCAAGGAGTACATCGCCCAGAAGGAGTGGCTCTTCGGCCCCGAGCCGCACCTGCGCCTGATCGGTGACCTCATGCAGTACTGCGTGGAGACCATCCCGGCGTACAAGCCGCTGTCGGTTTCCGGCTACCACATCCGTGAGGCAGGATCCACGGCAGCACAGGAACTCGCCTTCACTCTCGCCGACGGCTTCGGCTACGTCGAGCTCGGCCGTTCGCGCGGACTCGATGTCGACCTGTTCGCGCCCGGACTCTCGTTCTTCTTCGACGCACACATCGACTTCTTCGAAGAAATCGCCAAATTCCGCGCCGCACGCCGGATATGGGCTCGGTGGATGCGCGATGTCTACGGCGCCAAGACGCAGAAGGCGCAATGGCTGCGTTTCCACACCCAGACCGCCGGTGTCTCTCTCACCGGGCAGCAGCCCTACAACAACGTCGTCCGCACCGCCGTCGAGGCGCTTGCCGCGGTACTGGGCGGCACCAACTCGCTGCACACCAATGCCCTGGACGAGGTACTGGCGCTACCAACCGAGCACGCAGCCGAGATCGCACTGCGCACCCAGCAAGTCCTCAACGAAGAGACCGGTGTCGCCAACGTCGCCGACCCGCTCGGTGGCTCGTGGTATGTCGAAGCGCTGACCGACCGCATCGAGGCCGAAGCGGAGTCGATCTTCGCCCAGATTCAGACGATGGGTGAGCGGGACACTCGCTGGCAGCGCGAATACGGACCGATGACGGCCGGGATCTTGCGCGGAATCGAAGACGGCTGGTTCATGTCCGAGATCGCCGACTCCGCCTTCGAATACCAGAAGAAGCTCGAGAAGGGCGAGAAACGGGTGGTCGGCGTGAACGTCCACCACGACACCGTCTCGGGTGATCTCGACATCCTGCGGGTATCTCATGAGGTCGAGCAAGAGCAGCGGCGAGTGCTGACCCAGCGCCGCACCGACCGCGACGATACCGCGGTACGCGCGGCGCTCGCGCACCTGGCCGAGGTGGCCAAGACCACCGACAACATCATCCCCTCGATGCTGGACGCTGCCCGTGCCGAGGCCACCCTGGGCGAGATCTGCCAAGCGCTGCGCGACGAGTGGGGGTCCTACACCGAGCCCGCCCGTTTCTGACCCAACCAACGGACTCGACCCCTGTGGCGAGTCCAGGACCGGGCCATGGAGGATAGGACCATGAACTCGAAGGGATTCAGTCGTCCTGGTGCCGTGGATCTGTCGTCTTTGAAGGGGAATCAGCCAGCCCAGCCGGCAAGCTCGTCCGGCGGCGGCACTTCCGCCGGCAGCGCGGGCGGCGGATTCGTCATCGACGTCACCGAGGCGACGTTCCAGGCCGAAGTGATCAACCGGTCGGCGTCCGTTCCGGTCGTGATCGACTTCTGGGCCACCTGGTGCCAGCCGTGTAAGCAGCTCTCGCCGATTCTCGAGAAGCTTGCCGCCGAATATGCCGGCCGCTTCGTCCTCGCCAAGATCGACGTCGACGCCAACCAGCAGATCGCGGCGTCGGCCCAGGTACAGAGCATCCCCACGGTGCTGGCCGTGATCGGCGGCCAAGCCGTCCCGCTATTCCAGGGGGCGTTGCCCGAAGCAGACGTACGTCGTGTACTCGAAGAGCTACTCAAGGTGGCGGCTCAGAACGGAGTCACGGGGCGGGCCGAGCCTGTTCCGGGCGCCGAGGTGAGTCAGGAAGAGGAAGAAGCATCTGATCCCCGGTACGACGCCGCGTATGAGGCGTTGAACAACGGCGACTTCGATGCCGCCGCGGCCGCGTATCAGCAGGTGCTGGCCGAGTCTCCGGCCGACGCCGATGCGAAAGCAGGCCTGGCCAGGGTCGAGCTCCTGCGGCGCATCACGGGCGTCGACGAGTCCGCTGCCCGCGCAGCGGCGGACGCGAATCCCGCTGACATCGAGGCGCAGCTGGTCGCGGCCGATGTCGAGTTCGCCAAGGGCGACGTGGACGGTGGTTTCAAGCGGCTCATCGACACCGTCCGCCAAGCGGCAGGTGACGACCGCGAGAGGGTACGCACGCGACTGGTGGAGTTGTTCGAGATCATCGGCCCCACTGACCCGCGAGTTGTCAAAGCCCGAGCGTCACTGGCCAGCGCTCTCTTCTGATGATCATGAACACTACGTGACCGTATTGGTCACGTAGTGTTCATGATCATCGGTTGAGTTCCGGTGCTGGGCAATCCGCTGAACAGGGCCTCGGTTCACCTGCCCAAACCTGCGAACGCAAGACGCGCGCGACTTCGGCGGCGATGTCGCAGGGAGAACCGAAGGTGTCAGCGTGGCCGTAACGCAACGTCCACAGACCGTCTGCCATGGATCGGTTGTCCCGGCGACGATCTCGGAACTGCCCCTCCCCCTCGTGGCCGACGCGTCCATCGAGTTCAACCACCGACCGGAACTGTTTGTAGTGAACGTCGGTCCAGACGATACGCGCACCGGATGGTCGGCTCTGCCGGATTCCGCGAGGAAGCCCATGCGCGCGTTCAACCGAACGCAGATACTTGAGTTCCAATGGAGAATGGGCACCCTCGGCAACATCGCCGAGCATCGACTCCATCATCGGCCGCCACTTGATCTTTTTTCGTTCCGCCATGGCTTCTGCGAGGCGTTCCGGAGTGGTCAGTCGCTTCTGACAAGCCTGCGTGACCCATCCTTCGACAGCGCGAGGATGGTGGGACGTGTCGACGAGATCGAGCACCGTATCTTCAATGCGCGTCCGGGGAGGGCGCTTGGATGGATGCCGAGTTTTCGGCAGGCGATGCGCGTAGTGGATCACCACGCCGTCGATCTTCCCACGCACTCGGCGATCAGCGGGAACCGTGACGTGGATCCGGTCATCGATGCGCTCAGTGAGCCCGTAGAGCTCGGCTGCGGTCTGATGGCTGGCAACCGCTCCGGGACCGGCCCTTAGCACGCCCGCCCAAATCTCGGCCTCGCGGCTCAGCGGGCCGCTGAATGTCGCATAAACACCCCGGTGACGCTGCCGCCATCGTCGCGACCGGATGGCCGCGCGGCCGACTCCGGCCGCGCGCAACTGCGCCCAGGAGACCATTCCGGCCTGCTGTTCGATGAGTTCAGCGAGTTCAGGCGGCATCGTATTCTCGGACACGCAATCGATCTTCGACGCGAAGCCGAGCGGGCGGAAGCGTTCCGGCGAGAATGTGGATAACCCGACGCCCTCCCGATGATCATGAACACTACGTGACCGATACGGTCACTTAGTGTTCATGATCATCGGTGTGGAAGTCGCGGGCGGCGACGCGGACCGTGCGCAGCAGCTCGAACACGGCCAGTCGCTGCTCGTCGTCGAGCGCGGTCAGTCCGAATTCGGCGTCCATCAACTCCGACGTCACTTTCTTCACCGCGTCGCGCCCTGAGTCGGTGATCCGGGCCAGGGTGCCGCGGCCGTCACGGGGGTTGGGCTCCCGGGTCACGAAGCCGGCAGTCTCCAGCCGCTGGATCGTGTTGGTGACGCTCGTGGGATGGACCATCAGACGCTCACCGATCTTGGCCATCGGAAGCGCGCCGGTGCGGCTGAAGCTGAGCAGGACGAGCGCTTCGTAGCGCGCGAACGTCAGTCCGTAGGGCCGGCAGATGCGGTCGAACTCACCGAGCAACAGCTGCTGTACGCGCATGATGGAGGTGGCCGCCGCCATGGCTTCCGCCGGACCGAAACGCTCCTGCCAGATGGACCCGGCACGTTCGATCGGGTCAAAGTTCAGATCCAGGGGCTCCGGCACAGTCCCTCCTCACCTCCGGCGAGCCGTCACCGGCCGGTTAGTGGCCGGATGGTCAGGTCGCCGCGGGTTGGGCTTCTTCTTCTCGGGTGGTTTCGGGCCGGCGCCGCTCATCTCCCGGCGCCGTTTGTGAATCACCCGGGCGAGGCCGTGCGGGTGCGGGATATACACGATGTCTCGAAGCCCTTGCTGCTGGGCAGCGTTCTCCAGCACCAGGTGCCCGGACCCGAACAGTCGCAGGTACCACGGGCGGCTCACCGTGATGTCCAGCAACCGGACGATCTCCATCTCGGCCTCGTGCAACGAGAACAGGCCCCAGACGCGAAAGACCCGGGAATCGGTGACGACGAACCTGTCTCGGGCGATGTACAGCGATCTGCCGAAGCTGTATCCGATGAGACCGAGCGACACCAGGATTCCGAACCACGCGACGTTGGCCGATACGAACGGCACCATGACGATGCCGAGAATCAGACCGGCCAGCCCGATCAGGACAGGCACCACGTAGAGGATCGCGCTGTGGCATACCTCGACGATGATCCGTTCCCCGGACACGAGCTTGCGCGCCACCATGCGGTGACCGAACCAGGACTTGACCCGCCACCACAGGAGCCGGATGAGGCCGTCTTCGGCGACCCGGTCCAGCCAACGCACGAACCGGTCGGTCAGACCGTCGAGCAGGTCCCTCGGCGTGCGCACGAGTCCACGCCCTAGAACAGTTCAGTGAAGAACGTGATGATGGCGTTGAACAGATCGGCGAACCACGACCCGATGCTGGTGAATATCGCGGCCATTCCTTCGGGCTCGGCCAGCAGGAAGTACACCACGAATGCGATGAGCAAGATGATCAGCGCTTTCTTCACCGCCGCCCTCCTTTCTGCTGGCCCCTGATGGTCACGATGCGTTGACGGATCTCGAGGTCACAAGACCGCCATCCTGGATTTCTACCGCACAAAGGCTGCCCCTGTCCGGACGCCACGCCGAAATCTACCACTCTCGATCATGACACAGCCGCCACGATCTCCCCGGCAGCAGAGTACGGGTCAAGCTCGCCGAGGAGAACTTTGTCCGCCAACGTGTCGAGCCGTTCGTCGCCGTGAAGATCGGCGAACCGCTGCCGGAGTGTCGCGAGCGCGAGCGCCTCGATCTCGTCTCGCACCCGGGCGCGCCGGCGCCGCTCCAGCTCACCCGACTCGGCCAGCCAGTCGCGATGCTTGCTGATCGCATCGACGAGATCGTCGATCCCCTGGCCGGTCGAGGCGACGGTGGCGACGATGGGCTGGCGCCAGTCGCCGGGATCGCGCTCCACCATCCGCGTCATGTTCTTCAGGTCGCGGACGACGTGGTCGGCGCCGTCGTGATCGGCTTTGTTCACCCCGAAAATGTCGCCCACTTCGAGGATGCCGGCCTTGGCGGCCTGGATACCGTCGCCCATGCCGGGAGCCAGCAACACGATGGTGGTGTCGGCCAGAGCCGCGACCTCGACCTCGGACTGCCCGACCCCGACGGTCTCGACCAAGACGACGTCGCACCCGGCCGCGTCGAGCACTCGTACCGCCTGAGGCGTCGCTGCGGACAGCCCGCCGAGGTGGCCTCGAGTGGCCATGGAACGGATATAGACGCCGGAGTCCATCGCGTGGTCCTGCATCCGCACCCGGTCGCCCAGCAGGGCACCACCAGTGAACGGCGACGACGGGTCGACGGCCAGCACACCGACCCGGCGTTCCTGTGCGCGGAAGGCCTTGACCAGCGCGGAAGTCATAGTTGACTTGCCCACGCCGGGCGAGCCGGTGATGCCGATGACCGCGGCTGTGCCGGCGTGCGCGACGATCGCCGCCATCAGCTCCTGCAACTGCGGAGCGTCGTTTTCAACCAGGGAGATCATCCTGGCCACGGCACGCGGATCGCCGTCGCGGGCCCGCTTGACCAACTCATCGACGTTCACGCGTTCAGCACCAGCGCATCGCCCTGACCGCCACCACCGCACAGCGCCGCGGCACCCGTTCCGCCGCCACGGCGGCGCAGTTCCAGCGCAAGATGCAGCACAAGACGCGCTCCAGACATGCCGATCGGATGGCCCATAGCGATAGCACCACCGTTGACGTTGACCAGGTCAGGATCGATGCCGAGCTCTCTGGTGGATGCGATACCGACGGCCGCGAAGGCTTCGTTGATCTCCACGACGTCCAGCGCGGCCGGGTCGACGCCCTCCCGGGCGCATGCCGCCCGGATGGCCGCGGCCGGCTGGCTCTGCAGGGTGGAGTCAGGACCGGCCACCACGCCATGCGCACCGATCGAGGCGAGCGGTTCCAGTCCGAGCTCGGCCGCCTTGGCCTCGCTCATCACCACCACCGCACAGGCGCCGTCGGAGATCTGCGAAGCCGACCCGGCTGTGATCGTGCCATCGGACTGGAAGGCCGGGCGCAATCGCCCGAGGGACTCCACAGTGGTGTCGGCGCGGATCCCCTCGTCCGAATCGAACACGACCGGTTCGCCTTTACGCTGCGGGATCTCTACCGGTACTACTTCTTCGTCGAAGGTGCCGTCCTTCCACGCCTGGGCGGCGCGCTGGTGAGAACGGGCCGCGAAAGCGTCCTGCTCCTCCCTGGTCAGGCCGAGCCCCGACGTGTTGCACGCTTCGGTCAGCGCACCCATGGCTTGATCGGTGAAAGCGTCATACAGGCCGTCGTAGGCCATGTGGTCGACCAGTGACGCGTCGCCGTACTTGTGGCCGGTCCGGGAACCCGGCAGCAGATGCGGGGCCTGGCTCATCGACTCCATGCCGCCGGCCACCACGACGTCGAACTCGCCGGCCCGGATGAGCTGATCTGCCAATGCGATGGCATCGATACCTGACAGACACACCTTGTTCACCGTCAGCGCCGGCACCGTCATCGGCACACCGGCTTTGACCGCGGCCTGCCGGGCTGGAATCTGCCCGCAGCCTGCCGTGAGCACCTGACCCATGATCACGTATTCGACGGTATCCGGCGCCACCCCGGATCGCTCCAACGCTGCCTTGATCGCGAATCCGCCGAGATCGGTCGCCGAGAACTGCGACAAGGAGCCGAGCAACCTACCGATCGGCGTGCGCGCACCGCCAACTATGACCGCCATACGATCAGGGTAACGCGCTCAGGTCAGTGGGCGCGCGGCTGCTGAACCAGCTCCACGAGGACACCGCCCGCGTCCTTGGGATGGATGAAGTTGACCAGCGATCCACCAGTGCCGCGCCGTGGCTCGTCGTACAACAACCTCAGACCGCGGCCTCGCAGTTCCGCCGCGGCGGCCGCGACATCGGCGACCCGGTAGGCGAGCTGCTGCATCCCGGGGCCGGACCGGTCGAGAAACTTCGCGATCGGCGAGTCGGGGCGCAACGGAGCCAGTAACTGGATCTGAGCGCCGGCATCCTCGCCGGAGACACGCAGCATGGCCTCGCGGACGCCTTGCTCCTCGTTCTCCTCGATATGGACCACTTCCATGCCGAAGGTGTTCTGGTACCAAGAGATCGAATCGTCCAGATCTTGAACAGCTATCCCGACATGATCGATCGTCGTGAAGACAGACATGACCACAATACTCACCGACACGCGGAGATATTTACAGTTCTGCCCCTTGAGGGGTGGTGGGCACGCCTACGGACCACTACCGTAGGCGAGTACTGTTTGTCTGGGCGGCGAGGCGATTGCGACGGGGGATCCCGGAAGCAGCTCAAGTGCGATCATGACACGTTGATCGTGATGACATGATCAACGTCAATATTGATCTAACTGTAGGACCGAGACACGTGCGGCCCCGGGTCGGGCCGCACCCCCGACGAGGGAGACCATGAGCGAGGTACAAGAAGTAGCCATCAGCGAATCGGGTTCGGACGGCCTGTCGATCTTCGACAGCTCACCCACAGGTGGATTCACCATCGCGATGCGTGGCTACGACCGTATTCAAGTCGAGCAGCACGTCCGGCAGCTCGAGGCGACGCTTGCACAGGTACGCAGCCGTGCATCTGATCTCGACAAGCAGGTCGTGCGGCTGCGACAGGAGCTAGCTGAGGCCACGACCGAACTTCGCGAGGTCGAACGGCCGTCGTACTCCGGGCTGGGCGCCCGCATCGAGCAGTTGCTGAGGCTGGCGGAGGAGCAGGCGAGCGAGCTCGTGGCTCAGGCTGACAGCGAGGCCTCCGAGATGCGTGCGGAGGCTCAGGCCGAGGCATCGGAGATGCGCGCGGCTGCCGAGAGCGACGCGTCCGAACTCCGAGTCAATGCCCGCCGGACCGCCGAGGAAATGGTCGACGACGCTCGAGTAGAGGCAGAGGAGTTGCGTTCTTCGGCATCTCGCGAAGCCGAAGAGATGGTCGACAGCGCCAAGCGCGAGGCGGCCAAGATCCGCTCGTCGGTCGAGCACGAGGTCAGCGAGCGCAAGGCCAACGCCGAGCGCGAGCTCAACCGGGTGCGGGCAGCGGGCGAGCGCGAGGTAGCGGAGCTTCGGGCCACCGCCAAGCGCGAGGCCGAGGAGCTGCGCAACAACACCAAGCGTGATGTCGAAGAGCTGCGCAAGTCCACGCAGCAAGAGGTCGAGGAGATGAAGGCCGAAGCGCAGAGCAGGCTGGACGACGCCCGCGCCCGCGCCGACAAGGAACTCACCGACCTGGAGCTGACGCTGGTCGCCAAGCGCGAACAGCTGGAGCGCGAGATCAGCGAGCGGCACGAGTCCGCGGTTGCCGAGACACAGAAGATGGTGGCCGAGGCCGAGACCCGCGCCGGCGATGCCGACGCCCGCGCCAAGTCTGCGCAGGAACGCGCCGAGAAGGTCCGCCGCGACGCCGACGAACAAGCCAAGGCGCTCTTGGCCAGTGCCCGCCGCAACGCGGACAACCTCATCAGCGATGCCAAGCAGCAGGCTGAGAAGCAACTGTCCGAGGCCAAGGCCGAGGCACACCAGAGCGTGACTGCCGCAAAGCGCGAGGTCGCCGAGCTGACTCGGCAGCGCGATGGCATCAGCTCGCACCTCAACCAGCTGCGCAGCCTGCTCGGTGGGGTCGGTGCACCGGGCTTGGAGGCCGCTCCTGGCGCCGGATCCGGCGACGACAACGTGGTTGAAGCAGAAGTGATCGACGACAAGTAGGTCGTAGTTAGCTCACCACCTCAGCTGCGTCCGCGGCGGTCGCGTGCCCGGTGAACACTCACCTGGGTCGGCGGCGGTCGCGCGCCCTGTTGAACACTCAGCTGCGTCGGCGGCGATGGCGGGCTCGCCAGCAGCCCGTGTGCCAGTGGCGACGTTCGTCGATGCCGGCACCGGTGAACGACGTGCTCTCGGCCGGCCAGGCCACGACGTGTGGTGTTGCCGGCCGGATGAGCTGGTCACACCCCGGGCAGCGGTACGGTTTCGTTGACGCGCTCCCGGTGATACTGCGGACCACCCAGTCTCCGTCCGGCCACGTCTCAATCGCCTCGTTCACCCCGATATCGTCTCTCATATGTTCGCGCGGTGGGGATCGTTCGTAGCCCGGCGCCGGTCGATCGTGCTCGCGACCATGATCGTCGTGGCGACGCTCGGCGGCACGTATGGGATCGGCGTTTTCGACGCCATGAGCCAGGGCGGTTACGAAGACCCAGGCAGCGAGGCTGTCCACGCACATCGCGCCATGCAGTCAGACCCGGCTACCGCCACCGCGGATGTCGTCGCCGTGTACACCGCGCCCGAAGGAGAGCGGGCAGACTCGCAGACGTTTGCCGCCACCGTCGGCACCGCGCTGGCTGATCTTCCCGAACATGCCGTGGCCAGTGTCACCACGTACTGGCAGACCGAGGCGCCATTCCTGATCAGCGAGGACGGGCGAAGCGCGCTGGCACTGGTCACGCTCTCCGGCGAAGACACAGCCGCGAAGCAGGCGATTCTCGCCGATGTCGAGGACGCGCTCTATGTCGACGGTGTCGGGACAACGCTCACCGGCTCGGCCCCGGTCGAGGCAGCGATCTCGGACCAGACCAAGCGTGACCTCTTCCTGGCCGAGGGCATTGCCTTGCCCGTCGTCATGTTCTTGCTGATCGTGATCTTCGGCGGTGTCGTCGCCGCGTCGTTGCCGGTGCTCATCGGGGTGCTGACGGTCTCGATCGCGCTGGGCATTCTGCGGCTGGTCGCGAACGTCACCGAGGTCAACGAGTTCGCCGTCAATGTCGCCGGGCTGCTCGGTCTCGGGATGGCGATCGACTACGGCTTGTTCATCGTCAGCCGGTTCCGCGAAGAACGAGACGCCGGCGTTCCGGCCCAGGACGCGGTCCGCAACACTATGGCGACCGCCGGGCGCACCGTCGCGTTCTCAGCGCTGTTGCTTGTGGTGGCGCTGTCCACGCTGTTGCTGTTCCCGCAGAGTTTCCTCAATTCACTCGCCTACGGCGGCATGACGGCCGTGACGCTCGCCGCCATCGTGGCTCTGACCGCGCTGCCGGCGATGCTCGCTCTCATGGGGCACCGGATTGACGCCTGGCAGATACCCTGGTTCCGCAGCCGCGGCAAAGATCGTACGAGGTTCTGGACCCGACTGGCCAATGGTGTCATGCGTCGCCCCGTCCTGGTTTCGGTGCCCATCCTCGCCGTCTTGGTGCTTTTGATCTCGCCGTTCCTGAACACCACGTTCGGCTCGCCGGATGAGCGCGTGCTTCCTGAGGGTGACCCGGCACGGGTAGCGATCGAGGATCTCAGCGCGGAGTTCCCGGCCATCGGCGGAGACAACATCCAGGTGGTGCTGCGTGGCGACACCTCGTCCGGTCCGTTAGACGCCGCCGCGACCGCAGCCGTCGCCGACCAGGTGGACTCGCTGCCGGAGGTGACGGCGGTCGACCGCACCAGCCCCGTCGAGGCCTCCGTGGTGGTGTTCGAAGCTCGCTACGACGGTGCCGCCGCTGGCGCGGATGCACGGGATGCCGTGGCCGCGATCCGCGACATCGATCCGCCGGACGGCGTCGAACTTCTGGTCGGCGGCGCCACCGCGGTCGACATGGACAGCCTCGACGCGATCACCGATCGGCTGCCCTTGATGGCGGTCATCTTGCTCGGAGCCACTTTCATCCTGCTCTTCCTCGCCTTCGGTTCGATCGTGCTGCCGATCAAGGCGGCGATCATGGCAGCGGTCAGCCTGTCGGCCACCTTCGGGGTTCTGACCTGGATCTTCGTCGAGGGTCATGGCGCGGGCCTGCTCAATGTGACACCGCAGCCGATGGAGATCGGTGTGATAGTTCTCATGGCCGCGGTGATCTTCGGGCTGTCGACCGACTATGAGGTGTTCTTGCTGTCCAGGATCGTCGAGGCGCGTTCCAAGGGTGCAGACACCGAGACTGCGATCCGCACCGGGATGGTCCGTTCCGGGCGGGTGATCACGGCGGCGGCGCTGTTGCTGATCGTCGTCACGGGCGCGTTCGCGTTGTCAGGTATCCAGATGATGAGATTCATCGGCATCGGGATGATCTTCGCCCTCGCGCTGGACGCGACGGTCATCCGGATGCTGCTCGTCCCCTCGCTGCTCAAGCTGATGGGCCGAGCCAACTGGTGGGCGCCCGGTCCGCTGCGTAGAGTTCAGCGACGGTTGCAGTTGAGCCACTAGCGGCCGATCAGCCGGGGCACACGGTGCTACCGGGCCTTCGGGTCCCTTCCCATCCGTTGCGGCGGCGCTCGTCTCACATCGTCTCTTTCGGTGTGGGGGGTTGACGGAACTGCTGGTGCACGGTTCACTTGCGTTTCATTCCAGGTTTGTTAAATCGATGTAGTTGCCGTGAATAGTACAGCGCGTCAGGCCGCGCCGGGCACCAACGAACAGGGGAGCGATGTCTTCGAGTGTGGAACTTCGCGGGATCGACAAGTTCTACCAGTCGGGGCGAGAAGAACCGACCCAGGTGCTCTTCGACGTCTCTTTTGAAGCGAAGTCTGGAGAGTTCGTCGTCTTGCTGGGCCCGAGCGGCTGCGGGAAGTCGACCAGCCTACGGCTGATCGCTGGGCTGGAGGACGCCCAGAACGGGCAGATCCTCATCGATGGGCAGGTGGTCAACGACGTACCCGCCTCCCGCCGCAAGCTCGCCATGGTGTTTCAGAACTACGCCTTGTTCCCGCATCTGTCGATCGCCGAGAACATCATGTTCGGGCTGAAGGTCCGCCGCGTCGAGAAGTCCGAGCGCCGGCGCCGGCTCGAGCAGACGGCCGAGTTGCTGGAGCTGACCCCATATCTTGACCGCAGGCCAGCGCAGCTCTCTGGTGGCCAGCGGCAACGGGTGGCGCTGGGCCGCGCACTCGTCTCCGGAGCCTCCCTGATCTTGATGGACGAGCCGCTGTCCAATCTCGATGCCAAGCTGCGCCAGCAGATGCGCGTCGACCTCCGCCAGCTTCAGCGTGACCTGGGCCTGACGGTGGTCTACGTGACCCACGACCAGGTCGAGGCGATGACGATGGCCGACCGCGTCGTCGTGATGCGGGGCGGGCAGGTCGACCAGATCGATCCTCCCCGCACGCTGTTCCAGCGGCCCACCCGGGCCTCGGTCGCCCGGTTCATCGGCTCGCCGCCGATGAACCTACTCGAGGCTGAGGTGGCCGACGGGCATGTCGCCACTGACGCCGGCGTCATCCGCGTTCCACTCCCGGCCGGCGTCACCGAACTGCCCGCCCGCGTGCTTCTCGGTGTCCGTCCCGAAGACATCACGCTCGAGGCTGGCGATCACCAGTTCGAGACGACGCTGAAAACCGTCGAGCTCCTCGGCGCCGACCAGCTCGCCAGGTTCGACGTCGGCGGCCCCGCCCCGCTGATCGCGCGTCTGCACGCGAACTACCCGCTCGACGACGGCGCCCGCTACCGCATCGGGTTCCGCCTCCAAGACCTGCACCTGTTCGATGCGGAGTCCGGTCAACGAGTTCCCGGATGGGACGCCGCCACTGGCGCCACCACATCCGAGAACCGCCAGTTCATGAAGGGATGAGACGAATGCGTACACGCCCGGCATCCGCGGTCGCCGCAATCTCGGCGCTTGCGCTCTTGATCGCTGCCTGCGGATCGGACGACGGAGAATCCGCGCTCGAGGAAGCAACGGCGGACAACCCGATCGAGATCACGATGTACTACCCGATCGCCGTGGGGGGCCCGCTCCAGGACGTCGTCGACGGGCTGATCGACGACTTCGAGAGTGAGAACCCGGAGATCTCGGTGCAAGCCGTGTACAGCGGCAACTATGACGAGACGATCGTCGCGGTGCAGACCGCGGTCGACGGTGGCGACGCCCCGGTGACTTCCGTGCTGCTGTCTTCGGACATGTTCCAGCTGATCGACGACGACATGATCGTGCCGTTCGACGACGTGGTGTCCACGGATGAAGAACGAGCCTGGCTCGATTCGTTCTACGACGCCTTTATGGCCAACAGCCGGGACCCCGAAGGCCGGACCTGGGGTATCCCGTTCCAGCGCTCGACCATCGTGCAGTACTGGAACAAGGACCTGTTCGAGGAAGCCGGCCTCGATCCCGATCACGCGCCGCAAACCTGGGACGAGATGATCGAGATCGCCGAGCAGGTGCAAGCGGAAACGGATGCGCGCTGGGGTGTCCAGATGCCGTCATCCGGCTTCCCGTACTGGCTCTTCCAGGCGTTCACCACCCAGAACGACGTTGAGATCGTCAGCGCGGATGGCACCGAGGTGTACCTCGACCAGCCCCAGGTGATCGAGGCTCTCGAGTTCTGGTTGTCCCTGTCTCAGGACCACGGCGTGCACCCGCCCGGCATCGTCGACTGGGGCACCACCCCGGAGGACTTCCTCCAGGAGCAGGTCGCGATGATCTGGACCACCACCGGCAACCTCACCAACGTTCGCGACAACGCGTCGTTCGACTTCGGCGTCGACATGTTGCCCGAGGGCGTGCGCCGCGGTTCGCCCACCGGCGGCGGCAACTTCTTCCTCTTCGCCGACGCATCTGAGGCCGAGCAGATCGCCGCCATGCGGTTGATCCGCTTCCTCACCCAGCCGGAGCAGGCCGCCGAGTGGGGTATCGCGACTGGGTACGTTGCTCCGTTGCCAGAGGCCTGGGAGACCGAGGCGATGCAGGAGTACGTCGCCGACTTCCCGGAGGCAGCCGTCGCTCGTGACCAGCTCGAATACGCGGTCCGGGAGCTCACGACCTATGCCCGTGGTCAGATCTACGAGATCGTCACCGACGCGCTCCAGGGCGCCATCGTGGGCGATACCACGGCGGAGGAAGCCATGCGCCACGCCCAGGAACAGGCCGACAACGTCCTCGGCCCGTACCAGAACTGAGCCCGCGCCCCGTGGAACGAGACCACAACAACCCTATGGCGACCATTCAAGAGCGCCCGCCCGGCGAAGCCGCGGAGGAGGTCCTGCCGACCTTCTCCCGGCCCCGCCAGGGTCCGCTCCATCACCTCCGGCGGATACCCAACCCGGTCTTCGCCTGGCTCCTGATGGTGCCGTCGTTGCTCTTCCTCGGCGGTTTCACGGTGTTCCCGGCGATCAGCGCGCTGTGGAGCAGCCTTCAAGAGCCAGGGATCGACGGAGGCATCGGGCCGGCGTACTACGAGCAGATGATGGGCGACGCCGTCTTCCGGCGGAGCCTCATCAACAACCTATTGTTCTCCTTCATCACTGTTCCCGTGAGCATCGCTGTGGCAATGCTGATGGCGGTGCTGGTGAACAAGAAGCTCCGCGGGCGGGGCCTGCTTCGGCTGGCATACTTCACGCCCGCGATGCTCCCGGTAGTCGCCGCCGCGGCGATCTGGCTGTTCTTCTACCAGCCCAACTTCGGCGCACTCAACACGATCGCCCGATGGCTCGGCTTCGAAGGACAGAACTGGCTGGGCAACCCGTCGACGGTGCTGCCGGCGCTCATGGTGATGATGATCTGGCACCAAGCCGGGTTGTTCATGCTCTTCTACCTGGCGGGGCTGCAGCTCATCTCTCCTGAGCTCGACGAAGCCAGCCAGCTGGAAGGTGCCGGGCGCTGGTACCACTTCCGCAGAGTCACCTTCCCGTTGCTGATGCCGACCACGCTGTTCACCTCGATCGTCGGGCTCGCCAACAGCTTCAAGCAGGTGGACTTCATCTTCGTGACGACTCAGGGCGGGCCGAACAACGCCAGCAACATGTTGCTCTACTACATCTGGCAGACCACGTTCCCGCAGCGCCGGCCCGAGTACGCCGCGGCGATCACCGTGGTGCTCGTGCTCATCCTGATCGTCCTGGCGCTCATTCAAATCCGTCTGTTCGAACGTCGCATCCACTACCGGTAGGCGAGTAGATGAACCGTACAACGCTGTTGCCGCGCATCTCCGACAAGATCGAAGTCGGGATGGCCTGGCTGCTCGGATTCCTCTGGATCGCGCCGCTCTTGTACGTGTTCTGGGCGGCGTTCCGGCAACCCGCGGTGGCCTTGACCCTCAACCCGTTCCAGGGCTGGACGTTCGACCACGTGGAGTCGGTGTGGAACGCCGCGCCGTTCGACCGGTACTTCATGAATACGGTGATCTTGGTCAGCAGTCTGGTCGTCGTCCAGTTGATCCTCGGCGTGCTGGCCGCGTATGCGCTCGCTCGCTACACGTTCCCGGGCCGGGACATCGTGTTCGCCTTCGTCTTGCTACAGCTGATGATCTTCCCGGAGATCCTGCTGACGGAGAACTACCGGCTGGTCTCCAACCTCGGGCTACAAGACACGATCCCCGGTATCGCCATCCCGTACGCGGCGAGCGCGTTCTGCATCTTCCTCCTTCGGCAGCAGTTCAAGACGGTCCCCAGCGAACTGGTCGAAGCGGCCGAGATCGAAGGTGCCTCCCGGCTGGAGACGTTGTGGAAGGTCTACGTGCCGATCGCCCGCCCGACCATCGTCGCGTTCGGTCTGGTGTCGATCAGCTTCCATTGGAACAACTTCCTCTGGCCGCTGGTCATCACCCGCTCGCCGGAGTCCCGCCCGATCACGGTCGGGATCGTGCGTTTCCTCTCCCCCGAGACCGGAATCGACTTCGCCTCGCTCACCGCAGGGACCGTCATCGTCGTCGCGCCGCTGCTCGCGTTGTTCCTGCTCACTCAGCGGCAGTTCATCCAGAGCTTTATGCGCTCTGGGATCAAGTAACCCCCGCCAGCCGCCACTGAAAAGGGAGGCCGTTCACATGGGTTCGTTAGCCGTATCGAGGACGTTGAGGCGCGGTATCGCCGTTGTGCTCGCCGTCGTGGTCGCGACCGCGGCAGCGCTGTTCGCAGCAGCGTCCGCCAGTCCAGACGAAGTGCAACACACGAAGAAGCCAGCTGATTCATCCGGCGAAATGCTCATCGCCGCCCACCGGGGCGCATCAGGTATGGCGCCGTCGAACACGCTCACCGCCTTCTCTCTCGGGATCAAGCAGAAGGCCGATTTCATCGAATTCGACCTGCACTTGACCGCCGACGACGAGATCGTGCTTGTTCACGACACCGTCCTCGACACGACCACGAACGTCCGGGAGCTCTTCCCTGACCGAGCTCCGTGGCGGGTACGCGACTTCACCCTGGACGAGATCAAACAGCTCGATGCCGGCAGCCCATTCAACCCGCGCTTCACCGGTGAAGAGGTCCCGACTCTGCGCGAGGCGATCGAGCTCATCAATCATCGCGCGGGTGTCCAGCTGGACGTGAAGTCGCCACACCTTTACCCCGGGATATCCGAGCGGATCATCGAGGAACTCGAGGCCGTGCCCGGATACCTCCCCGGGGCGCTGAAGCGCGGACTCATCCAGGTGCTCGCCTTCGACCGGGAATGGCTCACCGAAGACTTCATGCCGATCGCACCGGACGGCATCACCTTCGTGCCCATGTGGGGCGCCGGGAACATCCCCAGCCGGGAGGCGCTCGAGGAGACAGCCGAGTACACCGACTGGATGATCACCGCCTTCGACAACGTCGCGAACAACCCGCGGCTGCACGACGACCTGCATGACCTCGGGTTCAACTTCGGTCTCTACACGTTGAACGACGCCGGCCGGATGTACGACGCCTACGATCTCGGCGCCGCCGCTGTTGCCACGGACTACCCGGACATGCTGCGGGAGATGATCGACCACGGCCTGCTCGGGCTGGAGTTCGAACCTCCGGAGGACGACGCCGAAGACATCGTGTTCGAATCCAGCCACTACCGGCTGGTGCTCTCGACCTCGCCCGACACCCGGATCGTCAATCTCGGCTTCGACCCGTCCGGGCAGGGGCAACACCGCGAGATCCTCAACCACACCACGCGCGGCACCGTGCCGTTCGTGGGCGTCGGCCAGTTCAGCCCGGTCCTGCCCATCGGCGAGCCGGCTGAGATCGTGCAGTCCGACGACGGCCGGGAGCTGAGCCTGCTCGGCATTCCCATGCTCGGCGAGCCGATCGAGGTGGATTGGGAGTTCCGTTTCGAGGACGAATGGTTCGACCACGAAATGACCTGGCATGTCAACGGTGAGACGTCCGAGCCGGTCTACCAGGTCGGCTGGGGCCTCGACACCGGCCTGCCGCGGATCGGCGACAACGAGATTCTCGACCGGGAACGCAGCCATGCCATGCCGATGTCCGACTGGACCGTTGCGTGGGACGACAACCTGACGGTCGTCGCCGCGTACCAGGACGGCTCCGCCTGGGCCGACGACGACGTGTTCTTCTCCACCGCGCACAACTTCATCGCCTGGACGCCCCACTGGGAGAGTGGTGGGCGCGACTGGCCGGCCGGTGAGTACGACGGCGGCAAGTGGCGTATCGGCGCCAGCGGCACCGGCGGCGACGAGGAGTACGCGACCCAGCTGCATGCGGAGCTGAACGGCTAGGGCTCCGGCAGATGGATTCTCTCCTCGCCCAGCAGACTCGGTCGGAGGGAGGCTGCGCCATCGGCCTCCCTCGCTGATGCCCACCACACCATGGAGAGAATCCATCTTCCGGAGTTCTACGCGCCGAGCTCGCGTCGTCAGCTGGGTGCGGGGCCCGTCGAGCGCCGGACGACCAGGCCGACCGATTCAGCATGGTCGGTCTGGTCGGACTGGCGCAGGCGCGCGACCAGTGCCCGGCCGAGTGCGCGCCCGTCCATCGTGATGGTGGTGAGCGGTGGGTCCAGCAAGGCAGCCGTCGGCAGGTCGTCGTGCCCCACCACACTGAGGTCTCGTCCGATGACCAGGCCACATTCGCGGGCGGCGAGATACACACCGTGCGCGGTGTAGTCGGAGTTGGTGATCACCGCGGTGGGCGCGCCGGGGCCGGACAGCAGCTTCGTGGTCCGCTCGGTCACCGCGGTGAGATTGAGCAGTGTGGCGACCGGGCGGGGGGTGATACCAAGTTCGGCACACACCACTTCCAGCTCCGCCAGCCGATCATGGTCGGCCATCAGTTCCGGGGGCGCGGTCAGGAACGCGATGTCCCGGTGACCATATTCGACCAGGTGCTCGACGGCGAGGCGCACCGCCCGCCGCGCGTCGGGGCCCACCCGAATCACGTTGTCGAGGCCTTGCGCCGTCGCGTAAAGCACCACTGTTGGAGCGCCCGGCCGCAGCTCGTGCCAGAGCTCGACCGACTCCCCTGGTCCAACCGGCGCGATGGCGAGCCCGTCGACCCGGTTGGCCGCGAAGCGCTCGATGTGCTGGCGCTCGCGATCGAATGAGTAGTCCGAATCGGCCACCAGGACCGTCGTCTCCGATTCGATGGCGGCTTCCTGCGCACCCGCGATGACGTCGAGGAAGATCGGGTTACCGAGGTTGCGGATCAGCAGTCCGAAGGAGTTGCTGCTGCCGGTTCGCAGCGCACGGGCATACGGATTTCCGCGATAGCCGAGCTCCGCGGCCACAGCAAGGATGCGCTGGCGCGTCTTCTCCCCCACACCTTCACGTCCGTTGAGCGCGAAACTCGCTAAGGTGGGCGAGACACCTGCTTCCCGCGCAACATCCTTGATGCTCGGCGGATGCGCCATCGGACCCCCTTCAGATAGCCGGCTGCCGCGAGATGGCAGCAAGATGAGGCTATATCGATTTAGCGCCGAATCGAAGTTCCAGACCCCAAGTCGCAGCAAAGCCCGCCCGCACCGGACCATCTCAGAGGTAGATCACCAGCAGGTAGGCCGCGGCTACGGAGCCGAGGACGGCGCAGCCGTAACACGCCGCGCCGATCACCCCAGTCATCGCCTTCAACTGCAGACCATCGTGCAGTGTGTACCGGAAGCGGTGCGCGAAGTGAAGCAACGCCAGTACGCAGACGCCAAGCAGAACGATCCGGCTGACGGGATGACTCAGCAGGTCCAATAGCTCCGGGTGGCTCGGAGCCGAGATCCAGCCCAAGGGGAACGCCAACCCGAAGAGGAAGAGAAGCATCGGGACGAACAACGCCGCCATCACGCCACCCGCGCTGAACGCCAGCCAGGCGAAGGGCTCGACCTGTCGTTTCGGCATCTAGCCCACCACCAGCCACGCCACGAAAGCCGACACGATCGCCAGGGCGAGGTATTCCGATCCAACGATCACCGCCGACGGAACCCGTCGGCCACGCACACGTACGGGCATGGCCTGTGGGGTGAGATTGAACCACGTGACGACATGAAGACACACGAAGGCCAGCGCAACGGCATTGAGGCCGATCACCACCGGGTTCGCCGCCGAGTCCAGAAAGCTTTGGTACCGCTCCGCTCCTCCCGCGACCGCGTAGACCAACAGCAGGAGGAACAGGACGAACCAGGCAACGAAGACCGAACTCAGCTCACGAAGGATGAACAGCGTGTACGAGCGCTTGTGCATCCACCACCAGAGCGACGGCTGCTGCCGGTACCCACGCGGCCGAGCAGGCACGCCGGTCATGACTCGCGTCCCGGCAACAGATAGGACTTGGCCGTCTCGATGGCGGCGCTCAGCTTGTAACGTTGAATGGCACCGGCCGGGTCGACATCCTTGGGGCAGGCCGTCGTGCACTCGCCGACGTAGGTACAGGCCCACAGACCGTCCGGATGGATCAACGTCTCGAGTCGCTCGGCGGCACCCTCGTCCCGGGAGTCGAGGTTGTAGCGCTGGGCCAATGCGATCGCTGCCGGCCCCACGAAGTCGGGGTCGATCCCGTAGACGGGGCACGCCGAATAGCACAACATGCAGTTGATGCACATGCTGTATTGCTTGTACTCGTCGAGTTCGGCCGGCGTCTGCAGATACTCGCCCTCCGAGGTCGGCTGTTCCTCCTCACGCACGATCCACGGCGAGACCCGCGGCAGTTTCTCCATGAAGTCGCCGATATCGACGATGAGATCCCGAACCACCGGGAAGTTGGCCAAGGGCTCCACCCGAATCGGCCCGGGCGCATAGTCGAACAGGAATGCCGCGCAGGTCAGCTGCGGCTCGCCGTTGACCATCATGCCGCAGCTGCCACAGATTCCCATCCGGCACGACCACCGGTACGACAAAGTCCCGTCCAAACGGTCCTTGATGTGGTTGAGCCCGTCCAGAACCACCCAGTTCTCACGCAGCGGGATATCGTACTCCTGCGTCCAAGGCTCGTCGTCCACGTCGTGCTGGTAACGCGTCACCTCCAAGGTGATGGATTCAGCCACCGGATGCTCACCTCCCGTAAACGCGTTCGCCCACCGGCCATCGGGTGATGGTGACCGGCAGGTACGTCACGTGGCACGAACCGTCCGCCGCCCGCGACGCAAGCGAATGAGCCAAGAAGCGTTCGTTGTCACGCGCCGGATGGTCTGTGCGCTGGTGCGCACCTCGCGACTCTTCGCGACGCAGGGCCGACTGGACGATCGTCTCAGCGACATCGAGCATCGCCGACAGCTCGAGGAGGGCCGGCAGTTCGGTGTTGAACGTGGCGGTTCGGTCGTCGAGCGTTGCTTCCCCGAGCCGCGCCTGTAACTCGCGCAGCGAGTCGACCGCCTTGGTGAGCGAGTCGCCGGACCGGTAGATGCCTGCGCAGCCCTCCATCGTGTGCTGCATCTCCTCCCGAATATCCGCGATCCTCTCGGCGCTGTGTCTACGCCTGCCTCTCAGATCGCGCCAGATCCGCCGGTGCTCGTCGTCGGCCTGGGCGAGACCGGCGCGGCTGGGTCCCGGAGCGCTCGCCGCGTACCCGGCGGCGGCCCGACCGGCCCGCGCGCCGAAGACCAGCAGCTCCGGCAACGAGTTCGAGCCCAGCCGGTTGGCCCCGTTGATGCTCACGCATCCCACCTCACCAGCGGCGTACAGACCGTCGATCGGCGTTGTGCCGTCGATGTCGGTATGGACCCCACCCATCATGTAGTGGACGACCGGCCGGACATGGACGAGTTCGGTGGCAGGGTCAACGTTCTGGTACTTGAGACATAGCTCGCGGACGAACGGGATCTTGTTATCGATGACCTCCTTCCCAAGGTGGCGCAGATCGAGGTTGACCACCGGCCCGTACGGCGTGTCGATGGCGCGTCCCTTCTCCACCTCGTGGACGAACGCCTGCGAAAGCCGGTCACGAGGCCCGAGTTCCATGCTGCGCATCACTGCCGTCGGCTCCGGTCTACCGAGGTCATAGTCCTGCAGGTAGCGGTAGCCTTCAGAATTGAGCAGCCAGCCGCCCTCGGCACGGGCGGCCTCCGTGATCAGGATGCCGGTGAATGGCAGGCCGGTCGGGTGGTACTGCACGAATTCCATGTCTTTGAGCGGCGCGCCGGCAAGGTAGGCCAACGACATGCCGTCGCCGGTCTTGATCGCCGCGTTCGTGGTGAACGGAAAGACTCGTCCGCAGCCGCCGGTGGCAAGGATCACCGCCTTGGCGGTGATGGTCTCAATCCGGCCGGTCGACAGTTCGATCGCGACGACGCCCTGCACCCGGCCGTCGTCGACCAGCAGCTTGGTGACGAACCACTCGTCGTAACGGTGGATCGTGCCGTACTTCAGCGACGTCTGGAACAGCGTGTGCAGCATGTGGAAGCCGGTTTTGTCCGCGGCGAACCAGGTGCGCTTCTTCTTCATGCCGCCGAACGGGCGCACCGCGATATGTCCGTCCGGCTCACGGCTCCAAGGGCAACCCCAGTGTTCAAGACGGAGCAGCTCACGCGGTGCTTCCTCGACGAACAGTTCTACCGCGTCCTGGTCGGCGAGCCAATCACTGCCCGAGACGGTGTCATAAGCATGCTCATCGAGGCTGTCGTCCTTACCGACGACGCCGGCCGCCCCGCCCTCGGCCGACACCGTATGACTACGCATCGGGTAGACCTTCGAGACGATCGCGACGTCAAGATCAAGGTTCATCTCGGCGACGGCAATAGCAGCGCGTAGGCCTGCTCCGCCGCCGCCGACGAGGACGACATCGTGTGCCGTCGTCATGGGCACCCCGGGGCGTCAGGCCCCGCGTTCGCCGATCGTTTCGTGGCTCAGCAGCTTGCCGTCGTGTCGGATCACCACGTGCTCGATGCTGCCGTCGTGGTACTCCTCACGGCTGGTCCTGCAGCCGCACGTGAACCGGGTTTCGTCGTTGGACAAACCCTGCTCGTCCCGGCTTTCGCGGTGTTCCCCGCCCTGGATGCGCCCACAAGGCGCAAGCTTCGCTGTGAAGCGGTCGCTCGTGACTGTCATCGCCCACCACATCCCTCGACAATTGGCTGGGCGTCACGCAGTTTGACTCATTATCCCACCACTCGCGATCCGGGAAAAGGGCCCCGCGAGCAGACCATCATCGGCCGCGTACCCGGGGATCGGCCAGCACCAGCTCGACGTTGCGATCCGTCGGTTCTCCCCCTGCATCCACACCGCCCACGCTGTACGGGCTGTTCGCCGCGAGTTCGCGGTGCCATGCGGCTAGTCCGTCCGGTGTATCGATCCCCTCAGGCGTGACCGGCGCGGAGTGGTCGACGATGGTGGAGACGAGCGAGAGCGTCTCGTCGTCGTTCTCGACGATCTCCAGCAGCCGCGCCTGGCTCGGCCATTCCATCACCGAGCCGGTGGTGATCTCCCAGAAGCCGCCTTTGGCGTGCCGCCACGGGCGTACGTGGTGACGATGAGTGTGTCCACTGACCCAGGCCACGACGTTCGGGAATCGCTCCAGCGTTGCCGCCAGCTCGTCGCCAAGCACTCGGCGGCCGGCATCAGCGTGTCCGGGAGGCACCGGAAGTGTGTTGGTCATGCTGCTGCGCGGATGATGTGAGGCGATCACGACCAGTCGATCGTCGGACCCGCCGTGCACCTCCGACAGGCGTCGCTGGAGCCAGGCCAGCTGTGTCTCGTCGATACTGCCTTCGTAGTGACCACCCGGATTGGTGGTGTCCAGGACGATGATCCGGACGCCGGATATGCCGTCATAGGCGTAGTACGCGGTGCCGGTGTCCAGGTTCTTCTTGGTGAAACCATGCCCGTCGGGCAAGCCACCTTCGTCGAAGTGCGCGCGGACGAACTCCGGCCGCTCCACCGGCCGGCGGTCCTCGCTCGCGTCGACCGCCCGGGCCGGCCCGGAAAACAACGGCAGCGGGTCCCGCACGAAGTCGCCCAGCTCCCCTGCCGGGAAGCCGTAGACCTTGCGTTCGCCGATCATGATCTTTGCGAGTTCGGCGGTGATCCGGGTTCTGCCCTGCACCAACCCGTCGTGATTGCCGTAACAGGTCAACCAGGGCACGTCGAATCCAGCGGCGGTGAAGCGCCGCAGACCAGCCTCGACAAGCCCGGGCACTGGCGGGAAGCCGTGATCCAGCGCCCAGGCTGAGTCGGCACGTTCCGGATCCCACGCCCAGGTGACAGCTCCGTCCTGCACGCCCTCGTAGGCCGTTCCGCCGGAGTCCATCGATACGGGCCCACCGGAGAGCAGCCCCAGGTAGGCCTGGACCTCGTTCCACTGCATGTTGTCGACGTTGTCTCCAGTCGTCAACGCCAGGTCGAGGGAGGCACCGGTGAGCGGGCTGATCCGGGCTGCGTTGAGGGTGCGTACCAATGCGTCGGTAGCGTGTGCGGCGAGCAGTTCCTGAGGGCGCCACATCGGCAGCAACGGCCCCACGTCCGGCCGGTCACCGAGTTCGTGGACGGCCTCCAGCCGGGCCGGTGACTGGACATCAAGCAACTGGACATCGGTGACATGGGCGATGTAACCCAGGCTTCGGCCCAGCGAGCCGGTCCGGCGACCACCCAGGTCGGTGCGGACTATGTGCGCCTCGCCCGACGCGTACCGCAGCGAGTAGTACTCCTGCGCATTGCCCGTACGCTCGACGCGTCCACGCCGTATGGTCCGGTCAGTGGTGGTGAGGATGGATCGATCGCACGGCACCTGTCACTCCTTCGTCACCGGTCAAGATGTCACACGGAACGGACCTCGCCCCGGATCTATACCTCATGACCATGTTCGCAAACCCTTGCGCTCCCGTTCGCGCCGCCCCGGACGGCCGATCTGCGCCACATCGCCGATGGAGTTGTGGGCCCCGATATCGTGCGGTATGAATTGATCTCCGACTGTCAGCGTTTGGAGACCAGCCGTGGCACGTGCCCCACTCGCCTCCGCCATGGCCACACTGCTGTTGATGCGCAGCTTCAATACCGCCGGCCTCCATCTGTCTACCCACGAGAAGACCAGTCTCGACGGTCTGCGGGCAGCGGTGTTCGCCAAACTGGGCGACGACCCCAATCTCGAACGGCTACGCGTCGAGGTCGGCGAAGACCAGATCAGCGACGATGTCCTGGAAGAGCTGATGGCCACCTTGGAACAGGCCGCGGCTGGTGACCCCGGCTTCCATCTCGAGCTCAGCGACTTCATGGCGGATCTGCAGCGAGTCGCCGGGGGCGAACCCACACCGAAGGTCCAGGCGGCTGAACCTGACCGGAAACCCAGCGAAGCCCAGTTGGGCGAGCTAGAGGACCGCGCGAACGGCCGCTCGTTGTCCGATGCGCTGGCAGCATCCGAGCAACTGGTCGCCGTGCTGACGGCGGCGGTCGAGCACTCTCCCGCCGCCCATGCGTCCAGGTTGGCAGCGGCGTTGAAGGTCCACGGCCACAATCTGGCCAGCGTCGAAGGACCAACCCAGGCGGTAGGAGCGTTCACCGAGTCGGTGCACATCTTCCGGCAGGTGGCCGAAGACTCGGACGCGTTGTCCTTACTCCAGCTGGCGCAAGCGCTGGAAGCGCTCAGCCTCACCTTCACGCACCCGGACGACTCGTTCGCCGCTCTGCGCGAGGCCTACGACGTGTGCGAGCGCCTCGCACAGCTCGAGCCCGTCGCCTCCGTTTCGATCTACGCCAGCATCGCCCTCAGACTTGGCGGCACCTGCCTGTCGCTCGGCAACTACCGAAGCGCCTTCACGTACGCGTCGGAGGCCGAAACGCGCCTGTGGTCGTTGGTAGAGATGGATCCGGACTACCTGCCGGATCTGGCCACCACGCTCAAGCTGCTGGGCACCTGCTCCCTTCATGCCGACGACTTCGATACCGCCGAGCGGAAGCTGGGACAAGCACAGCAGATACTTGGCAAACTCGCCGCCAGGACACCGGACCCGTACCTGGGTGAACTCGACCACGTCACCAAAACACTGGCCGGCATCCGCGGCGAAGCCGAGACGTAGCGTTCAGCCGCCCGATCTTTTCCACCAGCGCCGCCGGGGTTTGGGCTGTGCCGGCGCCGAGGGCTCAGGTACGGGCTCGGGTTGGTTCCCGGCGCTGCCGGCACGTTCGGCGCGCCACCGCTCCACGACCTTCTCCACGTCCGCTGGTGCCACCGGCACCTGGGGGCCCATCGAACTCGACGGGTCTCGCCAGTACGCCTTGATCCGCTCGTTGACCTCTTCCACAGCGGCGCGTACGTCGTCCTCTGTCGGCAGCCCACGCACGATCTCCGGCAATTGGTCGACCTCTTTGCGCAACTTCAACGGCGTGGGCAGAACCGCATCGGTGGATAGCCCTTCCCGTTCGAGCTTCTCCCGGATCCACCACATCTCATCGTTAGACCGGCCGAGATTGGTCAGAGGCTTACCCGCGCCCGGAAGATCATCGAACTCACCACGTTCTTCCGCCTCGCGGATCTGCCGATCGATCCACGATTCGAACCCCATACCTGCCGGTTTGCGCTGTGTCATGGGTCAACCTCCCGCAAGCGCACTCGAGGACATCATCCCCTGCTCTCGACCGGTTCCAGCATATCTGGGGCGTCCGAGACCGATCGACGCGTGCGATGGTCCCAGTTGTGGTCGCCCTGCCCTGCGGTATGAGGTCGTATCCGTCGAAGACACTCTGTGTTGCGGTCACCTTCTGCGCTCAGCCGGACATCGCATGCTGGACAGCTCCGGAGAGCTTCTCTTCGATGAACGCGGCCATTTCTTCTTCCTCGTGCAGAATATTGGTCAGCTTCTCCGCCACTTCGTCTTCGCCGATCTCCTTGCAAGCCGCGATCAGCGCTTTGTACGAGGCGATCTCGAAATGTTCGGCAGCATAGTCGGCGATCGCGTTCTTCAGCATCGTGTCTTCGACGAACCGGTTCGCCATACCCTGCATTCCGCCGAACATTCCCGCCAGGACGCTCTTCGTTCTGGAAACCTCACCGCCCATCGACTCGATGCAGCCACGGACCGTCTCCGCCTGATGGCGGGTCTCCTGAATGTGCTGTTGTATGCGCGATCTCACCTCTTCGTCGTCCTTGGCGTCATCAGCGTGGCGCTTGAGATTCTCCTCCAGAGCTTGTTCCATCGCGTAGGCGTCGTTGAGCCAAGAGATCACTCGTTCCCGGTTGTTCATCGCAACTCCTCCCCTGGTGATGTGTACTTCTCCCCGCACTACCCGCCGGGACACGTCCGAAACAGCCACAGGCGGCATCAGCACACCGCACCAGCTGGCTTCTCCGAGTCACGGTTCCCTTGCATGCGATCGTCAGGGCGGGGTATCGGAATACGCCGGACTCGTCGTTCATTCGTGGCGCAACTGACATAGGGAGACATCATGGGCGGCAAATACAAAGGCCAGCACCCGGAACGAAACATCGAGAACGAGGCTCCGGCCCCGGTGGCTTCGCGTCCCGCGGATGAGACGCCCGCGGAGGAGGCGAAAGGCCGCCGTGTCCCGACCGACATCAAAGAAGGCACAGAGAAACTCAAGGACGACAACCCGCGGTGATCTCGCCGCCGGTGGGCGCCAATATCTCGCCGCTGTAGTAGCCCGACAGCCGCTCTGAGGCGAAGAACACGTAGGACGGCGCGATGTCGTCCGGGTGCGACGTGTGGCCCATGGGAGTGTCTTCCCCGAACCTCTGCACACTCTCCGCGGGGAGCGTCGACGGGATCAGTGGAGTCCACACGGGTCCCGGCGCGACGCAGTTGACTCTGATCCGCCGGTCAACGAGTGACTGTGCCAGCGAGTAGGTGAATGCGTTGATCGCACCCTTGGTGGCGGCGTAGTCGATGAGAGAGCTGTTGCCTCTCAACCCGTTGACCGATGACGTGTTGATGATCGATCCGCCCTCGGGGATGTGTTTCAAGGCTGCCTTGGTGACCCAGAAGTAGCTGTAGACGTTGGTGCGGAACGTGCGGTCCCATTGCTCGTCGTCGATAGCCTCGAGGGACTTCTGAGGCCTCTGATACGCCAGGTTGTTGACCAGGATGTCTATCCGGCCGAACTCCGCGGCCGTCCGGGCGACGACGTCGCGGCAGTGCTCGGCATGCGACATGTCGCCGGGCATCCCGAGGCTGTCTCGGCCGGCGTCAGAGATCAAGTCGATAGTGTGCCGGGCGTCGTCGGTCTCCTCGAGATACGCGATGCTCACATCGGCGCCTTCCTTGGCGAAAGCCACCGCCACGGCCCGGCCGATGCCGGAGTCGCCGCCTGTGATCAGCGCCGTGCGCCCCTCCAACAGTCCACGGCCGACATAGTCGGCCATCTCGTCCCGTGGCCGCGGCGACATCGCAGCCGTCCGGCCGGGCCTGGCTTGCTGCTGGGATATGTCAGGCGTCATGCGTGGTACTTCCCCGGGACCTGATCAGGATTGCTCCTGGCTGAGCCGCTGAATCAGCATCGCCTTTCCCTGCTCACCGGCTTTGAGATTGTTGTGCTGAATCTTCCTGAACCATTCGGCCAGCTCGGTGTCGCCCGCCTCTTCGGCGTCTGAGATGTACGTCTCCATCTGCCACGCGTAGTGCAGCGAAGCTTGCACCACCGACACGAGGTTGTAGTGCTTGTCCTTCACCGGGCTCTGCACGGTCTGTGCCATCGTGATCCTCCTAGTATTGTCTCCTATCTGTCGGGTACCCGGTCTTCCATCGGCTACACACGGCTATGCGTTTATCGCCCACGCTGCCGGGCCGGAGAGCACCCGGGGCACGGTGACCGATGTCGACAACAGGACACTCGCCGCCGGCACGATCACCACCGCCACGGCCACCGTCCAGGACCAGCGCCGCCCGGCGAGATACCAGCTCACCGGCCGATCCCGCACTCGGCGCTATCAGAGCGGCCGTCAGCACAGCGCCGAAGAAGACCACCGGCGCCCACAACGCACCAGACGCCGGCACCTCGTCGACCCAACAGCAGCTGTCCATGTCAGCCGCCACGATGTGCCGGACCCAGAAGGGCTCCATGGAAGAAGCAAGAAGATCCCGACGGGTAGTCAGCCAATTGCCCCGATCAGAAGGCGAGGAACGGTCGAGGCAAATGAGATGGATTATCGTTATCTGATACCGTTCAGTCTGCTTTGAACCATTTCGTTGGTGATCCGTGCGCTCGTGCGCATCGGGCTGATTCGGGATGCTGAGCGTCCTGGAACGGAGCAAGAAGCAATGTCGGTGTTCCGCGGTGGACAGCTTGGCAATGTCATCTCGCGGCGGATGGCCGCACGTGTGTTGGCCGGGAGTGTCGCCGGCATTCTCATCACCGTTGCGGCCACCGCCGGAATACCGGAGCAGGTGGAGGCGGAGGAGAGTCGCGACACCGGCTCCCGCACAATACTGGCCGCGGGCACACATTTGTTCGCGCCTCGAATCGCCGGTGACGCCCTCGAGGTCGGGTTCTTGCATCTGGAGCCGGGCGACAGCTCATTCGCGCCTCCCCTTGAGGACCGCGAGTGGTCGCCGCTCGCCGATGTGGTGGTGCACATTCCCACATCAGCCGTCTCCACTATCCAGCCCGGCACGGAGGCCACCGACACGTTGCCGGCGTGGCTGCCGTTCTGGACGACGAGTAGCGTCGCCACCCACGCACCCGTGTTGCACCCGACGCCGGCGCTGGTGCGTGACGAGCTGAGCGCAGAAGACTCCTCGCTCGACATCAGCCTTCTCGCCGCCACGGGCCCAGGACATGTCCGCCTTGCCCGCGCCCATGCCAACACTCCGGTCAGCACCCTCGATGGCCTGCCCGACACGATCGCGCTTCCCGCCACGGGCTCACTGGGTTCGCAGATCCGCTGGTCGTTCACTGAGCAGGGCTACTACTGCCTGGATTTGAGCGCCGGCCTCACCGGCGGAGTTGCCGCCGACGGTCGTGGACAGCTCGCCGTGGCCGTGGGCGCCGTTGATCCGGCAGGGGCGCCGTCGTGCGAACCGCTCACCGAAGGCACCGTGCCAACGCCACCGCCCGCCGAGCCGCCGTCGCGCCGCGTACTCAACGACTGGAACCACGACGTCCGGCCTCATGTCGACGACGACGGCCATCCTCGCCTCGGCGTCTATCACCTGCTCACCGCGCGCAATGCCAACAACGCCGCACCGCGAAGCCTGCTGAGTGAGACCGTGCTGCACCTGAGCGACCGAGCGAGAAAGCCGCTGCAAGACGAGTTCGGCTGGGGCGGCCTGGGCGAACCGGGCGCCATGATCTGGCAGTCCAGCACTAGCTCCGGCAACGGGCTCTATTTTCTACAGAATTTGAGCTCACCACCTGAAGACAGCTGGCAAGCCGGCGCTCCCGTCGAGTTGACTCTCAAGGCAGCCGCTGGCCCAGGACATGTCATGATCGGCGGCAGTGCGATCAGCGCTCGCCAGATCAACTCATCCCTCGGCCTGCCCGCCACCATCACACGCTCCAGCGGGCGCCAGGACGTCGTCGTCACCTTTTCTCAGCCTGGCTACTACTGCCTGGACCTCGAACTCACGACGACGCGGCCGGACGGGTCCGCGGCCAGCGACCGCCAGCAGTGGCCGGTGGCGGTGGGTGACGACGTCGACCCGTACGCGGCACCGGATTGTGTGGAACTGCCGGACGGCACGCTCCCGGACGGGCAGCCCGCCGTCAACGACCACGAACCCGGCGTGCCCGAGGTACTGATCTTCGACCGCGGACACGCTGACTTCGGTGCCCGGCTGAACGCACAGGAACGGTTGCGACTACTGTTCCGAATCAACGCCACCACATATCACGAGCTCGACGACGTCGTGTTGCATCTCCCGGATGCAGCGCACTTCACGATCCCAGAGCCGGACGACTTCCAAGATCGCACCCACATCGCCCCCGCCGGCAGCGTTGTGTGGCAAGTGCCCATCAGCCAGAACCGTGACGTGCCGTGGCTCGGCTACAGCACCGAGGCGATCACCGACTCTGACTTCCTCGACTACCTCACCTGGCGCATGGACGGCGTCACCGGACTGGACGGTGGAGCGGCGCCCGGTGACGTCGTATTCGGATTCGGCGGCTCCAACGGAGCCGACCCGGTTTTCAGCACTCGCACCGGGTTCCCGGACGGGCGCGGTCTCCCGTCTCGTCGGTACGGACATGGCCATCCGGAGATCAACTTCACCGAACCTGGCATCTACTGCCTGAACATGACGTTCTCCGGACGTCTGTCCAGCACTGGCCAGCCCACGGAAGACACACAGTTCGTCACCGTGCTGGTTGGCGAGGAGGTCGACCCCTCGACCGTCACCCCCTGCGGACGCACCGCCGTGCAGTACCAGCCCACCCATCCACGGATAACCCGTGCCGCCGACGGTGATGACGTCGTCGTGCTCGGTGACGTCGGCGGGTCCGACTTCTGGGCTGCCCACACCTACGCCTGGCTGCAGCCCACCATCGCCGACGACTCCTTCCAGGTGGAGATTGTCCAGGGAACCCAGATCGATGGTGGGCTCGTCCATCATCCTTCGCGTGTTGTCTTCCACGCCACCACATCAAGGAATGGCTCGGACGACGATGCGACGGTCCCAGCCCCCGCCGGGCAGACATACTGGACGATCGACCCTTCTAGGCACCCCTTCGAGCTGGAGACGTTCACCATCCGCTCGAACCAGCTCCACGGCGACCTCACCTGGTCGCTGACCGGCGTGGAGGGACCGGGCGCGTTCGCGGTGTGGGATACCTGGGCATCTGCCGAGACCGGCGTCGCACTGTTGAGCACCCGCGAGGGTCATGAGAAATCGGCTCATGAGCGGTGGCCGGAGACAACATCGATGTACAACTGGGGCTTCTCCGAACCCGGCGTCTACTGCGTGGGCCTGCGCTGGGACGCCACCCTCGCCGATGGCAGCGAGGTCCACGACGAGATCGAATTGACCTTCGTCGCAGGCAACGACGTCGACCCGGCCACCGTCACGCCGTGCGCACCCGACGAACCGACACCGACACCGACACCGACACCGACACCGACACCGACACCGACACCGACACCGACACCGACACCGACACCGACACCGACACCGACACCGACAGACGATCCCACCGCCACACCAACTCCTACAACTACGCCCACGGACGAACCGACCGCCACACCTACCCCGACCGCCGAACCGACGCCCACGCCCACGCCGACGGACGAGCCGACACTCACACCCACCCCCACTGCGCAACCTACCGAGACTGCCGAGCCGACCCGTGATTCCGACCCGAGTGCGGTGCCCACGTCCACGCCCTCTGACGTGCCGGACGTGCCCGACAGCTCAGGGCCGCCGGACGACGAGGGTATTCCACCAGGCGGCGACGACGGGGATGGTGACCTACCCGACACAGGCCCAGACGGGGTCGCCCTTGCGGGCCTGATAGCTCTGCTGCTTCTGGCCGGCGGCGGCGCCGCGCTGGCCGCTCGCCCTAGGCTTTGATGATGGCGGCGTCGTACTGGTGAATTGTGTCGTCGCGCGCCCCCATCCCATGATCACCAGTGATGGGCAGCGTTTGCAGCTCGCTGTCGTGGATCTTCTCCGGCAGGTACACCGACGAGCTGAGCTTGCCAGCCGCGGCAGCTTCACTCCCGACGACTCACGCAGCGTCGTTGGCGTAGATGTCTCGGTAGAGACGCAACGCGCTCTCGCGGAGCGTGGCAGTGTCGGACTCGGCGAACCTCGTCAGGTGGAGTTCATGGGGCAGGTCGCTTCGGTCGAGCATGGCATCAGCGAGCGTTCGGGCAGCACCCGCAGCGTGGGTGACCCAGATCGCCTGCGCGATCCACACACTCTCGATCTCGGGGTGCCTGCCGAGGAACGGGAGGTTGTCGGGGGTCATCGCGAAGACACCGTTGATGCGGTGCTCCGGAGCGAACCTTGCCTCGGGGCGCAGGAGTCGCTGAGCCGCATCAATCACCGGATCAAGGTCCTCAGACCAGGCCAGGCCAGCCCCGGCAGCAAGCTCGCGCTGGCCGACAGGGACCGGGTGATGGTCGTAGGTGCCGATGCCCAGCTGGTCGTCGTGGATGCGGGAGTAGACATGGTGCTCGGGCCATCGGACGAACGGCCCAGGACTCCATGTGGCGGCCGGACTGCCGTAGACGTAGGGGTGAGCGACTGGGAACAGCGGCAGTTCGAGTCCCGTCAACTCGGCGAGCGATGGACCCCAGACGCCGCCCGCGAGCACGACATCATCCGCGGTGAAACGATCCCCGGACGCAGTCACCACGACCGCACCCGATCCTCGCTGATCGATACCCGTGACTTCGCGATCACACAACAGCCGCGCGCCGCGAGCGAGCGCCTCCGCCGGAGGACACGAGTCAGGGCCCGTACATCGGCCGATCCGTCATCGACAAAGTGGCCCGCCGTAAGCACCAGGCCGGTGTCCACGAACGCGGCCACCGAGCTAGGAATATCCGCTGCCGTCAACAACTCCGCCCGGAGCCCGGCTGCTCGGGCCGCTTCGACGCGACGCTCAACCTCGGCCACGCCAGCATCCGAGGTCGCCAGCTCAAGCCCGCCGGAACGACGAAAACCACCGTCAGCGGCGTTATAGATCGCCGCTGATTCTCGTCCCAGCCGAGTCAGGACCGGCACATCGTTATAGAGACCAACGAAGCCGGGAGCGTAAGCGGTCGAGCCGCGCGGCTCCTGCGCATCACGGTCGAGGACCGTAACACCGATATCGCGGGTGGCCAAGGCATGAGCCAGCGAGATACCTACAATCCCAGCACCGACAACGACAACCTCACGCCCCACGGCCACTCCTTCGCACTCGCCGGTCGGTACGCGGTCCGGCTGCGTTACTCACATATTGATCATGTGGCCGGCGAGGCCGTGAATGGCTTCCTGGATTG
Source organism: Phytoactinopolyspora mesophila (assembly GCF_010122465.1). Taxonomy (NCBI): domain Bacteria; kingdom Bacillati; phylum Actinomycetota; class Actinomycetes; order Jiangellales; family Jiangellaceae; genus Phytoactinopolyspora; species Phytoactinopolyspora mesophila. The sequence goes on along the minus strand of NZ_WLZY01000006.1, from coordinate 264,549 downwards.
ACTCGGACAGGGTCGGGTGCGCGTGGATGTTGCGGGCGACCTCGTCGGCGGTGAGGTCCCACTTCTGCGCCAGCGTCAGCTCGGGCAGCAGCTCGGTGACGTCGGGGCCGATCATGTGTGCGCCCAGCAGCTCGTTGTACTTCGCATCCGAGATGATCTTGACGAACCCGCCGGTCTCGCCCAGCCCGTGTGCCTTGCCGTTGGCCATGAAGGGGAACTTCGCCACTTTGACGTCGTAACCCTTCTCCTTCGCCTGTGCTTCGGTGTAGCCGAAGCTGGCGATCTGCGGCTGGCAGTAGGTGGCCCGAGGCACCATCACGTAGTCGATAGGCATGGTCTCGGCGCCGGCGATGGACTCTGCCGCGACAACACCCTGCGCCTCGGCCGTGTGGGCGAGCAACAGTTTGCCGGTGGCGTCGCCGATCGCGTAGATGTGTGGCACCGACGTCTGCATGTAGTCGTCGATCTCGATCGCGCCCCGCTCGGTGAGCTTGACGCCGGTTTTGTCCAGCCCGTAGCCCTCGACGCGCGGTGCGAAGCCGATGGCCTGCAGGACCTTGTCGGCCTCGAGCTGCTCCTGCTTGTCGCCGCTGGTGACGGTGACCTTGACCTTGTCCCCGCTGTCGTCGATCGCGTCCACCCGGGTAGAGGTGCGGACTGTGACGCCGAGCTTCTTGAACTGGCGGGCCAGCTCCTTGGAGACGTCGGCGTCCTCGAGCGGCACCATGCGGTCGAGGAACTCGACGATGGTGACGTCGACGCCGTAGTTGGCCATGACGTAGGCGAACTCGACGCCGATGGCGCCGGCTCCGGCGATGATGATGCTGCCGGGCAGCTCATTCTGCATGATCTGCTCTTCGTAGGTGACCACGCGCTCGCTGAGCTGCGTGCCGGGCAGCAGGCGGGTAGTGGCGCCGGCAGCGACGATGCAGTGGTCGAACGTCACGGTCTCGTTGCCGCTGCCGTTCAGCGAGACGTCGAGGGTGTTGGCGTCGGTGAACGTGCCCCAGCCGTCGAACTCGGTGATCTTGTTCTTCTTCATCAAGAAGTGCACGCCCTTGACGCGGCCGTCGGCCACCTCACGGCTGCGCTCATACGCCTTCGTGTAGTCAACCTGCACCTCGCCGTCGAAACTGATCCCGAACGTGGCGGCATCGTTTTTCACGAGGTGGGCGAGCTCGGCGTTGCGCAGCAACGCCTTGCTGGGAATACAGCCGACGTTGAGGCAAACACCGCCCCAGTACTTGGATTCCACGATCGCCACGGACTTGCCCAGCTGCGCGGCACGGATAGCGGCGACGTATCCACCGGGACCGGCGCCAAGGACCACGACATCGAAGTGCGCACTCATGGTGAACAGCCTAGTGGTTCGAACACCGGCGGTTGAGCGGGCTCAGGAGAACCCGAGCCGGGCTAGTGGCTCCACCAGCTCACGTTCCTCGTAGGAGAGGTGCGAGAGCAAGGTATCTGTGAGCAAGTCCACAGTGTCTCGTAGCTGCTCTATCCCGCCCGAACCTGATACGAGGGCAACCAACGCCGCGTCGACGCGCTCCAGAACATCGTGGATGACGTGGTGTTCCTCCTCCAGCCGGTCGATCACGGGCTTCAGCCGAGGATCCGCGCGGCGAAGCTGCGGAAACATCGCTTGGTCCTCAAGGGTGTGGTGGGTGGTGACGATCCGGCAGTACGTCTCGCAGTAGGTCCCGAGGGTCCAGTTGTTCTGCCGCATGGTCATGGTGTTGATCTGTGAGCGCGCCTCGCCGATACCCACAGACCCAGCGGCGACTTGGTCGATCAAACCTCTGAGCTGGCTCAATTCGGCTCGCAGGTGATCATGGACGTCGACGAGGTGCCGGCCGCTGGCCTGCTCGTGCGCGGTGTACGTGCGGCCTGGCTCGGGTGCCGGGCCCTCGGGGCGGTCCGACTCGTCCCACACCCGCTCGCCGCTCAGCCTGATTCCGTCGTCAGGCGTCGGAAGAGCACCCAGTCCGCGCTCACCACGTGATGACGGGCGATCGGTCTCAGGCGACGCCTCCGTCGCGCCGGTTCCCGCGCTGCGCTCTCTGCCGTACGCTGCGCTCGATCGTTCCTGAGCGACAAGCTCACGGACCGCGGGGACAACCTCGGCCGCGAACCGGCGGATCGTCGTCGGGTCGTCGCTTGCCAGGATGAATACGCTCATGCCGTCGGTGACGCTCAGCTCGGCGAGTTGCTCGGCCCACACCGCGGGCGGCCCCTGCAGGAACTCCGCGCCGGAGCCGTCGAACGTGCCGCTGATGTTGTACAGCCGGCGGATCGCCGACGGTTCGCGCCCCGCGTCCTCCGCGGCCCGATCGATCAGCCTGTTCTTGGCCGGCAGCTCCTCGGGCCCGGCATACGGCGAACTGACCGACCAGCCGTCGGCCAGCCGCCCCGTCACGCCGAGCATCCGCTTCTTGACCGCACCCACCCAGATCCCGATCTCGTGCGCCGGCGCCGGGCCTGGTTTGGCGCCCCAGACCCGGTAATGCTCCCCGTCGACCCGGACCGCGCCGTCCTGAGGACGCCACATGGCACGGATGATCTCGATGCCTTCTTCGAGCGCGCCGATGTTCTGCCCCACTGTGCGCTTTGGGCCGCCCATCGCCGCGATGGGCTCCAGGAACGGCCCGGCTCCAAGTCCCAGCTCGACCCGGCCGTTGCTGAGGACGTCGAGGCTGGCCGCGCTCTTGGCGAGTATCGCCGGGGGACGCAGCGGCAAGCTCACTACGTTCGGCATCACCCGGACCCGTGCCGTCTTGGCCGCGATCACCGACAGCAGCGTCCATGTGTCGAGGAAGGCCTGCTGATAGGGGTGATCCTGGACCGTGACCAGGTCGAGGCCGAGGTCGTCGGTGAGCTGTGCCAGCTCGACAACCCGCTCCGCCTGCGCCGCGATGGGCGTGATGAACGTCCCGAAGAGCAACTCGTGCCCGTAATCAGCCATATCGAACCTCCAGAATGTTCTGTCGCACAGATCATATGCCTACCCGAACATCTATGTTCCCGCAATTCTTCCTTAGGGCGCCTACACTGTGTGTATGACCACGGCGACCGACCGGCCTGACGTCACCGGCCTCGAGTCTGACCTCGGCTGGGCACTGGGCCGGGTTTTCAGGTCGTACGTCAAGATGTTCGACGCGATCTTGTCGGATCTGCCGGGCGGCCCGCGCGGCTATCAGGTCCTGGCTGCGGCTGTCCATGGAGCTGCACGCAGCCAGCTGGCGCTGGCCCAGCATCTGGGTATCGACCGGACAGTGATGACGTACCTACTCGATGACCTGACCGGCGCCGGGCTGGTCGAACGGCAACCCGACCCAGCCGACCGGCGGGCGCGGCGCATCGTGGTCACCTCCGCCGGCCAAGAGCTGCTCGAGCGCCTGCGGCTCCAGCTGTCACACGCGGAAGAACACCTTCTTGCCCCGCTGGACGAGCATCAGCGCCACACCTTACGCACACTGCTCCAACAGGTGGCGCAGCATGCTCAACACCTCGACCCGGTAGCGAACACCTGCGATGTCGTGGAGGACATCCGGTCCGGGCGATGACGGTCAGAACAGCCGCGTAGAGGGATCATCTACGCCGCGCAGGGCGTCATAGTCCACCGTGAGGCAGGTGATACCGCGGTCAACGGCGAGGGTGCGCGCCTGTGGCTTGATCTCCTGAGCCGCGAAGACCCCACGCACCGGGCTGAGCTGCGGATCCCGGTTCAGCAGATCGAGATACCGGGTCAGCTGCTCGACGCCGTCGATCTCACCCCGCCGTTTGATCTCCACCGCGACGGTCACGCCGGTCTCGTCCCGGCAGAGCAGATCCACCGGACCGATCGCGGTGGGATACTCACGGCGCACCAACCGCCAGCCCACGCCGAAGGTTTCGACATTCTCGGCCAGCAACCGCTGCAGGTGCGCCTCGACCCCGTCTTTGACCAGGCCGGGGTCGTCGCCGAGATCGTGGGTAGCGTCCTCGATGACGTCGTGGATGCTGATCACGAGGCGGTCGTCGGTCTTGCTGTTCTGCACAGTCCACACCGATGTCACGCCGTCCTCGCGGGCGTCGTCATCGGGATCGGCGACATTGAGCGAACACGGAGGGCTCATCCAGTTCAGCGGCTTGTATGAACCGCCGTCGGAGTGCACCAGCACGCTGCCGTCGGCTTTCACCATGATCAATCTGATGGCCAGTGGGAGGTGAGCAGTGAGCCGGCCGGCGTAGTCGACCTGGCACCGCGCAATGACGAGTCGCACGATGACCGACGCTACCGGAAGTCTCTGCTGCCTGTACTGCCGGTTACCTTCAACGGCGCCAGCCGGATGGCGTAGAAGTTGACCGCACCGTCGGCACGTTCGAGTTTGCCGTCCACCACCACCGCCGTCGATTCGAGCGCGATCCGGCGTTGCCGCTTCCACACCCCAGGCGGGCAGATGACGTTGACCATCCCGGTCTCGTCCTCGACGTTCATGAAGACGACCCCGCCGGCCGTGGGGGGACGCTGCCGATGCGTGATCAGCCCGCCGATCAGCAACCGCTGGCCGTCGTCGAAGGTACGCAATGAGCCGGCCCGGACCGCTCCCCATTCATCCAGCTGATCGCGGACATGCTGCACCGGATGGCTGTCCGGGGAAACCCCGGTGGCCCAGAGGTCAGCGAAGGTCTGTTCGACGGCGGTCATCTGCGGCAACGACGGCGCCACCGAACCGGGCGTCGTGCCCGGCAACTGGTCGGAACGGTCGTTCGCGAGCGCCCCCACGGCCCACAGCGCCTCCCGGCGGTCGAGGCCGAAACAGCCGAACGCACCAGCGGTCGCCAGTGCTTCGAGCGCTGCCAATGGCGCACCCACGCGTCTGGCAACATCGGCGATGTCCTCGAACGGCCTCGCCTCGGCGATCTTGCGGGCGACCTTCTCGCCCAGGCCACGCACCGACAACAGCCCCATGCGGATCGCCGGCTGGAGACCCTCCGGTGCGTGCGGGTCAGTGGATTCGACGGGCACGTGTTCTTCCAGCGTCGCCATGACGTCGCTGGCGTTGATGTCCACGCCACGGATTGTGACGCCGTGCCGGCGGGCGTCGTCCACCAGTGTCTGCGGCGAATAGAAGCCCATCGGCTGGTTGTTGAGCAGGGCGGCGGTGAAGGCAGCCGGGTAATACCGTTTGAGGTAGGCGCTGGCGTAGACGAGATAGGCGAAGCTGTAGGCGTGCGACTCGGGAAATCCGTAGCTGGCGAAGCCGAACAGCTTGCCGTAGATGTCGTCGGCGACGTCGGATGGGATACCGTTCTTCGACATCCCGGTGAGCAGCCGCTCCCGCAGCCGCTCGATGCGCTCCGGTGACCGCTTCGAGCTCATCGCCTGCCGCAACTGATCGGACTCCCGCGGGCTGAAGCCAGCGCACTCGATGGCCAGTTGCATCATCTGCTCCTGGAACAGCGGAACACCGAGGGTGCGCTCCAGAGCGGGTTTCATGCTCTCGTGTGGATAGGTGATGGGTTCTTTCTTGTTCTTGCGGCGAATGTAGGGATGAACGGAGCCGCCCTGGATCGGTCCCGGGCGAATCAGCGCAACCTCCACCACCAGGTGGTAGAACTGCTGCGGCCGAAGCCGCGGAAGTGTCGCCATCTGGGCTCGGGATTCGACCTGGAACACACCCACCGTGTCCGCGTCACACAGCATGTCGTAGACGGCCTTGTCTTCACCGGGGATGCTCTGCAGCGTGTAGTCCACGCCGTGGTGGTCACGGAGCAGGTCGAACGATTCCCGCAGCGCCGACAACATCCCTAGGCCCAGCAGGTCGAACTTCACCAGCCCGGCCGCCGCGCAGTCGTCCTTGTCCCACTGCAGGATGCTCCGGTTCGGCATGCTCGCCCATTCGACCGGGCACACCTCCCCCACCGGACGGTCGCAAAGCACCATGCCTCCAGAGTGAATCGACAGGTGCCGGGGTAGACGGAGCATGCGATAGACCAGCTGAACGACATCTTCCGGGATGCCGATGTCATCCCCGATCGGTTCGTGATGGCCGATGTGGCGCGACCACCCATCAACCTGACCGGAGCTGTACCCCAATGCTCGTGCGACGTCACGCAACGCCATTCGCTGCCGGTAGCTGTTGACGTTAGCGACCTGGGCCGCACGTTCGCGCCCGTAATGGTCGTATACGTGCTGGATGACCTCTTCCCGGCGGGCATTCTCGATGTCGATGTCGATGTCCGGAGGACCAATGCGGTCGTCGGTGAGGAAACGTTCAAACAGCAGCTGATGGGCGATGGGATCGACAGCGGTGATGCCCAGCGCGTAACAGACCGCGGAGTTGGCAGCTGACCCCCGCCCCTGACACAGGATGCCGTTCTGCTCGCAGAACTGGGTGATCTCGTAGACGATGAGGAAATACCCAGGGAAGTTGAGCTGCTCGATGACGGCCAGCTCATGTTCGATCTGCCGGTAAGCCTGCTCCGTCTCCGGTGTGCCCGGTGGCCCGTAGCGCTTCAGCGCCCCCTTTCGCACCTCCTGACGCAGGAAACTCGCATCGGTATGGCCCTCAGGAACCTCACGCTCCGGGAGTTCCGGAGCAATGAGTGTGATGTCGAAGGCACATGACCGGCCCAGCTCCGCCGTGGCCTCCCGGACGCCGGGGAACCGGGCCAGGCGCTGCTCCATCTCCGCACCGCTGCGAATGTGCGCCGTGCCGTTGGACGGCAGCCAGCCCGAGAGCTCCTCCAGGCTGCTACGCGCCCGGATGGCGGCCAGCACATGAGCGAGATCGGCGTCAGCGGGACCGGCATAGTGCACATTGTTGGAGGCGACCACCCCCACCCCCACCCGCTGCGCCAGCTCATACAGGGTGTCGTTGCGGGTATCGTCGAGCGGCTGATCATGGTCGATCAGCTCCACGAACACGTTCTCCTGACCGAAAAGGCCGACCAGCCACCGCAGCTCATGTTCCGCGGCTTCCGGACCGTCCGCCTCGAGCGCCGCCGGAACCACACCCTTGCGGCAGCCGGTCAAGATGGCCCAGTGCCCTTCATGCTGGGCGGCCAGTTCCTCCATGTAATACTCCGGACGCCCCTTCCCGCCACGCATCTGGGCGGTGGTGATGGCCGCCGCCAGCCGCGCATACCCCTCGGGGTCACGCGCCAGCACGAGCAAATGGTGCCCCTCAGGGTCAGGTATGCCGCTCTGCCTGGCCGTCAGACCCAGACTGAGCTCCGCGCCAAATGCCGTGTGCAATTTCCGGCCGTTCAGCTTCTCGGCATATAGCTCATAAGCGTCCCGCGCGGCTTCGGCGAAGCGCACGACGCCGTACATGCCGTCGTGGTCGGTGATGGCCAGCGTCTCCACACCCTGCACGATCGCCTCGGCCACCAGCGCCTCCGGCTCGGATGCACCATCAAGAAAGCTGTACGCGGAATGACAGTGGAGCTCCGCCCAGGCCGGACCAGGGTCGCCGGCAAGCTGGTTTTCCCCGCCTCTGAGCGCCGAGAGATCAGTGACCGCCCCGACATCCCGGGGCAGCTTCTCCCCGTCACTGCGCCAACCGCTGCCCCATGACAGCGCCCGTTCGAATTCCCGCCAGGAGATGGACGGGTTATGCCATCCCATGGCCACTACCTCGACGACTCATCGGTGCCTTTCGATCACGAACTCGGCGGGGTGACGCTGCGGGCGGGCGGTTCCCGCAGCGTCACATTCAAGGGCCCCGCCGTGCAGGGGTGGGTCAGAGTCAAAACGGGGGCGGCTCCGGCGGACCGGTGTTCCGAGACGGATGTGTAGCCGCGGCGCCTGCCATCCGAGGCGGGCTCACGGTCTGCTGATGTCCGGACGGACTGGTCCAGCGTTGAGTTCCGGATGCCACCCGCTCCAGCCGCCATCCGGCGTGGTGCTTCTGTAGATGACATGGCTTACACAAGGCCGAGCAATTACACGCCGACGTCGGGCCTTGAGGGAACGGGACCCGATGGTCGATCTCGCATCGGTACGCCGAGCGATGGCACCCGGGCATGATGCACTCACGGTCACGCAGAATCACGAAATCCACCAGATCTCTCGGTGGCTTGTATCGGGTTCGGCCGTAGTCGAGGGCCCATCCACCCACCGGGTCAGTGCCCACCCAACGCCAGACCCCAGCCGCCGCGAGCCGCCGGGCGAGATCGGCATCGATCGCGCCGTAGCCCTCCAGCTCCCCCGGGACCTCATCCAGACCGATGAGAGTCGACAACGACACCGTGACATTGACCGTCACCGGACGGCCGTGCGCCGACGCCAGAGGGGCGCCCGCAGGCGAACCGCATCGAGCACACCCGTCACCGCCCAGATGCCCGGTGTACAGCGACGACCAAGCCAACGCCGCCAGCGCATCCGCCCGCCGCTGATCCAACGACCGCGGAGCAGGCGAGGCGGCATCAGGGGGATCGGCGGATGCGTCGGCGGGGTCAGCGGGGTCGGGAGCGTCCGCAGGGGCGGCATCAACGTCGGCGGGGCCAGCGGGGTCGGGAGCGTCCGCAGGGGCGGCATCAACGTCGGCGGGAACATCGGCGTCCGCGTCGGATGGGGGCGGGGCGGTACCGGTGGCGGCATCGGTTGCTGCGTCCGCAGGGGCGGCCGCGTCGGCAGCAGGAGCCTCAGCGGCGGATGCACCGGTCTCGGCGTCGCCTGCGAGATGGTCGGAAGTACGGGTTTGTTCGTCGTTCAGGCGTGAGCCCTCGGCGGCAGCGGTGAGCGTAGCCATGAGAGCTTCAGCGTCTTCTGCGGGCAGGTAGGCATACAACCACGCCATGCCGTCAGCAGCCGGCTCGATCCACACCGCCCGCTTCTTGCGCGCGTTCCGGCGACGTTCTTTTGCGGTTTCCGGGGCGATCTCAGCAAGCAGCCGTTTCACCACATACGACACCTTGACCGATGTCCACAGGTGCACGTACGGCAGCACCGCAGCCTCGACCAACCGGGCTACTTGCGGGTCATGATCAGCCAGCGCATCAGTGAGTATCCGCGCCCGGCGGGCGTCGAGACGCCCCTCGGCCAGCGCGTGGTGAACGGCGGGGAAGGAGTCGATGAGCTGTACGCTCCAGCTGACCAGCCGCTGCGCCTGAGGTTTGGTCCACGGCCAGACGGTGCAAATGTCACCTGCGGTGACTGCCACCGGGTGCAATGACGAGCGCCCCTCGGCGTTGTCAGCCTGCATCTCCGGCCGTCGGGTCAACTCTGCCGCCGCGGCCGCCTGCTGTGCCTGAGCCCAGGCGATGACCTTCTCCCAAGCCGCCACCGAATCGGCGAGCCGACTGGTGGTGAGCTGGTCGAATGTCTCGGTGGCCAGAACGTCGGCCAAGCGAGCTCCCGGCACCATGCTGGACAGATCGGCTGGGCCGTCACCGGGCACGTCGTCAAGCAGCCGCGCATGCGCGGCGATCCAGCCAAGATGGCCAGCAGGCATCTCATCCGCCGCGGCTCCGTGTCCGGCCGGACCAGAGAACTGCTCCTCAGCTTCGATCCATGCGCCCACGACCAGATCTGCCGCAATGGGATCGGCCGGATCTATCCCGGCCGCGAGCAGCTCATCCCATGCCCGTTCGAGCGCGGTGAGCTCCGCATCAACGTGCCGCGCCCAACGCACTTGCGCGTGATCCGTCGCAGCGTCGCCGGCATCCACCGGAGACTCTCCAGTGGATGCCAACTCTGGACCACAACCATCGAACATACGTACGATCTTAATCGAACAAGCGTTTCCCCTCAAGCCCCTTACATGCAATTGTGTGTAACCCATACGCGGCTACACAGCTCACGCACTACGGCCCGCACATATAAGCTCAGGCTGGCGGCCCCTCTTCGATCCGGGCGCGGATGTCGGCGAGTGGTTCTTCCGGTCCTTCAGGACCGTCGATGGCCCAGGTGGCACCCGCATCCCGAAGTTCGGCGACACTAGCGACCTCACTCAGCACACCGACGACGTCGTATCCGTCCGGGGGATCCAGCCGTTGCAGCAGGATCGCGATCTCGTCCGGCGTGGGCGCTCGAAGACCAGCTAGCGGAAAGATCCCCTCGATCCGCCGGGCTCGCTTCAGGGGGCGTTCACCAGCCACCGTGACACCGGCCCAGATAGGCGGCCGGGGCCGCTGCACGGCGGGCGGATCGAGTTGGGCATGCACCTGGTAGTAGGCGCCGTCATGGTCGACGCGGTCTCCGCGCAGGAAGCCGTCGAGCAGCGGCAGCGCCTCATCGAGGCGCTCGGCATGCTCCCGGACCATTGGAGATTCGCCGAACGCGGCGTACTCCTGGTCTACGGGCACGCCGAGGCCCACCCCGAGGACAGCCCGTCCAGCACTGAGATGATCAAGTGTGACCACCTCCTTGGCCAGCTTCCACGGCCGCCGCCGCGGGACTGGAGTCACCAGGGTGCCCAGACGCACTCGTGTGGTCCGGGCAGCAATAGCGCCGAGCAGCACCCAAGGATCATGCATCTGGGGCATCGCGTTGATGTGATCCCACAGGAAGAAGCCGTCCCAGCCGTGCTGCTCCGCCGTGACGGCAAGGTCCACGAGAGCGGCGGGTTCGCCCGTATTGGGCATGCTGATACCGAATCTCATCCCCCACCCCTATCGACTAGCACTGACAGACTCGGACGGCCTGGCATTGCGCAGCCTGATCCCGCTGAACTCCAGACTGCTCTCGATCACCGCATGCCACCAAGGCCACAAGTCGCGCACTACTCGTAGCTCGATCCCGGCTTCGTCGTGCAACGCGAACAGATCTCCGACCCGCTGCGGGCGGCCGAGCGGACGGATCGTCGTGGTCGAGACATACGCGTGCTGATGCTCCCCCGCCGGGATGAAGTCCGCCGCGTCGAACCGGTATGCGTAGAGCTCGACGGTGCGCATCGCGTCCAGCCAGCCGTACTCGATCATGTGCACCCGGACACCGCCCGCTCCAAGAAGGCGTTCGACGTCATCCGCACTGGTTTTCGGGCCACGCCACGCCATCGCTCGGGGACACTGCCGTGGAAACCAATAGTCCTGCGCACGGGTGGCGTCCACCGCCCACACGTAGGCGTCCTTCTCCTGCGCGGTTGCCGCTACATGCGGAGCGAACTCGTGGATATCCGGGTTCTCGGAAAAGTGGAGTACTTCGCCTGGTCCGGGCCGCATATCCTCATCGTGCCACTACTTGAGCGTGTCCTGATCCATCAGCACTCCCGCACGCCATCGGCCGGCTGCGCACATGACCTCAGCCGGCGAACTGCTCCGACAGCCAGTTCACAGCGTTCCGGCGCCCTGGCGCGGGATCGACCACACGCACTTCACCACTCGCCACGCCCAGCAGCCGCGCCGCGTGTTCGGCGTCCGCGCGCGGATCTCCGCCGAGGCCGACGTTGGCCCGCCCATCGGTGAAGATCACCGTCTCGACCTGCTCTGCCTCGTACCGGCCGGCCAGCGTGGCAGCGAGGATCAGGCCCGAGGCCAGCGGCGTGCCGCCACCGGTCGGAAGTGCTCGCAACGAAGCCCTGGCGCGTGTGGTGCTGCGGGTCAGCGGCAGCCCGACGGATGCTTCATCGCCTCGCACGACGACGATCCCCACGAGAGCGCGTTCGCGGTAGGCCTGGTCCAGGACGTGCAACGCATGGGCCTTGGCACGACGGATCGCCCGCCGGGCCATGGATCCCGATGCGTCGACTACTACCAGCACGACGCGCCCACCGCGCCGGTGGCGCACCTGACCGCGGAGGTCTTCAGGGCGGATCACCAGGCGCCCTTCGCCGGCCGCACCGCGCCGGACCACCTGCCAGGGAGCCGCGGCTTGAATCGTGGGCACGACGGCGACCCGCCCGCCGGTCCGATCGACCGGGACCACCCGCCGGGGCCGCCCCCTCAACGGATTCTGCTGCACCGCGCCCCGTCGCCCTTCGAGGTACCGCCGGGCCGGCCGGCGCCGAGCCACGCGCCGGGGCTGGGGCAGCGGCGGCGATCCACCCACCAGCGGTTCGGGTTCTTCCGGCCGATCAGGGCCGCCCGCCTCGACTTCGCCCTCGGCCATAGTCTCGCGGTTCGTGGAATCGGCAGCTGCGTTGTCGGGCGGCGCGGGATCATCGTCGCTGGTCGTGGGATCGTCGTCGCTGGTAGGCGGCTGGTCTGCGGCAGGCGGTTGCGGTGCCGAGGGAACGACGACGTCCGCCATGCGGGGCTCACACACGCACCGGCGGATCACTTCGCGCGGATCCGCCCCGGCCGCGGCCACCGACGCCGCCAGCCGCGTCGCGTCCAGTTCCAGGCCGTGGTCGGCGAGTCCGTAGTCATCCAAGATCTCGACGACCTCACTCGCCAGCCCAACGCAGACATCGTCACCGGCGGGCAGACCGGATCCCTCGACAGCGGCTGCCTCGCCCGGCACGCCCGGTTCGAGATGGACGACGGCCGTGAGCCGCCGGGCCACGACGTGGGGGACGTCAGCGATGAGTGGGACCGACGCGAGGATGCGCGGCGCGCGGGCCAGCGCGGCCAGCGTGGCTGGTTCGCACAGCTCGGGCGTGGGAACGAGCAGGGCTCCCTCGCGAGCACGGGCGAGCAGACCACGCGGGGGCAACACCTCGCCCGGCCAGCGCGGCCCACCGTGCAAGGCCGCGGAATCCGTACCAGGGCCGACGACGACGTGCGGGTGGCCATCCAGCTGGTCCCGGATCCACCACCAGAGCCGTTCCCGAAGCCAGCCGTCGCCGGTGAGCAACAGGCCGAACCGGCCTCCGGCCAGCCACGCCCGCACCACCGCGCGTTGGGCGGCGTCGAGCCGGGGTGCGGCGTCGAGCATGTGCGCGGCGGGCAGCCCCGGCCCCTGGGCATCACCAGCGTCGGGCATCACCGCTCGACCCCGTCGATCACCTCGCGCAAGCGGGCGTCGACGGTCGCGGGGTCGTCGAACGGCTCCCGCGGGACCCGGTGGCGCAGAGCAGGCAGCGCGGTGGCCCGCAGGTCCGCACCTTCGACATCCGCGTTTCCTCGCAAGGCGGCATGTGCCCGGGCCGCACGCACCAGCACCACTTCGGCCCGGTGGCCCACGGCTCCGGCAGCGATACAGATCCGCACCGCCTCGTCCAGCTCCTCCTGGCCGGTGACCACCTCGGCCACGCGTTTGCGCGCCTCTCGGACGCGTTCGGCGAGCTCCGTCTGCGGCTCCGCGTACCCGTCGCAGAACCCGGCCGGGTCAACGTCGAAGGCGAGGCGCCGCCGCACGATCTCGGTGCGCAGCCGTGGGTCGCTCAGCGTGCGCACGTAGGTGGACAGCCCGAACCGGTCCTCCAGTTGCGGACGCAGGTCGCCTTCCTCCGGGTTACCGGAGCCCACCAAGACGAACCGCGCCTCATGCCGCACCGACAGTCCGTCGCGCTCCACGTAGTTCACCCCGCTGGCGGCGACGTCGAGCAACAGGTCCACGAGGTAGTCGTCCAGCAGATTGACCTCGTCGATGTAGAGAAAGCCGCCGTGTGCCTGAGCCAGCAGTCCGGATGCGAACTCGCGGCGTCCGCCGGTCAGCGCCGCCTCCAGGTCGAGCGATCCGACGACGCGGTCCTCGGTGGCGCCGAGCGGCAGATCCACCACGGGCGCCGAGATCCCGGCCCGTTCGAGCAGCGCGCCGAGCGCCCGCACCGTCGTGGACTTCGCGGTACCGCGGTCGCCCAGTGCAAGCAGGCCACCGACTCCTGGGTCGACGGCGTTGAGCAGGAGAGCCTGTTTGAGCTCGTCCTGGCCGAGCACCGCGGTGAAGGGAAACGCCGGAGCCGTTGTCATCCCTCAACTCCTTCCAGAACGCCGTCCAAGCGTTCGCTCAGTTGGTCCAGGCGCTCGACTTCGTCGTCGGTGGCGTCCCACAGGTCGCGTTGGTGAGCTTCGAGCAGCCGGTCCGCGAAGCGTTTGACCGATGCCGGGTTCAGCTCCTCCATCCGCTGGCGTAGTTTGTCGTCGAACATGAACGTGGTCGCCGCCGCGGAGAAGATCCAGCCGTCGACGGCGCCGGTGGTGGCCTGCATGCCGAACGTGTTCTCCAGCCGGTGGGTGATCGCAGCCACGCCCTGGTAGCCGTGCTCCAGGTGTGCCTCGTACCACTTCGGGTTGAGCAGCCGGGTACGAGACTCCAGGCGCATCGCCTCGTCCAGGCCACGGACTGTCGGCCGGGCGGCGTAGCTGTCCGCGACCATCGCCCGTGGGCGCACGCCGGTCTCGGCCGCCGTCGCTGCGGTGATCCCACCGAGGAACTCGAAATAGTGATCGGTGTCGGCCAGCGACGTCTCGGCGGAGTCGATGTTCTGGAAGGTCACCCGCACAGAACCGAGGGCACGCCGAAGCAGCTTCTCCCGGTTCTCACCGGACAGCCGGTGCCCGTAGGCGTGGGCCATCCGCCGGGTGTAAATGTCGCCGAGGTCCGCCTCGGCCTCCCACTGGCCGGCGTCGACGACGTGGTTGACGCCGGAGCCGTACCTGCCCGGCGGCGCCGACCATATCCGGGTGGCCGCGTCCTCCACGCTGATTCCCAGCTCCGCTGCCTGGTCCAGCGCGTGCGCGCGCACGTAGTTCTGCTCAGCGGGTTCGTCGAGCACCGCGACGGCTCGTACGGCGCGATCGAGCAGCTCGATAGTCGTTGGCAGCACGTCCCGGAAGACCCCGGAGCCGGTGCAGACGACGTCGATCCGGGGCCGCCCCAGCTCTTCCAGCGGGATCACCCGGAACCGGCTGACCCGGCCCAGCGTGTCGGCGACCGGCTCGACGCCCAGCAGCGCGAACACCTGGGCACACGCTTCGCCGCCGCTCTTGATGTTGTCGATTCCCCACAACACGATCGCGACCGTCTCCGGGTACTGCCCGTCAGCTTCCCGGGCGGACTCCAGCAGCGCTTCGGCACCGGCCTGACCCCGGCTGATCGCCAGCGGCGTCGGCACCCGTTGCGGGTCCAGAGCGTGCGTGTTGCGTCCGGTGGGCAGCGCGGCAAGCTGCCGGGCCGGGTCACCGCCGGGTCCGGGCCGCAGATATCCGCCGTCCAGGGCACGCAGCAACGCCCCTGCTTCGTCGTTGCCGCTCAGCCGGTCGCGCAGATCGGTCAGGAAGCCGTGCCAGCGGGCGGGCAGCGATCCGTCGTCCTCGGCCGGCTTCCCGTCCACCACCGCGTCGACGAGCTCGGCGAGCCGGTTCTCCACCTGGATCCGGCCATCGTCGTCCGGCGGGAGCTTGGTGACCGGTGTGCCGCCGGTCAGCTCTTGCTCGAACTCGATGGTGAGCGCCGGCAGCGCGGCGTCGGGCCGCTCGTAGTCGCAGGCGGCCCGGAGAATGACCAGGGCCTCCTCCGGCTCGATTCCGCGGTCGACGATGTGCATGCCGATGGGGATCAATGCCTGTTCTACCTCGTCCACGCTGGATTGCAACCGGCGCAGATAGGCGTCGGGGTCGGTCTCGGCCAGTGCCGGGTCAGCGTCCAGGTTGGCCGAGCCGGCCAGCTCGACCAGGTCTCGCGCGGCAGCCGCCCGGCGCCCCGGCTCTTCGTGGCCCAGCGCGTCGCGCACCCCTTCGCTCACCGAGGCCAGCACGCCGTAGGTTCCGGCCCGGTCGAGGGGCGGGGTGAGGTAGCTGGCCAGAGTCGCCTGCGAGCGACGCTTGGCGATGGTCCCCTCGGACGGGTTGTTCATGCAGTAGAGGTAGAAATGCGGGAGGTCGTGGACCAGCAGGTTCGCCCAGTCGACCGGGGCCAGCCCGGCCTGTTTGCCCGGCATGAACTCCAGCGCGCCGTGGGTGCCGAAATGAAGGAGCGCGTCGGCGCCGAACTCCTGGTGGAGCCAGGTGTAGAAGGCGATGAAGCTGTGGCTCGGGGTGGCTGAGTCCGGCGGGTCGGCGAACAACAGCGAAACCGGGTCGTCGTCGTACCCGAATGACGGCTGCACCCCGACGAAGACGTTGCCGAGCACGACACCGCCGATGTCGAGGTGAACACCGTCGGTGTCGATGTCTCCGGGAGGGCGGCCCCACATGGGTGTGGCCCGCTCGGCATGCCGGCGCATCGCGTGGAGGTAGTCGGCGGCGTGATAGCGGGCGGCGACGTTCGTCTCGGTGCGACGGCCCCCACCGTCGTCGGTGACGACGAGGTCGAGCAGCGCCTCCGGCGTCTCCGGGACGTCCACCGAGTAGCCGGCGGCGGCGAGGCGCAGCAGCACCCGGTGCAACGAGGCGAACACGTCCAGGTGCGACGCCGTCCCGACCACGCCGTGCGCCGCGTGGTAGCCGAAGATCACGATGGCCACCCGCTTGTCCGCGTTGGCCTTGCGGCGCAGCGCGACCGTCCGCGCCACTGTTCCCGCCAGCCGGTCGACGTGCGCGGCCAACGGGACCATCGCGTCGCTCTGCTCATCCCGGCCGCCGAGGATCAGCGGGACAGCGCCACCTTCCAGCTCCGGAACCGCGAGCTGCATGGCCACCTGGGCCGGGGTCAACCCGACCCGGCTGCCCTGCCACTCGGGCAGGCTCTGCCGGAACAGCGGCACCGGCGCCAGCTGCGGTGTGTTGCGAGACCACAGAAGCTCGATGTCGAACTCGACGTTCGGCTGGCCGTGCGAGCCGGTGAGGGTGAACCCGCTCGCATTGATCCACAGGTCGATCCCAGGCACGTCGGTGACGGTCGACGCCTCGCCGAGTGCCTC
The DNA here is from genome assembly GCF_010122465.1 of Phytoactinopolyspora mesophila. Classification (NCBI taxonomy): domain Bacteria; kingdom Bacillati; phylum Actinomycetota; class Actinomycetes; order Jiangellales; family Jiangellaceae; genus Phytoactinopolyspora; species Phytoactinopolyspora mesophila. The sequence goes on along the minus strand of NZ_WLZY01000006.1, from coordinate 247,876 downwards.
GAGGTTGCCGAGCCAGCCGATCACCTCGATCCTGCGGGCCTCTAGCGCCGTGACGAGGGCATCGACATGCGCCGCGTTGCCGGAGAGCACCTGACTGGGCATGGTCACCAGGACGACGCGCCCGACCGGTTCAGCGCCGCGCCCGGCCCAATGACCCCGCAGCCTCGGTTCGAACTCGTCCCACCGCTCGGCGATGTCCAGCTCCGGATGCCAGAACCCGCCCACGGGCAGCGGCCGCGGCCAGCCCGGTTCGGGCAGCGCTCCTGGCCGGAGCCGGGCGACGAGCACCTCCAGCGCGAGAGCCACGTTCGCGGCGCACAGGTGCCGGAACGCCTCGGTGATCTTGGCCAGCGCGGTCAGGCTTGTCGCCTCGGGCGGCAGCTCACGGCCGATGCCCGGCAGGACACGCAGGACCTGGTCCAGCTCAGGCGGGACATGCCGGCCCGCCCTGGCGGCGGCGCCCGCGGCCGCCGCCAGTTCGGTACGCGTCCGCGCCGGATCGGTGCCGAAGCCGCCCAGCCTGGTCGCCGCCATCACCTCGACGGCGTTGGGCTGGACCGGCACGACGGCGAGCTCCGGTGCGGCCGCTACGACGCCGGCCAGTGCCTCCGCATCCGGGACGTCATGCACCGCGTGCACCAGTAACGCATCGGCGTCGCGCAACGCCTCCGCCAGGCGGTCCGGACTGGCCAGGACGGTCCGGTCGAACCGCGTCCAGTGGAGCTCCGGCCCGGCGCCGCCGGCGTAGAGATCTACGCCCTGCCGCAAAGCCAGTGCGCCGTGCGACTCGAATCCCAGCGTAACCAGTCGTACCGGCGCGGCCGGATCCGTGGTCATCAGTTGTCCTCCCCGAACTGGCCGGGGTGCAACCAGCGGGCGACCTCCTCGAGCCCGTCGACGGTCCGAAGCCCGGCGGTCGCCGTGGCCTTGGTGGAGTCGAGCAGCAGGATCTCGTCGTTCACGACGGCGTCGAGACCGGCGACCGCCTCGTTGGCCAGCAGGTCCGCATAATCATCCAGGCCCCGCCCGCCGGTGTTGATCAGGACGATCGCGTCCGGGTCGGCTTTCACCACCTGCTCCGGGTCGGCTTGCATGCTCTTCGTGATGCCGGTCTGCTCCACCGCCAGCTCGGCTCCGGCGTCGCGGACGATTCCGGAACTGATCGAGTCAGGACCGATCAGGTACGGGTTGTCCGCACCAAGGGAGAGCATGACCAGGACGACCGGCTTGTCTTCGACGTCCGCGACTGCCGCGGTGACCTCGGCGATCCGATCCCCGAACTCGGCGACCAGTTCATCGGCACGCTCCTCGGCCTCGACTGCCTCCCCCAGCATGGTCACGTTGTCGGCGATCTGCTCGAACGTCTCCCAGTTGTTGTCGATGGCGATCACCGGGACCCCGCTGTCGGTCAGCAGGTCCCGCGCGTCCTGCTCGGCCTCGTGCCTGGTGGTGAGGACCACGAGATCCGGCTCATAGGCGAGGATCTGCTCCGGATCGATGTTCGACACCGACGGTATGGTGTCCGGCACCTGCCGCATCAGCTCCGGATTGTTCCCCGACTCCTCGGTGGTGGTGCTCTCCGGCACGACGGCCAGCCGCTCCGGCCCGACGAGCTCCACCAGCACTTCGGCGGCGTCACCGGACAACGCCGCGATACGCTCCGCTCCGTCCTCGGCGGCGTCCGGCGCCGCAGCGCCGGTTACCACGTCCGGATGCAGCCAGGCGGCGATCTCGCGGACACCGTCGACGACGTGCACACCGGCCGCGGCCATCGCCGAACGGCCGGGCAGCATCAGCACGCGATCCTCTTCCACCGCCGGCAGCTCAGCCACGGCGTCGTTACCCAGGAGCCCGTCGAACGACTCCTCTCCCTTGCCCATCACGTCGACCAGCAGGATCGCGTCCGGGTCGAGTCGGATGATCTGCTCGGGATCGGCCGGCATCGTTCGTTCGATGCCGGCGTCCTCGACAGCCGGCGTGCCACCGGCATGCCGGACGATATCCGTGGACATCGAGTCGGGGCCGGCGATGAACGGGTTCTCCGCCTGGTTGGTCAGCACCAGGACGGTTGGCTCCTCGTCGACGTCGTCGAGTTGGGCCGCGATCTCGGCCAGATCCGCGTCCATGCCGGCGATCAGCTCGTCGGCCTGCTCCTGCGTCCCCAGAGCCTCGGCGATGACCTCGTAGTTCTCCTGCAACTGCTCGACGCTGCCCCAGTTGTTCTGGATAGTCACCAGCGGCACGTCGCTCTGGTCGAGGAGGTCTCCGGCATCCTGTTCGCCGTCGTGGCGTGCGGTCACCACCACCAGGTCAGGCTCCCACGACAGCACCTGTTCGGGGTCGAGATTGCCGCTGGGCGGCACGTGGTTCGGCACCTGTGCCATTTCGTCCGGGTAATTTCCGAGGTGTTCGTTGGTGGTGCTGGCAGGCACTGCGACGAGCCGGTCGGTGCCGGCCAGCGCGCGGACGGCCTCCGCGGTGTCGCTGGACAGGGCAGCCACGCTGGCCGGCCCGTCGGTGGCGACCGGTTCGTCGCCACTGGCCGCGAGCTGTTCGTCGTCGCTGCCGCAGGCGGCCAGCACCATGGCGAGCACGGGCGCCAGGACCCAGCCGGCCGTACGCAGGCGGGAACGGCGGCCCGTTTCCTGTTCGGATACAGCAGTCATCGAGTGTTTCACTTCCTCTTTTCGGTTGCCGCGAGGCCGGGCAGGACGTCGAGCGCGGTGATCCGCAAAGCTCCCGTCGTGACGTCGTCGGCGACGACGGCGTGGACGCCGTAGACCTCGGCAAGACTTTCTTCGGTCAACACCTCACGTGGACTGCCGGCGGCGACGAGCCGGCCGGCGTGCATCAGCGCCAGCCGGTCGCAAAACCGGGCGGCTTGGTCGAGGTCGTGCAGCACGGCCACCACTGCCATCCCGCGCGCGGCCTGGCGGCGCAGCAACTGCAGGACATGCAACTGGTGGCGGAGGTCGAGGGCGGCCACCGGCTCGTCCAGCAAAAGCACGTCCGGCTGGTGCGCCAGCGCCTTGGCCAGGTGCACCAGCTGGCGCTCACCCCCCGAGAGCGTGGTGACCAGCTGCCCGGCCAGGTGCGACGCTCCGGTTTCGGCCAGCATCGCATCCGTGACGTCGTGGTCGATGACACGCAGCGGCTCGAAGCGGCCCACGTGCGGATGCCTGCCCATCAGGACGACGTCGCGGGCGGTGAAGTCGAAATCCAGCGCGGTGTCCTGCGGCACGTAGGCGATCTGACGGGCGCGCTCGCGGGCCTGCATGCGCCGCACCGGCCGGTCCGCGATGGTCACCACACCTCTGGCGGGCGCCGTGACGGCGGCAAGGGCACGGACCAGTGTGGTTTTGCCGGCCCCGTTGGGCCCGATCAGCCCCAGCACCTGGCCCGGTTCAGCCACCAGAGACACGTCGTGGACGATGGCGCGGCCGTCGATGTCGATACCAACGCCTTCGGCCCGCAACCCCCGCGTGGGCGGTCCGGTTCCGTTCCTGCCCGCCGGGGCAGCTCCGTTCGAGGTGCTCATGCTCGCGGCGCCCGCCGCCGGCGCAGAACCAGCAGAAGGAAGACCGGCGCGCCGATGAACGCCGTCACGGTGCCCGTCTGGAGCGTGATCGGTGAGAAGAGCATCCGCGCCACGAGATCCGCGAGCACCAGGAACGTGCCGCCGAGCAAAGCGGCGCTCGGCAACAGCAACCGGTGATCCGGGCCGAGGACCAGACGGATCAGGTGCGGCACCACGAGACCGACGAAGCCGATGATGCCCGCGACGGCGACCGCGGCACCGGTGAGCACTGCGGCGAGCACCAGCAGGACGCGGCGCAGCCGTATCACGTCCACGCCGCTGGCCTGGGCCTGAGTCTCACCGAGCAGCATGACGTTGAGATCGCGGGTGAAGACGAGCACGGCCGCGAGAGCGACGGCCACCGGGATCGCCACCATCTGCACGTGGCTCCAGGTGCGGGCGACCAGGTCACCGTTGAGCCAGAAAACGACTCCGCGCAATGTGTCGTCGTCGGGGGCGTTGGTGACCATCGCGCTGACCACCGCGCCGAAGAGCGCGTTGAGGGCGATCCCAATCAGCAGCAGCGTGGCGATGGACCGATCCCGGCGAGCACTCGCGACGGCGTAGACGAGAATCAGCGCACCGAGCGCGCCGGCGAAAGCGCCGAGCGGCAGCACCCAGGCGCCCCGCGCCGTCGCTCCGGTGACGATCACGGCGACGGCCGCGACCGCCGCGCCACTGGAGACGCCGAGCACTCCCGGCTCGGCCAGCGGGTTGCGGAACAGGGCTTGCATCACCGCACCGGCCACGCCCAGGGCAGCACCGACGAAGAGCCCCACCAGCACCCGGGGCAGGCGTATGGTGTCGATGATCGAGGCGTACTCGCCGCTCCGGTCACCGAGCACGATCTGGATCGTCTCGGTGAACGGAATCCGGATCGGGCCGATGGACACGGCCAGGATGACGGCACCAGCCAGCAACGTTGTCAGCGTGATCAGCGCGACAATCGCCCGACGGCGGATCCGCGGACGGGCGACGATGGCACGGGTGCTGGGAGGGGTATGGGCCCCCTCACGTGTATCGGTGGTGTCGGATTCGGGTGCTGTCCCGGTGGGCGCGGCGTCGCCCTGCTCCGCCTCCCGAGATCGCATCTCACTCCATGCCGCTCCGACTCTGATAATCGTTCTCACACGATAGCTATGCGGATCTCACAGAACAAATCGACCCCCGGGCCGAGTCGAAGCGGCAGGCGAGAACTACCGTAACGGGCGCAGCATGGTGACTCGCGGCCAGGCGTCCAGACCCCGGTCGGCTTCGTGCTGGCGGATGTTCCGCAGCCCGTCGGTCAGCTCAGCGTCGCCCAGGGTCCGGAATCCGAGGCGCTCATAGTACTGAGCGTTCCACGGCACATCGGCGTAGGAGGTGAGCGTCACCCCGGAGAGGCCCTGCTCGCGCGCCCATTGCTCGACAACCTCGACCAGCCGGCGCCCCAGTCCCCGGCGCGCATATTCCGGATGCACCGAGACCTGTTCCACGTGCGCGTAGCCGTCGACGTTCCCCACCAGCAGGTAGGCCACGGGACGATCATGGTGGTAAATAGATGGGCTCCCGCCACCGCGGAACGACCGAAAATCGGGCGACACCATCGGCGCGTGGCGGCGATGATGCCCCGATGGATCGTCGACGCATCAGCGCCATCGCCCACCAAGACCACCCGATCGCCTCGCCGCTCGGCGACGACACCGTACGGAGGCTTCTCGGCCGCGCCATCACAAGCGGCGACGAACGTGTCCTGGACCTCGGATGCGCCGAGGCGGCGTGGCTGGTTCACGCCCTGAACGACCATCCGGGAATCCATGCCGAAGGTGTCGACATCGACGCCGAGACCATTGCCCAGGCACGGGAGTCGGCCGCTAAGGCCGGCCTCTCCGACCGGCTGAACCTGCACGCCGTGGACGCCAAGGAGTTCACCTCCCCGCACCGGTTCGACGTGGTGCTCAACGTCGGCTCCACCCATGCCTTCGACGGCATGCTTCTCACCCTCGAAGCCGCGCGCACGCATCTCGCTCCCGGCGGCCGCGTACTTCTCGGTGAGTGCTTCTGGGAGCGCGAACCCAATCAGGTCACCCTGGACGCCGGTTTCACCATCGACGAGTACGACGATCTCGCGACCACGGTGGACCGCATCACAGCCGCTGGCTGGACTCCGCTGTACGGCCACGTGAGCACCATGCAGGAATGGGATGACTACGAGTGGTCCTGGACCGGCAGCGTTTCCCGCTGGGCCCTCGACAACCCCGACGACCCCGACCACCAGGACGCACTCGAAGCCGCCGGGAAACACCGGCACACCTGGCTGCACGGCTATCGCGGTGTTCTCGGCTTCGTCACCCTACTGCTGCGCAGCACCTTCTAGCCGGCCCTTTAGAGGAAGGTCCCTGTTTCGACCTTGCCGGCGGGCCGGTATGTGCTGACGACGACCCCTGTACTGGTGGTTTGCGTATCCACCAGCTCGAGCGCCGACGACGCACACCCCTCCGGGAAGAGGCGCTTGCCGGTGCCCAGCACCACCGGATACGTCCATACGTGGTACAGGTCGACCAGCTCGTGCTCCCGCAAGGACTGGATGAGGTGGCCGCTGCCGTGCACCTGGATCTCCCGGGCATGCCGCCGCTTCAATTCGGCGACCTCGTCGGCGATGTCTCCCTCGAGCACCGTGGTGCCGGTCCAGTCAGCTGTCCTGAGCGTCGTGGACGGGACGTACTTCGGCAGCGTATTGAGACGGCTCGCCACCGGGTCGTCCGGATCGGTCACGGCCGGCCAGTACCCGGCGAAGATCTCATACGTCTTGCGTCCCAGCAAGAAGGCGTCAGCCCGGGCGAATCGCTCGCTCACGATGCGCCCCATCTCGTCGTCGACATACGGCACCAGCCAGCCACCGAGGGCGAAACCACCGCTTTCGTCCTCGCCCGGCCCGCCCGGAGCCTGAACGACACCATCCATCGACGCGAATGCCGTCACAGCCACTGTTCCCATGTCTATCGCTCCGATCAGTGGCGGGGCCCAGGACGTGCTGTCCCGGCGCACACCCCGCCTTCATCCATGCGTCGAACATGAGACGCCGGAATCGACATCTTCGCGAGCACCATCCGCTTGACTTTCCTCGAACACAAGTTCGATAGTTGGGGTATGGGGCCTTCGAGACGTCAGCGAGCGGCAGAGGCGCTGGCCAGCGTGGCCGGGACGGCGGATGTCAGTGTGCCGGAAGACACTGGGTTGCCGGTACTTCCCGCCTTTCACGGCCTGCTTCCCGGGCTCGGCCGCGGCCAGGTGATGACCGTGGACGGCGTCGGCGCACTTCCGCTGGCGCTGCTCGCGGGCGCGTCGCAGGACGGCTCCTGGTGCGGGATCGTGGGCATGCCCGAGCTCGGCGCCATGGCCGCCGCTGAGCTGGGTTGCGACCTTGACCGGCTCCTGCTGGTGGATGAGCCCGCGGACCGGTGGGCCGATGTCACCGCCGTCCTGCTGGAAGCCGTCGATGCCGTGCTCCTTCAGCCACCGGCCCGTCCGCAGACCGGCCTCATCCGCCGGCTGACCGCGCTGGCCCGCAAGGCCGGTTCCACTCTGATCGTCGCCGGATCCTGGGAGGGTGCTTCCTTGCGGCTCCGGGTGGAATCGTCGGCCTGGATGGGTGTCGAGCAAGGCCATGGCCATCTCCACAGCCGCCGGGTCAAAGTGGTCGCCGAGGGCCGCGGCACGGGCGGACGGCCACGCTCGGCTTGGCTGTGGTTGCCGGACGCCGACGGCTCGGTGAGCCGTGCCGAACTGGCCTCGGTGACGAACCTGCAGGACAAGAGGGCTGCCAGCGCAGAAGCCGATCCGGCCGAGGTCGCGTGATGACGGCACCCCGCGCTTTGGTCGTCTGGTGCCCCGACTGGCCGCTGACAGCCGCTGGAACCGACCCCGCGATCTCCGCCATTGTGCTGGCCTCCGGCCGGGTGTCGGCCTGCACGGCAGCGGCCAGAGCCGCTGGGGTACGCCGCGGGCAGCGGCTACGTGATGCCCAGCGGTATTGCCCCGACGTCACCGTTCTAGAGGAGGACCCAGAAGGCGAGACCCGTGCATTCGAACACGTCGTGGCCGTGGTGGAAGATATCTGCCCGAGAGTCGAGGTGATCCGGCCCGGGCTGGTCGCGGTACCCGCCCGCGGGCCGAGCCGGTATTACGGCGGCGAGGAAGCAGTAGCGGCGCTGGTGCGTGATGCCGTGCTGGCCCGCGATTTCGTCTGCGCGGTCGGGGTGGCCGACGGCACCTTCACCGCCAATCTGGCGGCGCGGTCCGCACTGGACGATGACGACGGCGTACGCGTCGTCCCGCCGGCGTCCACGCGTGAGTTTCTCGCGCCGCATCCGGCATCTGCCCTGGACATGCCTGAGCTGACCGATGTTCTGGTCCGGCTCGGCATCCGTACCCTGGGACAGCTGGCGAATCTGCCGCTACGGGACGTGCTCGCCCGCTTCGGCTCCGAGGGAGCCACCGCCCACCGGCTGGCCTCCGGCCTGGAGGCCCGGCCGCCGGCCACTCGCCCACCCGATGAAGACCTCTCGGCGCACCTCGAGTTCGAGCCGCCCATCGACCAGTCCGAACCCGCGGTGTTCGCCGCGAAGAGCCTCGCGGACCTGATGCACGCCAAGCTCGGCGAACGTGGGCTAGCCTGCGTCCGGGTCGAGGTCGAAGTCGGCACCACCGACGGGCAGAGCCTGGCGCGGCTGTGGCGGCACGACGGCCTGCTGTCCAGCCTGGCGGTGGCCGAGCGAGTCCGCTGGCAACTCGACGCGTGGCGGACCGCGGGCCGGCTAACTGGAAGCCTGACCCGGCTGACATTGTCACCGGACCAGGTAGTGATCGACACCGGGCGGCAGCTGGCGCTGTGGGGGCAAGCCGAGAACGACGAGCAGGTGGCCCGGGCAGCCACCCGGATCCAGGTGATGCTCGGCCATACCGCCGTCACTCAGCCTCGCCCAGCCGGAGGCCGCGGACCAGGTGAACAGGTAGTCCGGGTGCCGTGGGGAGATTCGCTCACCTCCGCCCCACCAGCCGATCGGCCGTGGCCTGGACGTATCCCCCGGCCGTCGCCGTCCGTCGTGCCCCCTAGCCCGCGTCCGGTCCGGGTTCTTGATGCCTCCGGCGCACCGGTGGCGGTCAGTGGCCGCTCGGTCGTTTCGGCTCCGCCCGCCCGGCTGGTGGTCAGCCGCGAAGAGTTCGCCATCACCGGCTGGACCGGCCCCTGGCCGGTGCGCGAGTACTGGTGGGATCAGAAGAGGAGTCGCCGCTGTGCCCGCTTCCAGGTCACCACCGACGACGGCCGCGCGTGGCTGCTCACCGTCGAAAACGGCCAGTGGTTCGCCGAAGCGATCTATGAGTAGGGCTTGGCGCCAGTCGAAATCTATCGACAATGTGGTGGCGATAGCCACCAAAGCGTCGGTAGATTCGCTGCGGTCAGACGCGTTCCGCAAGCCGGGTCGTCGACCATCGGATTGCCCGGCGTGATCCGCTCCAGAAGCCGGCCCAAAGTTGGCTGGCAGTTCTGGCGCCCGTAGTCATCGTTCCTCTGTTCTATTTTGGCTTGTGGGCTGAATGGTGGGGTAACGGTCTTGGCGATGGCTGGCAGTACTTTGCGATCGGACTCACCGTGGCGGCGATGGTCCTTACGGCAGCCGCTGTCGCAATATCTCGATCGTTGAAGTAAGTAAGCTACCGATCCGGTCGCGCTGGTTCGTGAGTCGAGCTGAGCGCCATCACAGGTCCTTGCTGACCCGAGCGATACGGGTGATCATCTCTTCGAGGATCGGCTTCGGGGTGGCGACGTTGATACGGGCGAAACCGGTACCCGCCGCACCACACTCGGCGCCATCGGTGAGTGCGACGCCGCCGTGTTCGCGGATGACGCTCCCGGGCTGGTCGCCGAAACCGGCTTCACGGAAGTCCAGCCACCCCAGATACGTACCCTCCGGCATGGTGTAGCCGACACCAGGCAGGTGTTTCGAGAGTAGCGATCCTAGTAACCGTCGGTTTTCGTCCAGATAGCCGATGATGTCATCTAGCCACGGCCCGCCGGACTGATAGGCGGCGGCGTTGGCGGCGGCACCCAGCGGGCTCGCGCCGTACCGATACTCCTCCAGGCCTTCGATCGTGTGCCAGGTGGTGGTGTCGGCGTCATTCGACATGATCAGCTGCGCACATTTCAGACCGGGGATGTTCCAGGCCTTCGACGCCGACGTGGCGGTGACGGTATGCCCCGCGGCCAGCGGCGAGACCGAGGCGTAGGGCACGTGCCGGTGCCCTTCGTAGACCAGTGGGGCGTGCACCTCGTCGCTGAAGACCCGTGCGTTGTGCCGGTCGACCACCTCACTGATCGCCACCAGCTCGCTGTGCCGCATCACCCGCCCCAGCGGGTTGTGCGGATTACAGAGGATCAGCAGTCCGCCACCGGCCGCGAACGCCTGGTCGAGAGCTTCGAGGTCGTACACCCACCGGTCGTCCTGCCGCAACATCGGCACCTGGATGATCTCGCGACCCATCAGATGCGGCACGAACAGGAACGGCATATACGCCGGCGTCGGCAGGACGATCGCACTTCCGGGCGGCGAGAAATGCCGGATGACGATCTCCAGGCCGCGGAGCACATCGGCGACGGGATGGATCTGGCTGGGGTCGACCGTCCAGCCGTATCGCTGCGCCTGCCAGCCGGCACATGCCTTGGCCATCCGGTTGGCCAGGGAATCGGGGAGGTAGCCGAAACTGGCGTAGTCGACGGCGGAGCGCAAAGCGTCGAGGATCGGCGGGGCCGTGCCGAAATCCATCTCCGCGATGAACGCGCCGATGGCGTCCGGATACTTGGACCACTTGACGCTGCCCTGCTGCCGCAACTCCGCCACGGTAAACGAGTCGAACCCCTCGACCTGACCCACGTTCTACCCACTCCTCGCACTCCGTGGGTGCCCGGCGAACGCATCCCCCACCGCCGAGACCTCCCGTTCCCTTCACGGACCATCCGGCTACCAGTGTCTCCTCTGAGTCCGGCTCGCCGGCGGGACACGCCGGATACGAGGCCACGCAAATAGGGGCGGCTCCCTATTTGCGCGGCCTCTAAAGTGAGCAGCATGGCAAGTCCAGTCGTGCGGAAAGCTCAACGGTCCGATCTCGCCACGGTAGCGGCTGTGCTGGCCATGGCCTTCGACAACGACCCCACCATGCGCCACATCGTCCCCAATGACCACTACCGTCGCCGGCTGACCGCCCTTTTCACCTTCGAGGCCGCCACGACGCCGCACGGCACTTGGGTGGCGGTGGACGAAGGAGAAGTCGCCGGCGCTGCGTTGTGGGCCATCCCGGGCCAGCGTTCTGCCCTCGTGCCGTTCGTCCGGCACATCCCGGACCTCGTCCGGGCGTTCGGCCAGTCGTTGCCCTCCGGGCTTCGATCCTTCCGCACCATCGGCCGCGTTCGCCCGAAGTCTCCCCCGCATTGGTATCTGCAGACCATCGGTGTGGCCAAGGCCGGGCGGGGCATCGGCGGGCAGCTGCTGCGTGACGGCCTGGACCGGGTCGACGCTGCCCGGATGCCGGCGTATCTGGAGTCGTCGGCTCCGGGCAACGTGCCCATCTACGAGCGCTACGGGTTCCGCGCCACCGGCGAGATCCAGCTGCCCGGCGGTCCGGCGCTGATCACGATGTGGCGCGACCCCCAGTAGGGCGTCAGTCCAGCCAGGCCCGGGCCGGTGCGCTGCGCCGGCCTTCGGCGGTCACGGCCTCGACCTCCATCGGTTGCCGGCCGTCGGCATCAGCCAGGTGCAGCGCGCTGACGCAGAAGGCCTCTCCGTACGTCCGCCCCACCCACCTGCGCGCCGATCCTTCACCGTGGAACAGGTCGTAGTACGCGGCACGGCTGGCCGGCTCCCATTGCAGGTAGACACTCGCGAGGTCAGCTTCACGCGCGATCCGGTCGATGACGAGACCCGAAGGCGAGGCCGGCGGCCGGACTGGTCCCCGATCGGCGATCGTCAACTGTCCGAAGCGCACCGCAACCTCTGGCACGGCATCACCGACGGCGCGCACGGCCAGCCCGATCGCCGCGATGGTCCGGCCCGACCAGCGGGCGAGCGGCCGCTTCGATCGCCGCCAGGTGCCGCCGGCTTCGTTGCCTTCGTCGATCCCCAGCCACTCCCACTGCTCTGGTTCGTCCTCGAAGATGAGCCCGATTTCGGCCTCGACCCCCTCGGCGATGTCATGGACGACATCGAGCATCGTCGTACGTCCCACCGGCAGCGCGGTCTTGAAGAGCCTGACGACAGTCGAGTCTCCGGCGGACAGGGCTCCGGACAGGACCAGACTGGACCCGCCGTTGTACGCGGTCGAGTAGTCGTAGTCGACCGTGATCGTGTCGGTCGGCTCGCCGTCGCCGTCGCGGATCCACCACTGCCAGGTCGGGAGCACGTCCTGGATGCCGATGTTGAACCACGGCTCATCCCCCACCTGCTCCCCGTCGATGAAGAACCGGGTGCCGGTGCCCGCGCAGAAACTCGTCGTGAACGGCAACGCCCCGATCACCGACTTCTCGACGATGTTGTGGGCCGTGCCGTCCCAGCCGCGCGGGTCGTGCTGGTCGTCAGGGTCCGGGTCGGCCAGCCGCCCGGTGCGGGACGGGTCCTGCAACGGTCCGCACCACAGGTGCCGTTCCCGCTCATACGCGGGAGCCTGCGCCTCGACGGTGTCCTTGTCGCCGTCGACGGTGTACCAGACCATTTCCGCGCCGAGATAGGCCCAGCTGGTGCGGGGCTCCTCGTCCTCGGGGAAGATGTGGCGCGGATCGTAGGGTTGGGCAAAGCGGTTGAGTCCGATTTCCTGGCCGGTGTACACAACCTCGTACGGGTCGAGCCCCAGGGCCAGCGCGTGCTCGCGAGAACGCTTGACCCGCTCAGCGTTCCACCAGTAGTTCAGGAAGATGCTGTCGCAGATTCGATGGCCGTCCTCGTCCACGATCCACGGCGAGTTCACCTCGTTGAACTCGTTCTGGTAGCTCACCTGTCCGTCCACGGTCAGAGAGTCGTACCACTGCAGGTGGAAGCCGGACGGGGCGCGCTCGGCAAAATAGACGAAGAAGTCCATGAGCAGTCCCGCCTGCTCGGACGGGATCACGGCCTCCTGGTTGATGAAATAGCCATCGAACCCGAAGTACTCGGCCATCTCGATCAGCTTGTCAACCATCGGGAAAGAGCCGTCGTCCCGCTGCTCCACCACCTCGGCGAAGTCCTCGGGGCGGGGCCAGAACCAGCAGCCCAGGCTCAGCACACCATTGCGGTGTGCTGCCTCGGTGTATCCCGGGTTGGGCAGGTTGAGCAGCCCGTAGGCTGGTTCGTCGGCGTCATGCTCTCCCTCGAGCGGCAACCCGTGCCACGAGGCGTACAGGTCCGGGTATTGCCAGAACCGCAACGCGTACGCGTCGAACCCCGGTCCGTACGGGTATCCCTCTGTGACGTGCCCGGGCTGGAGGTAGTCGTTGGCCAGCGACATCAGCTTCGGCCGGGCATCGAGGCCACGCCGGGCCTGGGTCGGTTCGAAGACCGGGATCCGGTCGGCCAGCGGGACGCGCGCCCGCAAGTACGGAGCATAGGTATCGGAGTCCGGGCTCCATGCCTTCACCTCGGCCGCGGAGTAGCCGTGCATGAGGGGCGGTTCCGGGCCGAATCCGGTGCTCTTGGCTGATCCGCTCCTCGATGACGCCGCTGCCTCCGCCGCGACGGCGGTCCACGGCAGGAACGACGCTGCCGCGCCGATCCCCGTGGCCTGCAGGAACCTGCGACGCCCTAGACGTCCATCACCCATGCTCGTCTCCTCTTCGATCCGTCGGCGTACGTGACTGGACACACTAAAGCGCTAAAGTAATCTCCACAAGACCCGCGGCCGGATGCTCGTTCCGGCTACCATGCTCAGCACCCTCACCGATCGACGAGTTCGAGGTTCGATGCCTGCTCCGCGAAACCGCCCCACACTCAGGGACATCGCAGCGCGCGCCGGGGTGTCCGAGACGGCGGCCTCGTTCGCGCTGAACGGCAAGCCGGGCGTCTCCGAGAAAACGAGGCGCCGAGTTCTCGACATCGTCGAAGAGCTGCATTGGACCCCCAACCATGCGGCTCAGGTCCTGTCCGGCGCTCGCTCCATGACCATCGGCCTCGCGGTGGCCCGCAATGCGCAAGAAGTCGGCTCTGAACTGTTCTTTCTTCGGCTCATGACCGGCATGCACACGGTTTTGAGCCGGAACCGCTATGGACTGCTGTTCCAGGTCGTGGACTCCGTCGGCGACGAACTCGACCTCTATCGGCGGTGGTCCGACGAGCGGCGGGTGGACGGCGTGGTCCTCGTCGACCTCAGGACCGACGATCCACGGCCGCGGGTTGTCAATGAGCTGGGCCTGCCGGCCATCCTTGCCGGCGGACCCGACCCGAGCGGAACCGTGCCCGCCGTCTCGATCGACGATGCAGCGGCCATGCGCTCGGTGATGGAGTACCTGCGCGATCGTGGCCACACCCGGGTCGCCTACGTGTCCGGAAGCCCCACCCTCTTGCATGTTCATCGCCGGGTGGAGGCGTTCCTGCGGTCCGGCCGGGACTACCGGCTCGAGGCCGCCGACGTCCTTCAAACCGACTTCTCCGCACCTTCAGCCGTCCGCGCCACCCAGCGGCTGCTGGCGACCGACAGCCGCCCGTCCGCGGTGATCTACGACAACGAGGTGCTCGCCGTCGCCGGAATGGGCGTCATCCACGCCGCCGGGCTGCGCGTTCCCGCCGACGTAGCTATTGTGGCCTGCGAGGACACCCCGATCTGCGCGGCCGTTCAGCCAGCACTGACAGCCCTGCACCGGGATACGTCCGGGTTCGGGGCGGACGTCGCCGGGCATCTGCTCAACCTGCTGGACGGTAACGAGGACCACGGCGGCCAGGAGAAGACTCCCGAACTCGTGGTGCGCGCCAGCACGTAGCGGCTCCGGCATCAGGATTCCCACTCGCACGGGAAGATGAATGCTTTCAAAGCATCGTTGACACGTTCACTAAAGCGGATTAGTCTCGGCGCACCATGCATTCGCACCCCCAGCTGACACTCGAACGGCTCGAACGAGTGCTCCGTGAGCGCATCGCGCCGAACGTTCACTCACCACTTGCCCCGGTGAGCCTGCATGCCTGGCAGGTCGACGCCGACGGTGAGCCGGTGCCCGCCACACACGCCCTCGGCATGGACCCGATCCCCGGCCGCGCGCGGCCCGATTGGGCACCGTTCGAGCTCGGCTCACGCTGGGCGCCGGCATGGGGCACGACGTGGTTCCGCATCGACGGGAGCATCCCGGACAGCGCGCCACCCGTCGTGGAGCTGGTGGTCGATCTCGGGTGGGAGGACCACTCGGTGGGCGGGCATTGTGAAGCACTCGTCTATCGCCCGGACGCGTCAGTGGTCAAAGGGCTGCACCCGCGTGCCGGCTGGCTCCGGCTGCGCGGCCCGGGAGCCGCCTCCGGCATCGTGAACCCGGACGGGACCTTCACCGTCTACATCGAGGCCGCGGCCAATCCGTTGGTTCTGGGCCTGCCGCCGTTCGTCGTCACCGATCTCGGCGAGAAGAACGCACGGAGCTTCGAGCATTATCAGTTCAGACGGGCTGAGCTCTGCGGGTTTCACACCGAGACCTGGGAGCTGGCCCGCGACCTCGAGGTGGCCGGCGGCCTGGCCGCGGAAGTCTCACCCGGCGAACCGCGGTATTGGCGGCTGGTCCGCGCGCTCGACGATGCGCTGAACGCGCTCGACCCGAGCGCCGTCGAGCGCACGGCGCCGCTCGCCCGAGCCGCCCTCACCCCGGTGCTCGCGGCGCCGGCCCACGCCACCGCGCACCGGATAGCCGCTGTTGGGCACGCGCACATCGACTCGGCGTGGCTGTGGCCGTTGCGAGAGACCGAGCGCAAGGTCGCCCGGACGGTCGCCAATGTTCTGCACCTCATGGATGCCGATCCTGGCTTCGTCTACGCCATGTCGTCGGCGCAGCAGTACGCCTGGCTGGAGGAGAACCATCCCGACCTGTTCGAGCCGGTGCGGGCCCGGGTCGCCGAAGGCAGGTTCGTGCCGGTGGGCGGCATGTGGGTGGAGTCCGACGCGGTGATGCCGACGGGTGAGTCCCTCGTCCGGCAATTCACCCGGGGGAAGCGCTACTTTCTCGACCGGTTCGGAATCGAGCCGGAAGAAGTCTGGCTACCGGACAGCTTCGGATACTCCGGCGCCCTGCCCCAGCTCGCCAGGCGAGCGGGATTCAGGTGGTTCCTCACCCAGAAGATCTCGTGGAACGACACCAACCCTTTCCCGCACCACTCGTTCTTCTGGGAGGGTATCGACGGCACGCGGATCTTCACCCACTTCCCGCCGGCCGATACCTATGCCGCTGAGGTCACCGCCCACGAACTGCGCCACGCTGTCACCAATTTCCGGGACAAGGCCGTCTCATCCCATTCGCTGCTCCCGTTCGGTTACGGCGACGGTGGCGGTGGGCCGACGCGAGAGATGCTGGCCCGGGCCCGGCGATTCGCCGACCTCGAAGGCGCTCCCCGGGTCGATGTCCGCAACCCCGCGGCGTTCTTCGCCGAGGCCGAGGCCGAGATCGTCGCCGCCGGCGATCCCGCCGTCTGGTTCGGCGAGCTCTACCTCGAGTTGCACCGCGGAACCTTGACCTCCCAGATCGCGATGAAACAGGGCAACCGCAGAGCCGAGGCCATGCTCCGCACCGCCGAATACCTGGCCGCCACGGCCACCATCACCACGGGCGAGCCCTACCCTGCCGGCGAACTCGACGAGATCTGGTCCGCAGTACTGCTCAACCAGTTCCACGACATCCTGCCCGGCTCGTCCATCTCCTGGGTACACCGGGAGGCCCGCGAGACGTACCAGCGGCTCGAAGAGCGCCTCAGTGTGCTCATCAACCGATCAGCGAGAGCTCTGAGCACCGATTCCGAGCTGAACCCGGGACGGCTCGTCCCGGCCACCGGCCGGGGTACCGCCTCGTGGGACACTCGCAGGTCCGGTGCCGCCGGTGGCCACGAGACGCACGTCTCGACGACCACCGAGGGCGACACCGTGCTCGACAATGGCCTGCTCCGGGTCACGATCGACACGACCGGGCACGTGCCGTCGATCCTCGATCTCGGCACCGGCCGCGAACTCGTGCCGCCCGGACAACTACTCGGGCTGCTGCAACTCTTCCGCGACGAACCAGCGCGCTGGGACGCCTGGGACATCGACCGGCATGTATTCGGTCTCGGTGTGGATTTGGCCGAAATGACGTCGCTCAACGCGGAAACCACTGACGACGGCTCAGCCCGGGTCGTCGTCGAACGCCGCTTCGGCGCCTCGTGGGCCCGCCTGGCCTACCAGCTCGATCCTGGCGCTCGCCGCCTCGACATGCAATGCGAGATCGACTGGCAGGAGCAAGAGCAGCTGCTCAAGGTATGCCTGCCGGTCGCCGTCCGCACCACTACCGCGCGGTTCGAAACGCAGTACGGCCACGTCGAGCGGGCAATCCATGACAACACGGCCTGGGACGAGGCGCGCTACGAGTCGTGCACCCACCGCTATGTCCATGTGGCCGAGCCTGGCTTCGGGGTGGGTGTGGTCAACGACTCCACCTACGGCGCCGACGTGTCGCGGCTACCGAACCCGGTGGGCGGCACTCTGGTGCGGCTGTCTCTCCTACGCGGGGCCAGGTTCCCGGACCCGGACGCTGACCAGGGCCGGCACCACATGCGGTGGTCCGTGGTCTGTGCACCTGACATCGCCGACACGATCAACGCGGCCTACGACATCAACGCGCCCGAGCTGGACGCGGCGCCCGACGTGGACCCGCTCGTGTCCCTCGAACTCAGTGACGGGCTTGCCGTCATCGACTGGGTCAAACTCGCCGACGACGGCTCCGGCGACGTCGTCGTCCGCATCTTCGAAGCGCGGGGTGGACGGGCCACCGGCCGGATCCGATGGTGCGCCGGCCTCGGCGAGGACGCGACCGTCGTCGAAACCGACCTGCTGGAGCGTCCCCTCGACCCGAGTTCCGACGACCTTCCGCGAGCCCTCCACGACCCTCGGCACGGGTTCTTGGAACTCGGGCCGTTCCAGGTGGCGACGCTGCGGATCCGGCCGTCCACCCCAACACCAGACGCACCGCCAACACGAAGGAGTGAACCATGAGAAGGCTCACCCGCGCCGGCTTGACCGGTGTGGCCGCGGCACTCGTTCTCAGCGCTTGCGGGGTCGGCGGAGGCGACGACGACTCCGCCGACACCGCCGATCCCGGTGACACCGCCGATCCCGGTGACACCGGCGACGTCGAGCTCTCCGGTGAGATCACGTTCCAGACCTGGAATCTTCAGGGCGGCTACGAGGACTACTTCACCGACCTGATCGCCGACTTCGAGGCAGACAACCCAGAGACGACGATCAACTGGATCGACCAGCCGGCCGAGGGATACCAGGACAAGCTCTCCGCCGACGCCGCCGCCGGCACGTTGCCCGACGTCGTGGATATCGGCCCGGAGGCCGCCTACACGCTGGCCAGCGCGGACATCCTGCTCGACATCGCACAAGCCGACCCGGGAGCGCAGGAGGCCTACCTGCCGAAGTCGTTGGAGGCCATGACCTTCGACGGGCTCGGTGGCGGCACCTACGGATATCCGTGGTACCTGAACACCGGGCCGTCGTTCTTCAACACCGAACTGTTCGAGGAGTGCGGTCTCGACTCCGAGAACCTGCCGGAAACGTTCGACGAGCTCTTCGAGCAGGCCACTGTGATGGCCGACGAGTGCGCCGACACCCCGATGATCGGGCGGATGCCCGCGATCGAGACCTTCGGCATGTACGGGGTCGAACTGATGAACGCCGAAGGAACGGAATTCACGTTCAACAACCCCGACGGCGTGGAGCTCGTCGAGCACTACAAGACGCTCTACGAGGAGGGCGGGCTGACCGAGGACAGCCTCAACGAGCAGCAGACCGGCGAGCTCGAAGGCTTCAAGGCGGGTCTGCTGGGCTGGCTGCCCGGGAGCTCGTACACACTGCAGGACCTGCGCGAGACCGCGCCTGACGTGTACGAGAACGTCGCAATCGGGCCACTGATCGCGAACGCGGCGCCGAACATGTACATCCAGTCGATCGCGGTGAACGCCCAGTCAGAGAACCAGGACCTGGCCATCGCATTCGCCAGATTCGTGACCAACGCCGACAACCAGTTCGCGTTCTCGCAGGAGGCGGCCATCTTCCCGTCCGCCCAGGGCATCCTCGACGACCCGTTCTTCACCGAAGAGGACGACACCGACGACTCCCGTGTCCGGGTGGCGGCGGCGGAACAGGTCGAAGAGGCCGTCGTCTACTGGCCGCCGGCCTTCTCCGCGCAGTCGGCCGACTACCTGCGTGAGCAGATCGCCCTCGCCATCCAGGGCAGCAAGTCCGCGCAAGAGGCGCTCGACGACGCCGCGGACTACGCCAACGAGAGGCTCACGGCAGAGTGACTCGTACCCGGGAAGCAGCCCGGACCGGCTTCAGGTCCGGGCTGCGGACCCATCAGCGCTGGTATGTGCCATGGCTGTTCCTGGCGGCCGGGCTGGCCGTGGTCGTCACGTTCATTCTCTTCCCGTTCTTCAACACCCTGACGCTCGCGTTCACCGACGCCACGCTGCTGCGAGACGGGCGGTTCATCGGCCTGGACAACTTCCGGCGGATGTTCGACGACCCGCGCTTCGGCACGGCGCTGCTGAACTCGTCGCTGTACGTGGTGTTCGTCGTTCCTTTCATGGTGCTGCTGCCCTTGATCCTCGCCACGCTGGTCGCGGGGAAAGGGCGGCTGCTCGGCTTCTTCCGGACGGCGTACTACCTACCCGTCGTCATGTCGGTTGTGATCATCGGGCTGATCTGGACGAACCTGCTCGACAGCCGGGGCCTGGTCAACTCGCTGCTGGGCTGGCTCGGCGTCATCGAACGGCCCATCCCGTTCCTCACCGACCGCTGGCTGTTGCTGATCAGCGCCATGTTCGTCACCGTCTGGTCCGGCCTCGGCTACTACATGGTGATCTATCTGGCCGCGCTCGCGAACATCGATCAGTCGCTCTACGACGCAGCGGCCGTCGACGGTGCGGGCGTCGTCCGGACGTTCTTCCACGTCACGATGCCGGGAGTGCGCACGACCATGATGCTCATCGGCATGTTCTCCTCGATCGCGGCGTTCCGCGTGTTCGGCGAGGTCTATGTGCTCACCGGCGGCACCGGCGGGGTGGGCGGGCGCAACATCACCATGACCATGCTGATCCAGAACGAGGGGACGGGCCTGCAGGCCGAGACCGGGTACGCCGGCGCGATCAGCATGGCGATGTTCGTGATCATGGGGGTCCTCCTCCTCGGCCAGCTCTGGTTCCAGCGGCGTGACCGGGAGGACGCGTGAGCTCTCGTACCGTCGTCCGCTACGCGATCCTCGTCCTGATGTTCGTGTTGCTCGCCGGCCCTCTGGTGTGGCAGCTGTCGTTGTCGCTGAAGGGCGCCGGCGACAACATCTACGCCCGGCCGCCGCAGCTGATCCCCACCGATCCGACGTTCGACCACTACGCCGCCGTCACCGACCGGCTGCCGCTGCTGCGCTACGTCTGGAACTCCACGGTGGTCGCCGCGCTGGTCGTGGGGGGCAACCTCATCGGCGCGACGCTCGCGGGCTACGCCCTCGGCCGGCTTCGCTTCCGTGGCCGCGGCGTCGCGGCGCTCGTGTTCGTCGCGGCGCTGCTCGTGCCCATCGAGACGGTGATCATCGCCCAGTTCTTGCTGGTGCGCTCCATCAACGTCAACGACACCTTGGTCGGGGTCGCGCTGCCGTCGCTCGTCGCGGCACTCAACGTGCTGCTCATGCGTAACGCCTTCATGGCGATACCGCGGGAACTAGAGGAAGCCTCCGTCATCGACGGCGCCAACGCCTGGCAGCGTTTCCTGCGGGTCTGCCTGCCACAGGTCAAGGGCATGATGAGTGTCGTCGTGATCTTCTCCTTCATGGGGGCATGGAACGACTTCCTCTGGCCGCTCATCGTCCTGTCCGACCAGCAGAACTACACGCTGACCGTCGGGCTCAACCATCTTCGGGGCACGTTCGTCGACGATCCGCGCCTCGTCGCCGCGGGGACGATCATCGCGCTCGTTCCCATCGTCATTTTCTTCGTCGCTCTCCAGCGCTTCTTCTTCCGGGGCTTGGAGAGCGGAGGTATCAAGGGGTGAGTTCTCTGCGTTTCGGTGTCAATTACACGCCGTCCACCGGCTGGTTCTACTCGTGGCTGGAGCCTTCGTGGGACGACGTCCGGCGGGACTTCGATGCGATCGCCGCGCTCGGACTGGACCATGTGCGGATTTTTCCGCTCTGGCCGCTGCTGCAACCGAACCGGGCACTCATCCGGGAACAGGCGCTCGACGACGTCCGCACCACCGTCGAACTCGCCGGCCGGGCCGGGCTGAGTTCCGCGGTGGACGTCATCCAGGGGCATCTGTCCAGCTTCGACTTCCTGCCCAGCTGGATGTCGACGTGGCACCGCCGCAGCATGTTCACCGACACCGACGCCGTGGAAGCCCAAGCCCGCCTGGTCGAGGCGCTCCACGAGGCACTGACCGGCGCTCCCGGGTTCTTCGCCTTGACCATGGGCAACGAACTCAACCAGTTCGCCGACCAGCCACACCCCTCCCCGATGGCGGCACAGCCTGAGGACGTCACGGCCTGGCTCGGGGCGCTGCTGGATGCGGTCCCACCCGGGTCTCCCGTCGCCCGGCTGCATGCCGAATACGACGCCGCCTGGTACCTGGACGGCCACCCGTTTCTCCCCACCCACGCCAGCCGCATGGGCGACATGACGGCGATCCACTCCTGGATCTTCAATGGCACCGCCCAGCACTACGGCGGCATGTCCCAGGAAAGCCTCCGGCACGCGGAATACCTGATCGAGCTGTCTCGCGCCTTCGCCGTCCAACCCGACCGGCCGATCTGGCTACAGGAGATCGGCGCTCCGCTCAACTGCCTGGAGGAACACCAGGCGGCTGATTTCTGCGAGCACACTGTCCGGCATGCCGCCGACACCGCCCATCTCTGGGGCGTGACGTGGTGGTGTTCGCACGACGTCTCCCGCAGCCTCGCCGACTTCCCCGAACTCGAGCACACCCTCGGGCTCTTCGACGAGGATGGCAAACCCAAGCCGATCGGCCACCGGTTCGCCTCGGTCGCCGCCGAGTTCGCGGCGCGGCGCGCCCCCGTCCCCGCGCGGTCGGTAGCCGTCGAGATACCCGTGGACGAAAACGACGTGCCGCTGCGGCGCGGCGACCTCGCACCGGGCGGCGGCGTCTTCACTCGATGGATGGAGCTCGCTCGCTCAGGTGACCGGCCGGCGCTGGTGACGTCGCGGCACGCCTCCGACCCGACCACGCTGGCCGGGCGCGGCGTGCTGTCGGTGGTCCAGCCCGCGCCCGGCGGTCAGAGTGTCTACGCGCCGGTGAGCGAGTCATGAGCGTCGACGACCTGCTCGCGCGGATGTCGCTGCGCGAGAAGGTCGGCCAGCTCAACCAGCGCCTGTTCGGCTGGCAGTGTGTTGAGAAGCGGAGTGGCCGGTGGCGGCTCACCGCCACGTTCCACACCGAGCTGGAACGCTGGGATGGCCTCGGTGCACTCTACGGACTGTTCCGCGCCGACCCGTGGTCGGGCCGATCCTGGGCGGACGGCATCCATCCCGACGAGCGCGCCGAGGTCGCCGAGCTCGTCGTCGGCGCGGTACGCCGGGGCAGCACACGAGGCATCGCGCCGCTGATCGTCGAGGAGGCACCACACGGGCATCAGGCGCTCGGCGGCACGATCCTGCCGGTGCCACTCAACCTAGCGGCGACATGGGACCCCGACCTGGTCGAAGAAGCCTCGGCCGCCGTCGCCGCGGAACTCGCCAGCAGCGGCGTGGACATCGCTCTCGTCTCGGCTCTGGACGTGCTCCGCGATCCGCGCTGGGGACGTTGCGAAGAGTGCCTCGGAGAATCACCACTACTGGCCGCCCGGATGGCCGAGGCGATCGTACGCGGGATGCAGGGTCCGCAGCGGGCCCGGCTGGGCGCGGACGGCGTCGGCGTCGTACTCAAACACTTCGCCGCGCAGGGTGAGGCCATCGGCGGGCGCAACGGCCAATCCGCCGCGATCGGACCGCGTGAGTTACGCGAGATCCATCTACCTCCGGCGGAGGCCGGCGTGCGGGCGGGCGCGGTCGGCATCATGGCGGCGTACAACGACATCGACGGGGTGCCGTGCTGCGCGAACCCCGGCCTGCTGCGGGACCTGCTGCGGGACGAGTGGGGGTTCGACGGACTGGTCATGGCCGACGGCCACGCGATCGATCGCCTGGAAGAAGTCGCCGGATCGGCCCGCGCGGCCGCGCGCCTCGCGCTGTTCGGTGGTGTCGACCTGTCGCTCTGGGACGAGGCCTACACCTTGCTGGATGAGATCGCCGCTGCCGACGCCGGCGTGCGCGACGCCATCGATCAGGCGTGCCGGCGAGTCCTGCATGTGAAACAGCTGCTGGGTCTCCTTCCGAGGGCCGCTGCTCCCGCCTCCGCGACACGCGGCCGGGAACGGTTGACTGCCCTTCGGGCACGGACTCGCGAATGCTCCGCCGCGCTCGCCCGGCAGTCGCTGGTCCTCCTGGACGACGCGGACGGCCTCCTGCCGATCGACCTCGCCCGGCCACGCCGCGTGCTCGTCATCGGCCCGCACGCGGGCGAGGCCACCGCGCTACTCGGTGACTACGTTCCACCGCTGCCAGCTGGTGAGGCCCGAAGCGTCGTCGATGCCCTCCGTGACCGCCTGCCGCCCACGACGCGACTCGACGCCATACCGACGCCGCGCTCCGGGCTCGCCGCCATCGCGGCGGAAGCCGACCTCGTCATCGCTGTGCTGGGCGGGACCAGCCACCGCGAGTACAGCGACGCGTTCACCAACGTCGGAGCCGCTGACTTGACCGCGGACTCGGGCCGCGCCCGGGCCACCTCGGGGGAAGGTGTGGACCTCGCGGACCTCCGACTACCCGGGGACCAGGACGAGCTGCTCGCCCAGGTGCGCGCCGCCACCACCGCGCCCATCGTCGCCGTCGTCGTCGCGGGTCGTCCGCACGTTCTGACCGGTGTGCTCGACAACGCCGATGCCACCGTCTGGGCGGGATATCCCGGTCCGTACGGCGCCGACGCAGTCATCGACGCGCTCACCGCGGAGCGTCCCATCCCTGGCCGGCTGCCGATGACGCTGCCTGCCGCGGGTGGTGCCGTCCCGGTACGCCACGACGACCGGCATCCGCCCGGCGCCGTCTATACCGACTCCCCGGATCCCGTACTGCGCCCATTCGGACACGGCGGGCGGGCCCCGGCCGCTGTCACCATCGGCACGGCCGTCACCGAGGAGGCACCGGCCGGCAACACCGGCCCGCCGGTACACCTGCGCGTGCGGCTCGAGAATGCCGGGGCCGAAGATGCGGCGGACGTGCTCCAGGTATTCGCCTACCGGCGCGATGGACTCGTCGTCCCCCGCCGGCGCGAACTCGTGGGGTTCAAGCGGGTTCGTATCCCCGCGAACACGGCGCACACCGTCGAGGTTCCGGTACCGGTCGCCGACAGGTACATACTCCGGGTAGCGGAAGCCGAGGCGTGTATCTCATAGAGTCGGGCGGGTGGATTCCGTTACCTCGAACTCATCGTCGCAGTACCCACCCGCTCCAGAGGGCCACGACGCCGACGTCCTGCACGGCGTCACGGTGCCCGATCCGTTCCGCGCCCTCGAAAACCCGGACGCCCCGGAGACCACCGTCTGGGGTGAGGCACAGGACGCGCTGTTCAACGCACATCGCGACCGTTGGACCACGCGTGACCACTTCCGGGAACGGCTGAGCGAGCTGCTGCGCTCCGGCACAGTAGGGGCGCCGGTCTGGCGGGGTGAGCGCAGCTTCCACACCCGCCGTACACCAGACCAGGAACATGCGGTGTTGCTGACCACCGATCCGGGCGGCGAAGAACGAGTGCTCATCGACCCCGTCGCCCTCGATCCGAGTGGCACCACCACCTTGGACGCCTGGCAGCCCTCCAAAGAAGGCGATCTGCTTGCGTACCAGGTCTCCGAGGGCGGCCGCGAGGAATCGGTGGTCCGGGTGCTCGACGTCGTGTCCGGAGAGGTGATCGACGGGCCGATCGACCGTGCGCGGTACTCCCCCATCGGCTGGCTGCCTGGTGGCAAGTCGTTCTACTACGTCCGGCGGCTGCCGCCGGAGTCCGTGCCCGACGGCGAGGAGCAGTACCACCGCCGGGTGTACCTCCATCAGATCGGCACCGACACCGCGAACGACGTCGAGATCTTCGGCTCCGGGATGGACAAGACCAACTACTACGGGGCCTCGGTCAGCCGCGACGGCCGCTGGCTGATCGTCTCCGCCGCGCAGGGCACCGCGCCGCGCAACGATGTCTGGATCGCCGATCTGCACGCCGGTGATCCAGCCGCACCGGACCTGCGGCCGGTCATCGTCGGCGCCGACGCCCGCACCCACCTGCACGTCGGCCGGGACGGTCGCCTGTACGTCCTGACCGATCTCGATGCGCCCCGTCGGCGGCTGGCCGTCGCCGACCCGGCCACACCTGAACCGGAACACTGGCGAGACCTCCTGCCCGAAGACGGCTCCGCGGTGCTGGACGATTACGCGATCCTCGACGGCCCGGAGCTCGAGCGGCCAGTGTTGCTGGCGTCCCGGACCCGGCACGCGATCTCCGAGGTCACGGTGCACGATCTGGCCACCGGTCACCGGGAGAGTACGCTGGAACTACCCGGGCTCGGCAGCATCGGTGGACTCAGCGAGCGGCCAGAAGGCGGCCACGAGTCGTGGTTCGGCTACACCGATCACACCACGCCGTCACTGGTGCTCCACGTCGACGCCCGCAGTGGCGACGTCACCACCTGGGCGCCCAGTCCGGGCACGATCGACATCCCGGACGTGCGCTCCGAGCAGGTGACCTACCGGTCGAAGGACGGCACCGAGGTGCGGATGGTCATCGTCTCGCCGGCGGCCGGCGACGCCTCACGCAGGCCGCGCCCCACCGTGTTGTACGGATACGGCGGTTTCAACATCGCCCTCACACCTGCCTACTCGGCCAGCATTCTGGCCTGGGTCGAGGCCGGCGGGGTCTGGGCCGTGGCGGGCTTGCGCGGCGGCTCCGAGGAGGGCGAAGCGTGGCACCGCGCCGGAATGCGCGAGCAGAAGCAGAACGTGTTCGACGACTTCCATGCCGCCGCCGGATACCTCGTCGAGCAGGGCTGGACCACCCCGCGGCAGCTGGGCATCTCCGGAGGATCCAACGGTGGTCTGCTGGTGGGTGCGGCGCTGACCCAGCACCCCGGCTCATTCCGTGCCGTGGTGTGCTCGGCACCGCTGCTGGACATGGTCCGGTATGAGCAGTTCGGGCTCGGCGCCACCTGGAACGACGAGTACGGGACCGCTGCCGACCCGGAGGAACTGAGCTGGCTGCTCGGGTACTCGCCGTACCATCACGTCGAACCCGGCACCGCCTACCCCGCTGTGCTGTTCACCGTGTTCGATGGCGATACCCGCGTCGATCCACTGCACGCCCGCAAGATGGCGGCAGCCCTCCAGCAGGCGACGACGAGCGACGTCGCCGAGCGCCCGGTGCTGCTACGCGCCGAGCGCAACGTCGGCCACGGCGCCCGGGCAGTCTCACGTACCGTTGACCTCGCCACCGATCAGCTGGGGTTTCTCGCCGCCCAGCTAGGCCTTGATCCACAATGACTGTATTCATCCAGACCCAGAACGACGACCTCGAACGCTTCACCAGCGACTGGTGGGCTGATGTGCTGCTGGACCGGCCCATACACATCGCCGCGCTCGTCCTGATCGCCCTCGTCATCCGTTACCTGCTACACAAACTCATCAGGCGGCTGGTCGACCGTTCGGTCGAGAAGGAGCCGCGTACCCGGGTTCTCGGTTCGAAGACCGCGGCCCGCGTCGTGCTCGGGGGCGCCGGCGTCTACTCGGATCGCCGGGTGCAGCGCGTACAGACGCTGGGCTCGCTGGGCAAGAGCGTCAGCACCGCGCTCGTCGCCACCGTCGCGATCGTCATGACGCTGGAGATCCTGGGCTACCCGATCGGGCCACTGCTCGCCTCCGCGGGTATCGCCGGGGTTGCTCTCGGCTTCGGCGCCCAGAACCTCGTCAAGGACTTCCTGGCCGGCATCGCGATGCTGATCGAGGACCAGTACGGCGTCGGTGACGTCATCGACATGGGCGAGGCCGCCGGCGTCGTCGAGTCGGTGAGCCTGCGGGTCACCCGTCTGCGTGCGGTGGACGGCACCGTCTGGTACGTCCGCAACGGCGAGGTGATGCGGATCGGCAATTCGAGCCAGGACTGGGCCCGGGCGGTGATCGACGTCGGTGTCGCCTACGACTCCGACACGGCCGTCGTCCGGCGCCTGCTCGAGGAGGTCAGCAACGAGATGGCGGCCGAGGAGGTCTGGAGCGATCTCATCCTCGAGGAGCCGGAGGTCTGGGGCGTCGAGGCGCTCAACACCGACAGCGTCGACATCCGGCTGGTGGTCCAGACTAGGCCACTGGAGCAGTGGAAGGTAGCCCGTGAACTGCGGGAACGGATCAAACGACGCTTCGATGCCGAAGGAATCGAGATTCCGTTCCCGCAACGCACCCTGTGGCTGCGCCAAGACGGCGGCCCGCAGGACGAGACACCCCTGACGCCCGCCCCACCAGCGTCGGGCCCGGCGGCTGCCACGACCGAGCAGCCGCCGGCGGCCGCCGGCTCAGACGGCGAGGAAGAACTCACGCCCACGGCCGATACGCCGGACGAACAACAGCAAAAGGCCGAGCGCCCCCCGGCGCCGGAGGTGTGAGCTGAACGCGGCCCCGGCTATCAGGCGAGCGCCGCGTCCACGGTGATCGTGGTGCCGGTCAGCGCCTGGCTCACCGGGCAGCCGTCCTTGGCCGCCTCGGCCGCCGCCACGAAGTCTTCAGCAGACATACCGGGAACCACGCCGCGTACGCTCAGCTTGATCCCGGTGATGCCTTCACCGGGCTGGAACGTGACGTCAGCACTCGTGTCGAGCGACGTGGCCGGGGTGCCAGCCTTCGCCAGGCCGTTGGACAACGCCATCGAGAAGCACGACGAATGCGCGGCGGCGATGAGCTCCTCAGGGGACGTCTTGCCGTCCGGCTGCTCCGCACGGGCCGGCCACGACACGTCGTACGTGCCCAGACCCGACGACTCGAGGGTCACCCGCCCCGAGCCTTCGAACAGAGTGCCTTCCCAGCGCGTGCTGGCGGTACGAGTGGTAGCCATACGAGGGTCCTTTCCAGAGTGAACATGGGGTCCATACACGATCGAACATCTCCCATCCTGCCCCTCCGTTGTGGCAGCGGCGACGGCGGGCTTGCGACAATGGTGATGTGACCACGCGTGTAGACAACTTCTACGAAGCCATCGGCGGACATGACACCTTCGTGCGGCTAGTGCGCCGCTTCTACGAAGGAGTGGCGGAGGATCCAGAGCTGCGGGCTCTCTACCCTGAGCAAGACCTCGGTCCGGCCGAAGAACGGCTGCTGATGTTCCTCGAACAGTACTGGGGCGGCCCCACCACGTATTCGGATCAGCGTGGA
This sequence comes from Phytoactinopolyspora mesophila, assembly GCF_010122465.1. NCBI lineage: Bacteria > Bacillati > Actinomycetota > Actinomycetes > Jiangellales > Jiangellaceae > Phytoactinopolyspora > Phytoactinopolyspora mesophila. The sequence goes on along the minus strand of NZ_WLZY01000006.1, from coordinate 219,580 downwards.
CACCCCAGGCTGCGGATGCGCCACGCGCCGTTCAAGGTCAACCCGGCGGCTCGGGACAGGTGGCTGAAACACATGAAGGTCGCCGTGGACGAGATCGAACTACCGCCGGTGTACCACGAGATGCTGTGGGACTACCTCGAACGGGCAGCTCACTCTCTGGTCAACACCTTCGAGGAATAACACGCCGCCAGCTCGACCTGGTGCGGCGAGCGCCGACGTCAGCGCTGCTTACGCCGTTGCAAAACGCCACGGATGAACGCCGCCTGGCCGATGTGCTGGGCGCTGTCGTCCACGATGCTCACCAGCCGCACACCGAGCGACACCGGCGGCTCCCACGACTCGTCGACGATGCGATCCAGGTCACGGTCGTGAAGGCCCTCGAGGAACCGAAGCGTCCGGTCGTGGACCGCGTCGTAGTACTCCGCCAGCAGCTCACCGGACTTCACCTGCACCTGCGCGACGTCGCGGCTGCTGTGGCCGTACCCGGTGGCCGACCGGTCGAACGGCAGCTCGAACCGATCGGACCAACCCTCGGCCGTCCAGGCCTGCTCGGTGCCGGCGGCGTCAGCCACGTGGTCGTCCTGCACCCGGGTGAGATGCCAGATCAGCCAGGCGATCGAGTTGGCGCGATTATCCAGCCGGGCCGCCAGTTGGTCCGGAGTCAGGTCGGCGACGACGTCATGTGTTCCGGTTCGGATCCTGTCGAACGCGTCGCTCAGCAGCTCAACGCTTCGCATCTGATCACATCTCCCCTTCGATCATGTCCATGTGATCGTCTTACCCACGCGGGCATGTGATTCACCACACACGAGCTCCGCTTTCGCCGAAATCACCGAGCCGTCATAGGCTGGCCGCTCGTGACAGCATCTCGCACCGACTGGTGGCGCAGCGCCACCATCTATCAGGTTTACATCCGGTCGTTCGCCGACGGCAACGCAGACGGCGAGGGAGATATCGCCGGCCTGCGCCAGAAGCTGCCGTATCTGCGTGATCTCGGCATCGACGCACTCTGGATCAATCCTTGGTATCCGTCCCCGCTGAACGACGGCGGGTACGACGTCGCCGACTATCGCGACATCGATCCACTCTTCGGTGATCTCGCGCAGGCGAAAGAGCTGATCGGCGAGGCGCATGCACTGGATCTGAAGATCATCCTCGACATCGTGCCGAACCACAGCTCCTCCGAGCACGAGTGGTTCCAGGCCGCGCTCCAGGCGCCGCCGGGCTCACCCGAACGCGCGCGCTACATCTTCCGGGACGGCCTCGGCCCCGACGGCGACCAGCCGCCCAACAACTGGCGAAGCGTGTTCGGCGGCCCCGCGTGGGAACGTATCACCGAACCCGATGGTTCACCGGGCCAGTGGTACTTCCACATCTTCGACGTCAGCCAGCCGGACCTCGACTGGAGCAACCCAGAAGTACATGCCGAGTTCCTCGATGTGCTCCGATTCTGGTTCGACCTCGGAGTCGACGGATTCCGGATCGACGTCGCACATGGCATGGTGAAGGATCTGGACGCGCCTGACCTGCCGTACGACGAGTCGAATCTGCTGGACTCTCCCAAGATCGCCGATCACCCGTTCTTCGACCGGGACGGCGTCCACGAGATCTATCGTGGCTGGCGCGAGGTGGCTGACTCCTACGATCCCCCGCGCCTGTTCGTCGCCGAAGCATGGGTGGAGCCCCCCGAGCGGCTGGCCCGCTACCTCCGCGACGACGAGCTGCACAGCGCGTTCAACTTCGACTACCTCAAGGCAGCGTGGTCGGCGTCGGATCTGCGACAGTCGATCGAGCAGTCGATAACCGTGCTCGGCTCGGTCGGCGCCCCGGCGACGTGGGTGCTGGAAAACCACGACGTCGAACGCGTCGTCACCCGGTACGGCCGGATCGACACCACGGGCGGCACCGTCCGGGAACGCCCCGCCGAGCGGGTGTTCGACGAGCAACTCGGCCGGCAGCGTGCCCGGGCCGCGGCATTGCTCATGCTGGCCCTGCCCGGCGGCGCCTACATCTACCAGGGCCAGGAGCTAGGCCTGCCCGAGGTGCTCGACCTTCCCGAAGAGGCTCTGCAGGATCCGGTCTGGGAGCGGTCGGAACACACCGAGCGCGGCCGGGACGGCTGCCGGGTCCCGTTGCCGTGGAGCACGGCGGGCACGTCGTACGGCTTCGGCTCCAATGGCTCCTGGCTACCCCAGCCGAGCGGATGGGGCCAGATGTCGGTCGAGGCGCAAACCGGCGATCAGAACTCGATGCTCGAGGTCTACCGCGCGGCTCTGCGCCTGCGCCGCCAGCACGAGGCTTTCCAGTCGGCGGAGATGACGTGGGCGGATCGCGGCGCTGATGTTCTCGCTTTCAGCCGCGAGCCTGGATTCGCCTGCGTGGTCAACCTCAGCGCCGAGCCGGTCACCCTGCCGGAACACCGCGACGTGCTCCTGGCCAGCGGGCCGCTCACCGACGACGGCCGGCTACCGGCGGACACTACCGCCTGGCTAGCCGTGTAGCGCCTTAACGGCTCCGGCGGATGGAATCTCTCCTCGCCCAGCAGACTCGGTCGGGGAGAGGCTTCGCCATCGACCTCCCTCGCTGATGCCCACCACACCATGGAGAGATTCCATCCGCCGGAGCCTCGTGTTGGGGCACCTCCACGTGTGAAAGCACGGTGGGCGGCGGTTTGGGCCTTAGCTTGTCGAGCGAGCTTAGAGCGCAAACAGGGCGAGGCCGCCGCGGGCCAGCACGGTGCCGTTGGGGGCGTCCAGGCGTTGCCACGGGCCGACGGAGCGCAGCACGACGTCTCCTTGGCCGCTGAGAAAGCCGTACGACGACGACGCGTGCGCCAGCCGCAGCGGTACACCGTGGGCCAGCTCGACATCCCATACTTGGGCCGCCAGGCCTTCCAGGGCGGCGCGGCCGGCTCGCAGATCCCGGCCACCGGTTTCCTCGGGCGCGCGCCGGCGGAACTCGGCGATGCCTTCCTCGACCTTGGCGGTGACATCGGCCAGCGGCAGCCGGCCCATCTCGGTCCAGCCAGAACGCGGCGGAAGGCTACTGGCCCAGCGCAGAGCGGGCAGCGCCGGCGGCAGCTCCAGCTTCCCGCCCGCGCCGACCGCTTTCGCGGCCAGTGTCGAAGCTTCGACGACGATGTCGAACTCCGCCGGTTCGGCCAGCGCTACCGCGCGCAGCGCCAGCGCGTCGAACGGAGTCTCGGCGAAGCATCCCGCTACCGATCCGGAGGCGACGATGCGTGCCACCGCTTCCGGTTCGAACCGGGCGACCCGCTGAGCGAACGTCGCCAGGTCCGCGGTGGCTCCTGGATATGCGGGCGCCAGATACGTCATGTTCCTACCTTCAGGAATGGTTCGAGCCCGGCCTGCTCGGTCGGTGTCAGCTGACGCGAACGATGCGCGTCGAAGTCGTACGCCACGATCATCGTGGCGCAGCGGGCGAAGACCTGATGCTCGTCGGCGACCTCGTAGGCCAGATCGAACGACGACGCGCCGATCCGGCTCACCCACACGTACACCTGGAGCGGCTCGATTCGAAACGGCACCGGTGCCAGGTATTCGATGCTCTGTCCGGCCACGACCGAGCCCCCATGATTGGCCACCCCGCCCGCGAAGCTGTGCTCGACGAAGTCGATCCGCGCCTCCTGGATGTACTCCGCGAACTGCACATTGTTGACGTGACCGTACGAGTCGAGATCGTCGAATCGCACCGCACACGAGTACACATGGGTCTTGGCCACCTCGCTGCGGGCCGGACGCGCCGCCCCACCGGCCCGCGGGCGGGCGCCGTCGGCATCCACATACGTTTCCAGGACGGCCCGCTCGTCAGCCGACACCCGCCTTGGTGAGCTGGTGGCCAGGTGGTACGGGACGAGGACCGTGGTCGCCCGCGCATAGACATGACGGTGCTCACTGTCCGCGTCGAGGATCTCGTAGCCAAGCGTGAACGTGGCGTTACGCACCTCGCGCACCCAGGTCTCGACCCGCAGCGGCGCGAGCCGGAACCTCAGCGGGGCAAGGTAGTCGATCTCGTGCCGATTGACCACCACGCCCGCGGCAAGCTCCGGCGCGCCCCGCTGCGCGGCATGCACGAACAGCATGTCGACCCGCGCCTCCTGGAGGTAGCGCAGGTAGGCGGTGTTGTTGACATGCCGGTACGCGTCCATGTCGGCCCACCGCAACGGGACCTCGGTGATGTGTCGAGGCATGTCGGCGGACCGGTTCAGTCGCGGGTGAGCTTGCGGTACGTCACCCGGTGGGGACGGGCCGCTTCGGCGCCGAGCCGCTCGATCTTGTTCTTCTCGTAGGCGTCGAAGTTACCCTCGAACCAGAACCACTTGGCTGGGTCTTCGTCGTCGCCTTCCCAGGCGAGAATGTGCGTGGCGACGCGGTCGAGGAACCAGCGGTCGTGCGAGGTGATCACCGCGCAGCCAGGGAACTCCAGCAACGCGTTCTCGAGCGACTGCAGTGTCTCGACGTCGAGGTCGTTGGTGGGCTCGTCCAGCAGGATGAGGTTCCCGCCCTGTTTGAGGGTGAGCGCGAGGTTGAGCCGGTTGCGCTCACCACCGGAGAGCACGCCGGCCGGCTTCTGCTGATCCGGGCCCTTGAAGCCGAACGCCGCGATGTAGGCGCGGCTCGGCATCTCGACCTGCCCGACCTTGATGTGGTCCAGCCCGTCGGAGACGACTTCCCACACGTTCTTGTTCGGCTCGATGCCGGCCCGTGTCTGGTCGACATAGGACAGCTTCACGGTGTCACCGACCCGCAACGACCCGGAGTCCGGGGACTCGTCGCCGACGATCATCTTGAACAACGTGGTCTTACCAACACCGTTCGGTCCGATGACACCGACGATCCCGTTACGGGGCAGCGAGAACGAGAGGTCGCGGATGAGCGGCCGGTCGTCGAAGCCCTTGTTCAGCCGTTCGGTCTCGACCACTACCTGCCCGAGCCGCGGACCCGGCGGAATCTGGATCTCGTCGAAGTCGAGCTTGCGGGTCTTGTCCGCCTCGGCGGCCATCTCTTCGTAGCGGCCGAGCCGGGCACGCTGCTTGGTCTGGCGCCCCTTGGCGTTGGACCGGACCCATTCGAGCTCGTCCTTCAGCCGCCGCTGCCGCTTCGCGTCCTTCTGGCCCTCGACCTTCAACCTGGCCTGCTTGTTCTCCAGGTAGGTCGTGTAGTTCCCCTCGTAGCCGTGCACCCGGCCACGATCGACCTCGGCGATCCAGCCGGCCACGTGGTCGAGGAAGTACCGGTCGTGGGTGACCGCGACCACCGTGCCCGGGTACTTCTCCAGGTGCTGCTCCAGCCACTGCACGCTCTCAGCATCGAGGTGGTTGGTGGGCTCGTCGAGCAGCAACAGGTCAGGCTGCTCCAGCAGCAGCTTGCACAGCGCGACGCGGCGACGCTCTCCGCCGGAGAGCACACTGACATCCGCATCGGCAGGCGGACAGCGCAGTGCGTCCATGGCCTGCTCGAGCTGCGAATCGAGATCCCAGGCGTTGCGGTGGTCAAGCTGCTCCTGCAACTTGCCCATCTCGTTGAGGAGCTGGTCTGAGTAGTCGGTGGCCATCTGCTCGGCGATCTCGTTGAAGCGGTCGAGCATCGCCTTGGTCTCCGCCACGCCTTCCTCGACGTTGCCCAGAACCGTCTTGGCATCGTCGAGTTCCGGCTCTTGGGACAGGAAACCGACCGTGTAACCGGGTGTCAGATAAGCCTCGCCGTTGGAGGGCTGATCGACACCGGCCATGATCTTGAGCACGCTCGACTTACCGGCGCCGTTGGGTCCTACCACGCCGATCTTGGCACCGGGTAGGAACGCCAAAGTGACGTCGTCGAGGATGACCTTGTCGCCGTGCGCTTTACGCGCCTTACGCATCACATAGATGAATTCCGCCATAGCGCTGTCCAGCCTACGGCCTCGGCGGCGTAATCCCATCATCGGAGGTAAGAGGCCGCGCAAATAGTGCGTCACCGGGGCGCTCACATGCTGCCCACCTGCGCGGCCTCCGGACGAGCGGGTGCCGGAGAAGCGGGGCACCGCCATCGCCATCGAACGTTGGTTCCACCCCGATGATGTCCTGCCGATGGATGCGCTGCTTCAGGCTGCCAGTCCGACCCCGGCCAGCTCTCCCGATTCGTCGTCGCCGGACTCGGATTCCTCGTCCGGGCCCGACTGCGGCGCGGCGCCGGCGCCCGGCTCAGCAGAGTTCACGCCGGCTCCGAGCGTCGCGTCGTCGGCCTCAGGCGTTGCCCACCCCGCGGCGTTGCGCTCGGCCCACTCGCTGTCATCGGTACTCGCCAGCGCCGGCACCACCTCACCACTTGCCCGGTCCACTCCGTTCGCGTCCACCACATAGGTGGACAGCTTCTCCTTGACCTCTTCGGCATCCGGCGAAGACTGCGATGCACGCAGGTTCTTGTGAAACGCGGAGACACCACGGAACAGGTCGTGACCGATAGAGGTGGCGGTGATCTCGGTGGTATAGCGCTGGACGTTGTTGTCGTCGCGCCACTCCCGGACTTTGACCTTGCCGTGCACGATGACCGGATCCCCCTTCTTCAACGAGGCGTCGGCGTTCTTGGCCAATTGCGACTGCCAGCACACAACGGTGTAGAACGACGGTTCACCGTCGAGCCACGTTCCGGTCCGGCTGTCGTAGCGACGCTCGTTGCATGCGATACGGAAATGCACCCACGGCTCGCCGGTGTCTTTCTTGCGCTCCCGCGCCACCTTCGTGGCGATGTTCCCGGTGACGGTCAAGGTTGCAGCGGCCATCTGGATCCTCCTGTGCTCGTAGCCGTTCGAGATGACGGTTACGACACTTCCCGCCACGGCGCGGGCCCGGAAGGCCTCACTCAGCGAATGTGGACAACTTCGTGTCCTTCAACGGCTGGACTGTGGACAACTCGGGGGCCGACCTACTCGCTCGCCTCGGCCAGCGCTGCACGAAACGTGTGATATCGATCAATCTCGACTCGAAGCGGGCTGATCACCATCTCATCCGCTACATCGGCCACCACGTCGCGGAGTAGCCGCTCGGCTTCCTCGGTCCGTTGCCGGCGCGCCCGCCGCGCCACGCCGAACCTCGCGGCTGTCAGAACGAGCCCGACGAACCCACCGGCTACCAAAAGGATCAACGGCAACGAGCTGCCGGCGACGTCGGGGTCAGGCAAGTCGATCTCGTTTAGCCACGCGAGATCCAGCCGGGCAGCCAGCTCGAGCAGAAGTGCCCACAACCCGCCGAAGAGACCCGCGATCAGCGCGAGCCACTCGAGCACGCCGGAAAGGCGCCACCGCCCGCTCGGTGGGCGGTAGAGGTCGACGGCCATCAAGGTGTCGTGTAGCGCGGCCGGCACCTTTGTGGCCTGTTCCGCCGCGAGCGCCCGGACGGACCCGCCCCATCCGCCGGCCAGCGAGCCCATGGCCGCCCGGCCCACCTCATGAACGGCGGCCTCAACCGTAGGGCGATCCACCGGCGGCGGCTCCGGCAGCACACCAGCGCTTCCCCTGCGCAGATAAGCCTCGCCGGCCTGCTCAGCCATGACGTCGATGCCGGCGGCAGCCCCCAACGACGCGACCAGCCTCTCGGTTTCCGTCTCGCCGATCTCGCCGGGTGAGGTGGATCCGAGTGCAGATTCCATACGGGCGGCGATGCGCTGGGCGTCGGCCTCGATCCGGTTCCGAATCGCCTGTCGTTCGAGCACCGCGACCCGCAGCCGTTCCGTCAGGATGTCCAGGCCGACTCCAGTGGCCGCGGAGACCGGCAGCAACGGCGCGGAGGCAAGCCCGTCTTCGTCGAGCAACCGGCGAAGGTCGTTCAGGCATGCCTCGGCATCGGCCTCCGGCAAGCGATCGACCTGGTTGAGAAGAACCACCGTCACATCGCTGTGCGCGGACAGCGGCCGGAGATACTGCTCGTGGATCACGGCGTCGGCGTACTTCTGCGGGTCCATCACCCAGATGAAAAGGTCGACCAGCTCAACCAGCCGATCGACTGTGTCGCGGTGCATGCTCTCCGTGGAGTCGTGGTCGGGCAGATCCAGGAGCACCAAGCCGTCCAGAGCGTCGTCCTCGCCTGAGTCGAGGACGCTCTCTCTTGAGACCCGGTTAAGGGCGGGTACCTCCAGCCAGTCGAGAAGAGGGTCAACGCCCTCGGCGCCCCAGATACACGCCAACGGCAAGGACGTCGTGGGCCGGCGGACGCCTACCCGCGCGATGTCCATGCCACAGATCGCGTTGAACAGTGACGACTTTCCGCTGCCGGTGGATCCGGCGAGCGCGACCACCGTGTGCTCGAGTGAGAGTTCCAGCCGGGCGCCGGCCCGTTCCAGCACAGCCCGCGCTTCAGTGGTGGACGGATCGAAAAACCGGCCGGCTCCGGCCTCCAGCGCGCCCGAGATCGCCCCGAGACGAGTGGTCATTCGGCCTCACCCCGGGCCCGCCACCCGGCCGCGACGGCTTCAGTCAGGTCGGCACGAGCAGCGTCGTCAAACACATCCACCTCAGCTTGGGCAAGTGAACTGGACACGCGACTGAGCACGTGGCTGACGGCCCCGTCCACGGTGCGCCGGACCACGGCCGCCCGCGCGGCGTCGCCGCCGGCCAACTCGTGGAGCCAGCGAGACACATGTTCCACGACATGCGGCGGCATCATCCCGGAACTGTCCAGTGTGGCTTCTTCCAAGGCGAACAACGGTGCATCACCGAGCCCTCGTGACGCAAGCAAACCGGCCAGATGAGATCTGATTTCGTTCACCGCGCCGGGTGGCACCCGGTTCACCACCGCGGCAACCGACATCCTGCGCTCTGCGGCCCTGGCCAGAACCTGCCACGGAACCGCGTCGGCATAACGCGCCGCCGTGGTCATGAAGATCCACAGGTCGGCCGTCTCCAGCGCGGCCGGTGCCTGCGAGCGGCTTTCGTCGGCGACCGAGGCCAGCGGAGGCGTGTCCATGAGGGTGAGTCCTCGGGGAATGCCGTCGACCGGGCGCTGCTCGGACAGAACATGCTCAGCCGGGAACTCGGGTGTGTCGTCGGGGTGATGCACCAGGACGGGGATGCGTGTGGTCGGCCGCAACACCCCCGGCGAAGTGACGACATCGCCGACGATGCCGTTGACCAACGTGGACTTCCCGGCACCGGTCGAACCACCAACGGCGACCAGCAACGGCGCGTCCATCCGGCGCAGCCGAGCCAACAAATAATGATCCAGCAGTGTCCGGGCATCGTCGAGTTCGCGCCGGGTCTTGGCTGAGCTGGCCGAGTCGAACGGAAAATCGATTTCGCCCACCAACCGCCGCAAAACACTCAAAGCGTCATACATACGTTCGTCGGATGGTTGCGCCACACCGCCATGTTTGCATTAACGTCAAGAACGACGCCGACAACACTCTGGAGGATTCCATGTCGCTCGAGCGACCGGCCGCTCCGAACCCTTATGAACTGCTGCCCGCCGTCGCGGAGTTCCACGTGGAGAGCGACGACGTCAGCGACGGCCAGCAGCTCGCCAACGACTTCCTCTTCAACGACTGGGGCATGACCGGCGTGAACCTTTCGCCGCACTTGCGGTGGTCCGGAGCCCCAGAAGGCACCCAGAGTTACGTCGTGACTTGTTTCGATCCCGATGCGCCCACACCATGTGGTTTCTGGCACTGGGTCGTCGTCGACATCCCGGCCCGGATCACCGAGATGCCCCGAGGCGCCGGCGCCGCCGACGGGCTGGGCCTGCCTGACGGCGCGTTTTTTGTGCGCAACGACACCGGCGGCATGGGTTACGCCGGAGCGGCGCCGCCCCAGGGCGACGGCCCCCATCGGTATTTCTTCGTCGTCCACGCGGTTGATGTCGAGTCCTTGGCGGACCAGGGCGTCACCGAGGACGCGACACCGGCCGTGGTCTCGTTCAACCTCGCCTTCCACACCCTGGGCCGAGGCATGGTCGTCCCCACCTACTCCCACTGACCCCACCCAAATGATCATGTTTGGTGGGTTTCCTCGTCCATCGACAGGTCTGCGGCCATGGTGACGCACGAGAAGCCCTGGTGGCGTCCCGAAAGCAGATGCCATGACGACGCCTAGCATCGGGCGGCTGCCGACCGCACCCGCCACACAGCGGCCTGACCTCCTGGCCGATCCCGTCCAGTTCGCGCTGAAGCACCAGCCCGCCACCGAGGCGTTCGTCGCCGAGATCGATCCAACTCTCGCGGACACCACCGAGTTCTGCGCGGCGTATGACGTCGCACCGGAGATCTCGGCCAACTGCGTCGTGGTTGCCGGTAAACGGGCCGGTGAGCTGCGGGTTGCGGCGTGTATGGTGCTGGCGACCACCCGTGCCGACGTGAACGGCGTCGTCCGGCGCCGTCTAGACGTGCGCAAGGCATCGTTTCTACCGATGGACGACGCCGTTGCCATGACCGGGATGGAATATGGCGGAATCACCCCGCTCGGTCTGCCCGGAAGCTGGCCCGTCCTCGTGGACCCCGCCGTCGCCGCGTTACCATACGCGGTGATCGGTAGTGGCCTGCGCCGATCGAAGATCGCGGTGCCCGGATCACAGCTGGCCGCCTGGCCAGGCGCTGAGATCGTCGACGGACTCGGTGTACCGGTGCACTGACATCGACCGGTGGGTCACAATAGTGACCGCACCATGCCACGCCATGACCTGCGCCTGTAGCTCAGTGGATAGAGCAGGAGCCTTCTAAGCTCTTGGCCGGGGGTTCGAATCCCTCCAGGCGCGCTCAGCTCAACCTCAGATGTACGCGGAGATCACGTCAGCCGCATTCCAGACCACATCGGCCGAGTCACGTTCGATGTGAGAGTCGACCCCGTTCATCGACACGATGACGAGCCCGGTTCGGTCGGGTTCGAATCCCGGCACTTGTGGCGCGCGGCGGTGCAAGACGGCAAGGTCGTGGCGGTCGAACGGCGATTTCAGCCACTTGATCGACCCAGCAAACCACAGCCGTCGAGCCACCGGATACCGATCCGCGCCGACGAGATCGACCTCAGGGTTGAACTGCCGGTTCCACCAGCCTCCGACCGTCTCTACTTCGGGCCATGGTAGCGCTCCAGACGCGCCTGCCAGCTCCAAGGAATCTCTCACGAGGGGCTCGACCGCTCGTCCGCGCCAGGTCTCCCAGCGTCGTGCGAACATCTGGAATGCGGCCTCGGGACGCCCACGCCGGACGAGCTCCTGGCTCGATCGTAGTGCTGCCAGATACAGGCGGAGGTTGGAGTCGGCAATGCGATAGAGATTGGGCTTTCCCGGCCGGGTGGAAAGCGGCTGATCGACAGCCACCACATGCTTCTCCCGGACGAGCTGTTGGAGCAACGGAGATAAGGCGCCCGATGCGAGCGGTCCCTTACCGCCGCCAGCTGCGGCCGCAATCGCTCCATATGTACGGTCCCCGCTACCGACCGCCTCTAGCACGCGCCGTGCCTGGTCCGGCAACGGAAACTCAGCCAGAAGCGTCGCTTCCGGCACGCTGAACAGCGGTGCTGCCGGATCGGCGCACTCTTGCTCAACGAACGGCAACGGAGACATCCCGACTGGCCAGCTGCGCAGGATTCCGGGCAGGCCTCCAGAGATCAGGTAGGCATCGACCGCGTCCGCGGCGTCGAGTCCAACAGCCTGGCCAGTCTCAGCCGGATTGAGCGGCCCCAGGACGAGATTGTCCGCTCGCCCGTAGAAGGGCCGGTCATAGGCGGTCAGGCGCTCCATCATGTGGATGTCGCTACCCAGCATGACCAGCAGCACCGGATGCCGGGAGAGTAACCGATCCCAGGCGGTCTGCAGTGCACCGTCGAACGCCTCGTCCTGCTCCGCTAACCACGGCAACTCGTCGAACACCACGATGCTCGGAGTGTCGGGCAGCGCGGCAGCGAGGACGCGCAACGCGTCCAACCAACTTCCAGGAGCATTCTCGGGGAGCGCACCAGGATCGGACGGAAGACCGGACTCCCGAACCTCCCGCAGGAACGCGCCAATCGCTTCGACGGGCGATAATCCCTTGGTTGCAGTGAAGAACACATAGGGAACGCCTGCCGCATCACAGAACTCTTGCGTGAGCCGTGACTTTCCAACCTGGCGCCGCCCCCGTATGGCCAGCGCGGTCCCGGTCCGGGACTGGGCAACCGAATCCAGCCGTTTGCGCAGCAAGGCAAGCTCAGATGCTCTTCCGACAAATCTCCCTGCCATGTCGCGCCTCCAATGTAGCCATAATCTAGGTAAATCGTACCTACGTAAATCTGTTCTACCTAGATGGGAACCACAAGTACGTGCACCATGCCCGGCCTCGACTACTTCTTCCAGGCTCGTGTAGCAAGGACCATCCAACGTGACCAACAGGAGATCCTGTGGCTGCGCCTACTCAAAAAAGGCCGGTCGGTCATGTCGAGAACCAGGATCTGGTTCCGTTCCTGTGGTGAACGCGACCACAATGGTCGCACCAGTAACGAGGAGGGCCACCATGGCCAAATACCTGTTGCTCAAGCACTATCGAGGTGCTCCGGCGCCGGTCAACGACGTGCCGATGGAGCAGTGGACACCCGAAGAAATCTCGGCCCACGTGCAGTTCATGCACGACTTCGCCGCCCGTCTCGAAGGCACCGGCGAATACGTGGACGGTCAGGCCCTCGCGCCTGACGGAGCGTGGGTGCGCTACGACGGCGAGGGGCGCCCGCCGGTCACCGACGGGCCGTTCGCCGAGACCAAGGACCTCATCGCCGGCTGGATGGTGATCGACGTCGAAACCTACGAGCGCGCCCTCGAACTGGCCGCCGAGTTGTCCGCCGCCCCCGGCGCCGGAGGGAAGCCGCTGCACGAATGGCTCGAGGTGCGTCCCTTCCTCAGCACGCCCCCCACCATCACAGAATGAACACTGGCCTGGATGAGGTCCTGCTGCGCAGCCTCACACCACGCGTGCTCACGATCCTCGTCCGCCGCGGAGCCGACTTCGCGGCGGCCGAGGACGCCGTTCAAGACGCCCTGGTCGAAGCCCTGCGTGTCTGGCCGGATAACCCGCCGCGTGACCAGCAGGGGTGGATGGTCACGGTGGCCTGGCGCAGGTTTCTCGATGCGGCTCGCTCGGACGCTGCCCGCCGCCGCCGTGAGAGCCTCATCAGCGTTGAGCCCGAAGCGCCCGACCCCGGGCCCGCGCCCGGCTCGGACGACACGCTCCAGCTGTACTTCCTGTGCGCCCACCCATCACTGACCCCGGCGTCGGCGGTCGCGCTGACGCTACGCGCCGTCGGTGGTCTGACCACCCGCCAGATCGCGCAGGCCTATCTGGTCCCCGAGGCGACCATGGCGCAGCGCATCAGCCGGGCCAAGCGCATCGTGTCCGGCGCGCGGTTCGACCAGCCCGGCGACGTCGCCACCGTGCTGCGCGTCCTCTACCTCGTGTTCAACGAGGGCTACTCCGGCGATGTCGACCTCGCCAGCGAGGCGATCCGGCTGACCCGGCAGCTCACGACCGCCATCGACCACCCCGAAGTGGCAGGGTTGCTCGCGCTCATGCTGCTCCATCACGCCCGCCGGGCAGCCCGCACCGCGCCTGACGGGAGTCTGGTGCCGCTCGCCCAGCAGGACCGCAGCCGGTGGGACACCCGCCTGATCGCCGAAGGCGTCGACATCCTGCAGGCAGCTCTCGCACGCGATCAGCTCGGTGAGCTCCAGGCCCAAGCCGCCATCGCCGCACTGCACGCGGACGCACCGACCGCGGAGGAGACCGACTGGCCACAGATTGTCGAGTGGTACGACGAACTCGTACGACTCACCGACAGCCCCATCGTCCAGCTCAACCGCGCGGTCGCGGTCGGCGAAGCCGACGGCGCACGAGCCGGTCTCGCCGAACTCGCGCTCCTCGACACCTCGCTGCCCCGCTACACCGCGGTGGCGGCATACCTCCGCGAACGCGACGGCGACCTATCGCGGGCGGCAGAGCTCTACGCCGAGGCAGCCCAGAAGGCGCCCAACCTCGCCGAACGCGACCACCTCACCCGCCAAGCCGCCCGGCTGAACACCTACCGGAGTCGCTGACGCCGTCACGCAGACTTGATGCGCGCGGGCGCATCCGCCAAGTGGTTCGTGCTGACGTGCGGCAGAAGTGGCTGCGTCGGTGTCATCATGGGCCATAGCGTCATCGGCGCCGCGATTGGCGTCAACCGGGATTTCTGCCGGGAGTCAGGTAGAGAACGGAGGGCGAGTACGCGATGACCGAAATCGTTGTGGGCCTGCTGGCCGTCATCATCGGCGCATTCCTGTGCCTGCGTGGGCAATGGGCGATGCGCCTTCTGCTGGCGATTTGGGGCGCGTTCGTCGGTTTCGCGGTGGGGGCCGGTCTCGTCGACAACCTCACCGACCAGGGGTATCTCGACACCGCGACGGGCTGGCTGGTCGCCATCTTGCTCGCCATCGTATTTGCCGCCCTCGCCTACCTGTTCTTCGCCGTCAGCATCATCCTGGGGATGGCGTCGATGGGATTCGTGCTCGGGGGCACCCTTGCCTCGGCGCTGGGCGTCACCGAAGCATGGGGGTTGCTGCTGATCGGGGCGCTGTGCGGCGCGGCGCTCGCCCTGCTCGCCATCGTCGCGAGCCTCCCCCAATTACTCCTGATCGTCATCAGTTCCTTCGCGGGCGCCAGCGTGGTGATCGCCGGCCTGATGCTCATATTCGACGTCATCGACATCGACGCCATGTTCGATGCCGAGACGACCGCCCGCGACCAACCATGGTGGTACGCGGGCGGTATCGCCCTCGCGATCATCGGCATCATCATTCAGCTGCGTCAGGCCGGCGCCATCCGCCGTTCGGTGCGGGAGACCTGGAGCCAGCCGGCCTGACGGCCTCGCTCGGGACCTACCCCTTCGAGAGCTCGACTTCGACGAAGCGCGGTCGGTAGATCGTCACGTCGTCGTACAGTTCGGCCGAGTCCAGGCTGTTGACGTTGTACGTCACGATCAGCTTGTTGCCGCGGCGTTGTTCGGGGTGTTCGTGCGCGTTGTACGTAATGATGTTCCCGCCGGTTTCGGGTGTTTGATACAGCGTGCCCACGGGCGTGAACGGGCCCCACGGCGTGCAGCTGACATAGCCGACGATGTTGGTGCTGAACAGCTCGTTGGTGTCCTGGGTGACCAGCAGGTAGCCGTCCTTGAACGACGTGACACTGTACTCGTTCGCCACCCCCGGCATGATCGGCGCGGAGTCCGTCTCCTCGTCCGACCAGCCGTCGCCGGTCCAGTACTCCCACGGCTTCGTGAGATCGCTGCCCCTGACCCGAGCCAGATGCATGTACTTCGAGGCACCCTGATCGTCCACGCCGTAGATGTAGGTGTAACGCCCGGCTCGCTCGATCCATGACGCCCACTGCACGCCCGCCTCGGACGGCATCGGCACGACGTCGCGGACTTCGTACGTCCAAGGGTCGAAGCGAACCAGCTTGTTCGCCTGCCATTCGAAGTCCCACATGCCGGGACCGAAGGTGCCGAACTGTAGGAACATGATGTCGAACGAGCGCGGTGTTGCGATACCGGCGCCGAGCCAGTTCCATGTGTTCGGCTCGGCCGGCGGCACCAGCGAGTCCGGCTCGTCAGCTGTCCCCCCGGTCACCGTCGTCAGCGAGTCACCCTTCTGGATCACGAATGAGTTGTTGAGGAACGGCGTCTCGATCGGCCGGGTCAGATCTGGTTCTACCGGGCCGAGGAAGGTGTCGGAGAACATCCATGCGGTGCGCCCGCCGGGCAAGCGCACCGAGTAGGTGCTGTCTCCACCCGTCCACCCGGTGCCGGAGTTGCCGTAGGTGTCGAAGAGTTCGGTCCGGTGGGGCTCTACACGGGAGCTCACCTGCCAGTCCGAATCCACGACACCGCAGGTTCCGGCGGATGGGTCCTCGGAGTCGGCCGCGGCCACACCGACCGGAATGGTCACAGCTCCGGCGGTGGCAACCGCCAGCAGCATGACTGGCACACGAAGCGGACGTAACGGGCGCATCAGACCTCCACAACAATCGACGTCGATTAGTTAGCTAGTGATTAGATCACTTGATGTCTCGCCTGTCGATAGTCAAAAAGTCCGGCGCCACGCACCACGTAGACAGCGCTCGCACCGCGGATCAGCGAGGGGCACTAGACTCGCTCTCCTTCGAGACTTCGCAACGGGGGCTTTCAATCAGGAGACAGGGTGCCCGCACGTCGTCATGCCACTCGCGGCCGTCGCGCGCCGAAACGGCAGGTCCCGCCGGCAGCGACACCGTCGATGGCCGAGATCACCGTGTACGCGCTGCTCGCGGCCGGCGTCGCGACGGCTCTACTGCTCGCCGCCGACCAACCCTGGTGGGCCGCGGCCGGTGTGGTGCTGGGAACGCTGCTCACCCTCGCGCTACTTGCGGTTGCCACCGCGCGCACCCGGCGACCTCCCCCGGCCGCCACTGATCATGGCGAGGAACCAGCACGTCCAAGCCGATCCGAGCCGGGTGAGCCGAACCGCCGGGACAGCCACCGCGCGCAGGATCATCGGCCCGGCTCGGATGACGATACCGACGAGGCGCCGCCCGTCGAGCCGGGTCCGCGACGGGCCGGAGCCCGGCGACGCCGACACAAGCGATGAGACAGCCTTGCCTGAGCCACGTAAGGTGGGCGCCGTGACCAACGACCGACTCGTATGGATCGACTGCGAGATGACCGGCCTCGATCTCACCCGCGACGCCTTGATCGAGGTCGCCGTGCTCGTCACCGACGGAGAACTGAACGTGCTGGGCGACGGCGTAGACGTCGTCATCCGGCCACCGAACGAGACCATCGAGCAGATGGGCGACGTCGTCCGCGAGATGCACACCACCAGCGGGCTACTCGACCAGCTCCACAGCGGGATCTCCATGGAGGAGGCCCGCGAGCGCACGCTGGACTACGTCAAGACCTTTGTGCCGGAGCCGGTGAAGGCACCGCTGGCAGGAAACACGGTCCACATGGACCGTCTGTTTCTCGCGCGCGACCTGCCGGACTTGGAGAGCTGGCTGCACTATCGCAATGTCGACGTCTCGTCCATCAAAGAACTGGTGCGGCGCTGGTACCCGCGAGTGTATTTCGCGAGCCCGAGCAAGACCGGCAACCACCGCGCCCTCGGCGACATCCAGGACTCCATCAACGAACTACGCTACTACCGGCAGACGGTGTTCGTGCCTCTCCCGGGACCTGACACCGACACCTCCCGGGCAGCGGCAGCCGCGACTCTCGAGCACGCTGTAGGCGCCGACGACGCCAAGCCCCCCGCGGTGTGACGAGCACACCCCAGGACCCCGTATACTTGTCCAGCCGCATCCTTACGGGTGCGCCATGGTGGCCGTAGCTCAGCAGGTAGAGCACCTGGTTGTGGTCCAGGATGTCGCGGGTTCAAATCCCGTCGGTCACCCCAGTGTGATGTCTCAAGACATCGTGGACGGCCGAACCCAATAGTGGTGGGTTCGGCCGTCTTTTGGTTTCAGTGGCGGGTGGGTCCGGGCGGCCGCCCGGTGCCTCGGCAGCGCCCTGCGCTCCTCTGGCTGAATCGCCCACCTGTTCGGTCAACTGCCCCGTGCGGCCGGTATGGTGAGTAAGTACTTACCCACCAATTCGAGCGAGGTAGCAATGCCGCCCCTGGAAATCCTCCGGCTGGCTCTTCTAGTTCTTCACTTCCTTGGCCTGGCAGCCCTAATCGGGCCGAGAATGGTCCGGCCACACCTGCAAGATCGCCCCATGCTGCGGATCATGCTCACCGGCGCCGCCGTGCAAGTCTTGACCGGCAACGGGCTTATCGCAGCGAACCGCCTCCAAGGCAACCACGTCGTGGAGGCCAAGATGGTCGTCAAGCTGGCCCTCGCGATCGCCGCGCTCACACTCCTGATACTCGCCGTCCGGGGCCGACGCTCACGTCGGCCAAGTGGTACGAGTTCGCCGGCCCTGACGGACGGCGCGGCCGGTCTCGGCATTGCTGCCGTACTGGTGGCCGTCGTCTGGACATGAGCCGAGCAAGCGCCGGACTCAACAACCAGGGGCCACGAAACCCGCGACGCACCGGCCGGTCAGGCGTTCGCTTGCAGGAATTCGCGCATCGCGGGCACGTGCTCGGGCGCGAACTGGTGTCCGCCGGCGTGGGTCAGCAATGTGACGGCCGCACCGCGAGCCGTGAGCTGTTTGGCGAGCAGATCGGCCTGCTCCGGTGGAGCCATCGGATCCCGCAGCCCGTTGGAGATCAAGACGTCGTGCCCGCTCAGCGCCCGTGCCTCCTCCGCGCCAGGCGGCTCGGCGAACGGCGCCACGGCGGCGATCAAGATGGCCGCCTTGAGCAGGCCTGGATGGGTCAGCAGCAGCGCGGCCGCCATATTGGCACCGTTGGAGAAGCCCACCGCCACGAGAGAACTCGACGCGAAGCCGTAACGTCCGGCCGCCACGTCGATGAACTCGGCCAGCTCATCCGCACGGACCCGCAGGTCGGCCTCGTCGAAGACACCTTCGCGCAGCCTGCGGAAGTGCCGCGGCATAGTTCCTTCGAGCACGGTTCCGCGCGGCGAGAGAAGAGGGGAACCGGGAGCGAGATGCTCCCCCAACTCGAGAAGCCCATGCTCGTTGTCTCCCGTGCCATGCAGCAGGAGCAACGGTGGACCCGCGCGACCCGGCTGCCATACGTGGGGCCGGGCCAGCGAACTTCCTACCTGTGGCGCGCCGTCTGGCGTGGTCACGGGACGATCTCCAGCGGCGGCAACGACGCCTGAATCGCTTCCCGGCTGGGCTCCAGCCAGGGCGGCAGCTTGAGCGAGCGGCCCAGCTCCAGCAACGGTTCGTCGATGTCGAAGCCCGGGGTGTCCGTGGCGATCTCGAAGAGGACTCCTCCGGGCTCCCGGAAATAGATCGACATGAAGTACTGGCGGTCCATGATCTCGGTGACGCTCACACCGGCGTCCACCAGCTCATCCCGCCACCGTGTCATGGTCGCAAGATCTGGTGCCCGGAACGCGACATGGTGAACGGTGCCGCCTGCCTGGAGACCACGGTCGTCATCGACGGCCGCGACATCGACGAGGGCCCCGGAGCTGCCCTCCGCCATCGTGAACCGCGCCCTGGCGCCCTCCTCACCGCCGAGATGCATTCCGAGACGGGAGGTGAGCATGTCGGCCGTCGGGTCGAGCAGCCGCTGACTCATGGTCACCGCGTGCAGACCCCGGACCGCACGGTCGGCTGGGATGCTGGCCACGCCGTCCCATCCGGAGCGGGCGTCGCCGGGCGCGGCGACGAGGTCGATCACCATTCCGTCCGGATCACGGAAGGTGACGACGTCTTCGCCGTCCCGGCTGTAGGGCGCTTCGACCGGGACCTCGTGCGCTTTCAGCCGGGCATGCCACCATCCAACCGAACCCTCAGGCACGCTGAAGGCGGTGGACGTGGCCATGCCAATGCCGTTGCGCCCTGCCGGCACACCGCGCCAGGGGAAGAACGTCAGCACACTGGATGGGCGGCCTGCTTCGTCGCCGTAATACAGGTGGTACGTATCCGGAGCGTCGAAGTTCACCGTCTGCTTGACGAGCCGCAGGCCGAGGACATTCGTATAGAAATCGACGTTGCGCTGCGGCTCGCCCGCGATCGCCGTCACGTGATGCAGACCGTGCGGGGCGACAGTACTCATGACACTTCCCCCAACAGCTGAGGCGTTCGGGTTCTCAGGAGGCGTTCTTGACGGCGGAAACCTCGAACTCCAGCGTGACCTTGTCACTCACCAGAACACCACCGGCCTCAAGTGCGGCATTCCACGTGACGTTGTAGTCCTTGCGGTCGATGGTGTGGGCGCCCTCGAAGCCGATCCGGAAGTTGCCGAACGGGTCGGTGGCAGCGCCGCCGTACTCGAAGGGGATGGTGATGGACTTGGTGACGTCCTTGATGGTCAGATCACCCGTCACCTCTACGGTGCTGTCATCCACCAGCTTCACCGACGTGGAAGCGAAGGTGATCTCCGGGTACTTCTCGATGTCGAGGAAGTCGTTGGCCCGCAGGTGGCCGTCGCGCTGTTCGTTGCGAGTGTCGATGCTGCCGGTCTCGATGGCGACCTGGGCACTCGAGTTCTCCGGGTTCGCGCCGTCGACATTGATGATTCCGGTGAAAGCGTTGAACGAACCGCGCACCTTGGTAACCATCGCGTGCCGGGCCACGAAGCCGAGCCGGGAGTGTTCGGGGTCGATGGTGTACTGGCCGGTCAGAGCGGTGAAGTCAGTCATTGCTCGTTACTCCTCATGTCGCTGCGTTCAAATTGGTTGACGTGTCACACAATACTCGTTTTAGGTGACGTGTCAACCTTTCTGCTAAAGTCTCCCCTGTGAGCGATCCGAGATGGCTGGATGAGGCTGAGCAGCGGGCCTGGAGAAGCTACGTTCGCATGCAGGCCAAACTGAACGCGCAACTCAACCGGCAGCTTCAGACCGATTCGCAGCTTTCGCTGTCTGACTTCGCGGTTCTGGTGCTTCTGACCGATGTCCCGGAGGGCCAGCTCCGAGCATCTCAGCTCGCACACGGGCTGCATTGGGAGAAGAGCCGAGTCTCACACCATGTCACCCGGATGGAACGGCGCGGGCTGGTCAAAAGGGTGGAGTGTCCCGAAGACGGACGCAGCGCGTTCGTCGTCATCACCGAGTGCGGCCGGCGTGCCATCGAGGCGGCCGCCCCGCTGCACGTCGAGACCGTCCGAAGGCTGTTCATCGATGATCTGACGCCGGAGCAGCTCAAGACGCTGGAAGCCATCGCCACCCAGGTACTGGCCCGCCTGGACGCCGAAGAAGATGCAGAAAGGGCGGTCCGCGGCACACCGCACTCCCCGTCGCGTCAACTGCGCACTTGAGCAATCCGGTCACGCCTGGAGCATCAACCGGTAACGTCTCGGCATCGCACACCGGCTTCCGGCTTATCGCGATCTCCGGCCGCTAACGTCGTCTCCCGTGACGTCCAGCACTGCCCTCAGCCTCGATACCAGCCAGCAGCCACCGGCTTGGATGGCGGACCTTCCGTACGGTTCGCGAGAAACGATCCAGGCCATCGCCCGCCTGCTGGGCCATGCCTCGCGAGAGCGCGACAATCCGGCGTCGTGGGCCGGGCGGGCCCTCGGCGCTTCCAGGGACGAACTTGCCTCCGCGGACAGCCGCCCGACGAGAACACTCCTCCGGGTGGCAGGCCTGATCCTCGGCAACACCATGGCCCGACACGACGACATCACCATCGGTGGCCCCGGACATGGCGATCCGCCGATGTGGGCGCCTTTCGACGCCGGTGGCGCAGAAGCCTTGTCCGTTCCCGTCAGGATGGTCATCCACTTCCCGGCGGGAACGCTCGCATCGGTCGACGCCTGCGTCTCGATCTTCGATGACGCGTTCGACCAGCACCTGCGCGTCTACACCCTCCGCTCCGAGCAAGGCGCGGGCGTCGAGATCCTCCAAGGACTGCTCGACCGCGCCGCAGGCGAGGACAATCCGCTTCGCGGCCGGGTGTTGCAGGCGAAGCTCGCATCGAACAGCCTCACATTCACGCCTCTCCCCCTACCCGTGGACCAGCGCGAACAGCTGATCCTGCCGGAGGCGATCTGGCGCGAGCTCGACCTGTGCGTCGCCTCGATGACACACCGCCGTGCAACTCTGGACCGTCTCGGCCTCGGCACGACGCGCGGCCTCCTACTGGTAGGACAGCCCGGAGTGGGCAAGACCAACCTTGCCCGTGTGCTTGCGGCCGAGCTCGCCGGCCGCTTCACGGTGATCTTCGCCGACGCCGCCACCGTCGCAACAGATGTTCTCGCCCTCTATGACGAACTCGATCACCTGGGCCCGGCCGTCGTTGTACTCGAAGACATCGACCTCGTCGTCGGCAACCGGCAACAACACGCGCGAACGCGCACTCTGGCGGATTTCCTGGCTGCCGTCGACGGCGCCAAACGCCGTCGCGACGTACTGACGGTTGCCACCACGAACAACCCACGCGGCATCGACCCGGCGGCGCAACGGTCAGCCCGCTTCGACACGATTCTCACGCTTCCGGCACCGGACGAAGCGGGCCGAGCCGCGATTCTCGGCCGATATCTCGATTCGATCGGCCTGGACCTGGACGTCGGCCGGGTTGCGCGAGCCGTCCCCGACGTGACGGGTGCGGATCTACGCGAGATTGTCCGCCGCGCCGTACTCGAGCATGGAGACTCGTTCACCGCGGACGACCTTCACGCCGTCGCGGCCTCCGGCCGGTGGAAGACTCGGGGGAACACCGGCCAGTACCTCTAGCGTCCGCTCAGGAACCCTCAGGGGGTCGCTGCTTCTTGCCGTAGCTACGCTCCCACATCGACAACTGCTTCTCGAGCCCCTTCATGATCTCGAACACTTGGCTCGGTGGGATCCGTACTCTGGTGACCACCCGCGTGGGTACCTTGGTCACCCGGTTTCCCTCGTCGTCGACCGTGGAGCGCGGGGGCCGCTTGACCACAGCGAAGTCAAGCACGAATGCGTCGGGCGTATGCCAGATCGACGCGAAGTCGGCATAGATGCCGGACTCGACGTCAGTGGGGATGTCCAGGTCGTATTCACGTCGGCTGGGCTGATTTGCCATGTGACAACAGTGCCACAAGCCCGTCGCCGCCCGGTCGGCACCCGGTGTCCATACGATTTCCGCAACGACCACCGCCGGTGCTAAGATTTCGGCGTTTGCGCCATTAGCTCAATTGGCAGAGCAACTGACTCTTAATCAGTGGGTTCGGGGTTCGAGTCCCTGATGGCGCACCATTTCGCCTTGCGGATGTTGCTACGCGTCCAGTATGCGGTCGGCCTATCCGCCATCTTTACGTTCTGTGGCACTCTCGTGTCCAATGTTCACACCTCGGATCATTATCTAGGCGCGCCGGCCCCGCCCAACGGCCCCGGCGCGCAAACCCTTCGCATCCTGCGGAGGGTTTTTTGCGTTCTGGTGTCCTCCTTCACCCCAGGAGTTTCGATGAACCCGACGACCACCCACCCCGCGGAGTCAACCACGCTACGCCTCGAAGCTACGGCCAGTTCCGGGATGCTGGCCCGCCTGACGGCAGTGCTCAACCCACACCCGGTCATCGGATTCTCGTTCTCGGAGTCAGCAGAGGGAGTGATCAACGTCACGGTCCGGGTCGGCCGTACTGAAAGTGGCGCCGCCAACTGGCACGTTCAGCGGGTCGCCGCCAGACTCCGCCGGATCGTGGGCGTCATGACCGTCGAAGTGGAAGCGCGGAGCCCGTCCGCGGACTCCGGCGCCGGTGTGCTTGTCGGCTCCTAACGTCGGCTGTCGACGAAGTCCTCTTCCCAGTACTCGCCCGGACGACGAGCCTCACCGGGGCCTCGATCCAGCTCAGCGGTCCGCAGCTCCACTCGCCTGATCTTTCCCGAGATGGTCTTGGGCAGCTCGCCGAACTCGACTCGGCGTATCCGCTTGAACGCAGCGAGACGTTTCCGGCAAAAACTCAGAATCGCCTCGGCCGTATCCGCCGTGGCCGGATGCCCCTCGGCCAGCACCACGAATGCCTTGGGCACCGCTAGCCGCAGCGCGTCCGGCGAGGGCACTACCGCGGCTTCGGCCACGGCCTCGTGCTCGATCAGGACGCTCTCCAACTCGAACGGGCTGATCCGGTAGTCGGAGGCCTTGAAGACATCGTCCGCGCGCCCCACGTACGTCAAGTATCCGTCCGCGTCACGGGAGGCGACGTCGCCGGTCCGGTAGTACCCGCCGGCCGCCGCATCAGCAGATCCGGACTCGGCGTCCTGATAGCCGGTCATCAGGCCGAGCGGGCGTTCGGTCAGGTCGAGTGCGACCTCGCCCTCGGCTGCCGGGTTTCCGTCCGGATCCAGCAGGACGACGTCGTAGCCAGGCAGCGGCCGGCCCATCGAGCCTGGCTTGACCACCATCCCCGGGGAGTTGCCGACCAGTGCTGTTGTCTCCGTCTGACCGTATCCGTCGCGGATCGTCAGTCCCCACGACCGGCGCACCTGCTCGATGACCTCAGGATTCAACGGTTCGCCGGCGCCGATCACCTCCCGCAGCGATGTGTCCCACCGGTTGAGATCCTGCTGAATGAGCATGCGCCACACCGTGGGCGGCGCACAGAACGTCGTGACCTCGCAACGGGCCAGCACGTCGAGTAACGCGGCGGCATCGAACCTCGCGAAGTTGAAAACCAGCGCGGTGGCCTCAGCGTTCCACGGCGCGAAGAAGTTGCTCCACGCATGTTTTGCCCAGCCTGGGGAGCTGACGTTTAGGTGGATGTCCCCTGGCTGCAAGCCGATCCAGTACATGGTGGAAAGGTGCCCGACGGGGTAGCTGGCGTGGGTGTGCTCCACCAGTTTCGGCTTAGACGTTGTGCCGGAGGTGAAGTAGAGGAACAACGGGTCCGACGCCTGGGTAGGACCGGTGGGTTCGAAGACGACCGGCGCGTCGTCGGCGTGAGCCAACGTCGTCCAGCCCGCCGCCTCCGCGTCCACCACGATCCGCTGGAAGCCGGCGCTCGGCCCGCTGAACTTGTCCGTCTGGGTCACGTCGGTGATCACGTGGCGCACATCGCCCCGTTCAAGCCGGTCGGCCACGTCGTCGGTTCCGAGCAGCGTGGTGGCCGGGATGACTACGGCCCCCAGTTTGGTCAGCGCCAGCATGATCTCCCACAGCGGCGCCACGTTACCCAGCATCACCAAGACCCGGTCGCCGCGCCGTACCCCGGATTCCCGGAGGAAGTTCGCCACCTGATTGGACCGTATGGTCAGCTCCGAGAAAGTCCGTTTCGTTTCGTGGCCGTCCGTGCCGACGACCCACAAGGCCGTTTGGTCACTCCTGGAGTCGGCCACGTGATCGAACCAGTCGAGCGCCCAGTTGAACTCGCCGAGTTCGGGCCAACGGAATTGCGCCTTGGCCCGCTCATGGTCGCCGCGATGCTCGAACAGCAGGTCGCGCGCCGCCTGGAACGAATCAATGGGGCCCATCGCTCGTCTCCCCTTCTGCCTCGCGTCGACGATCGTCCAATCAACATACCGGCCGACCGTTGCAGGCGCCGTGGCTGGACGGGCGCGGCTTGCGTCTAGTCGCGCACGAGGAACGGCTCCAGCAGGCCCGGAGCTGCGTCCAGCGCGAACGGCACTGCTTCACCGGCCCGGAGGTCGGCAGCCTCGTAAATGCCCCAGCCGGCGGCCGTCATCGCCGCAACCGTCTTGAGACCGAGCCGGCGCTGCAGCACGGACTCCCGGATGGCGACGGTGCTCACGGACTTTCGCTGCAGCGCGGCAGTGGATCGGCTCAGCAGTCCGGACCGGACCACCAGGTATTCGCCGCTGATGGCATGACCCAGCGCACGATAGGCCACCCAAGCGCCCCACAGCGCGATGGGCAAGAATGCCGCGGCGAACGCCACCGACCACCAGGGAACGACGTCGGTAGCCGCCAGCCAGACCAGCACCCCAGCAACCCCGGCGACCGTCAGCGACGCCCACACCAGCCGACGGCGCAACGCGGCCCGGGGGTGCCGTTCCAGCGGTGTCTCCAGCGGGTTCGGAGTCTTGTTCAGAATGCTGGCTGCCACCACCCGGGCAACATCGACTGGGCCACGCGGCACTATGGTCGTGGCACTCGACATCACCGACCCGTCCAACCCGGTGGTGATGATGGTGGTATCCGCCATCCCCATCCACCGCCACAGCAGCGGCTCGGCGATCTCGACACCGCGCAGGCGGTTGTCGTCCCGGTTGATTTCCCGCGTCTTGAACAGCCCTTGCCTGGTGCGCAGCAGCGTGCCCTTCTCCCCCGGGACTCTCGCGAGTTCGAAGTTCCAGTTCTCGGTGAAGAACACGACCGCCATGCCGACGACACCGATGGCTCCGGTGACGGCAACTCCGATCGCGATGGTCCATCCCCACCCCAGTGCTTCCCAGTCCGCCGCCCCCTGCACGAAGTCGGCCACATCCAGCCCGAACGTCGTCGCCAGCCAGTAACCGCCCCACAGAAGACCCGCTGCCAAGAGGTAGGCCCAGATGTTGAACATGTTGAAGATGACCCAGGAAGGCCGCAATCGCGCGAAGACCTGCTCAGCAGGGTCGGGGCTGAGAATGATTTCGCTGTCGGCCGTGGGTGCGCCGGCCGGGCGGGCGACCGCCTGCGCCGGGTCGCTCTGCTGTTTGCGTCCCCACAACAGCTCGTGCCGGAGCGCCTCGGCCTCGGCCTTGGAGATGGCGTCCAAGCTGAAGGCGGACTCGTTCGCAGCGGTCTGCTGCCCGGCACCGATCTCGACCACTCTGAGCCCGGCCAGCCGGTGGCGGAGCTTCGCCGTGGAATCCACGCTGCGGATCCGGTCCCGGCGAACCGACCGGTAGCTGCGCACGAGCAACCCGGTGCGTCGTTCGACATAGTCCGGCGTCACCCGGTAGCGAGTGAACACCCACCGCACAGCATCGCCGATCGCTCCGGCAAGACCGAATACGGCCACCGCGATGACCGGCCACATGCTGCCCAGACTCGGCTCCACCCCGAACACCCATATCGCCAGCGCGGCCGGGGTCAACGACAGCACGCTCTGGATCGCGTCCACCCAGATCATCCTGACGTGCAGACGTTGCCAGCCGTCGGACCGATTCTGCGGGCTCTGCGCCGGGACCGGCGGGGCGTAGTCGTTGAACTTGGGCAACTGCTCGGTCATGTCGCATCCCCGGGTGTGATCTGCGCGATCGTGGTGAGACGCTCGGCCGCTTGTTCGGCTACGTCCTTGTCGAGCCCGCCGATGTTGATGGCGCCGCTGGACGACGCCGTGGTCACCCTGAGCGTCGACAACCCGAGCAGCTGCTCTAGTGGTCCCCGCACCGCGTCGACCGTCTGGATGCGCGACAACGGAGCGACCCGCCATTCCCGCACGACCCATCCGGTCAGAGCGTAGACGGCTTGATCAGTGTCCTCCCACCGATGCACAGCAAAGCGCCACCACGGCTCCACGACGATGCCGATGAAGGCCAGCACACCAGCGCCGATCAGGAGGATGATCAGCCACGGACGGGCGTCCTCCCAGAGGGCATACGCGATGATCAGCCCTATCAGGATCGGGCCGGCAAACAGCGCCGACTGCAGTGTCCACCACACAATGGCTCGTCGTTCGACTCGATGCTTGGGTGGACGAAGCTGTGGCGTGGGCATGTGGGTCATCCTCTTTCCGAACGGATTGCGTGGTCGATGAAATCCACGAGAGCCAGGGCATGTGTATCCAGGTCGATCGTGTCGTCGGCGATCCACTGGCCGAGCGCACCCTCGACGGCTTGACCGATGATCACCGCCACGGCCCGGGGATCGAAGTCACGGAACTCTCCATCTTGTTGTCCCTTTCGCAGGATCCGGGCCAGTTCCGCGGCCTCTTCTTCGATGGCCTGCGCAAATGGACTGCTGCCCTCTTTTGGCTGGTAGTGCGTGACGATCTCCACCATGGCGAGGAACGAGACCCGGTGCGAGCTGAAAAACGACAACTGAGAGCGGACCCACTCCCTGATCTGCGCCCCAGCGGAGGTTTCGCCGTAGACCCGCGGCTCCATGTAGGCCCAGGTCTCCTCGAAGAGCCGCGCGGCCACCTGTTCGAGTAGCTCGTCCTTGCCCTCGAAGTGGTACGAGATGACGCTCTTGCTGATCCCGGCGCGCTGGGCGATCTCGGCTAGCGAGGCCCGGGAGTAGCCGACCTCGGCCACTGTTTCCGTCGCCGCTTCGATGATCTGCGCACGGCGCGCTTGTTCGATGAACGACGACCGCTTCCGGCCACGCGGACTACTTTCAGTTCGCATGGCCTAATACTAGGCCATGCGGCCTGTTTTTGTGCCGCCCGGCCGGTTGCGACGTCGCACCATGCGGATAGCCTCGAAAAATCGGCCGATCACCCCATATTCGGCGGCAACTCGGAGTCGGTACGCTGTCGCGCGAGTAGGTTGATCATGTCGCCCGGGCACATCACACCGGAGACGATCACCGCAGGACAGGAAAGGACTCCGGTTCCATCAGCCCGCCAGTGCACGGCCACCAGAACGAGCGCCGCCCTCATTTCGGTCATGAGCCCGGCGCCCACGCCCGCGACGGTCGGCTCTCGATCGCTTTGAGCTGGTTCGCAGCCAAAGGTCGCAGACATCCCGCCGCAGTGGCCTGCGTGGTCGGCGCCGCCATCGGCATCACCCTGGGTAATCTCGTCGTGCCCAGCACCGAAGACCGCATCGCCAGCGGCACCCACTTCGTCACCACTCACGCAGCCGTTGATCCCGCCGTCGGCTCCGATCCGACGGCTACTGGAACCCCGGCCCCGCCCCACGCCTCGGACGGCTCCGAGCCGACCGGCGAGCCTACGCTGCCCCCGGCGGCCGAGGGGGGTAGTGAACAAGGCAGCGCCGACGGCGGAGACGGACAGCCGGCGCAGGGTCAGGATCCGGACGACACCACCCGCGGAGACAGTTCCAGGGGCTCGTCCGACTCCGGCCGCACCGGTGGGAACGGCTCGGGAAACTCCGGGTCGGAGAACAGTACGTCGTTCAACTCCGGGACCGACGACGGTCGCGACTCACCACCCGTTGATCCCCCTTCGGAGGACAACTCACCAGAAGAGTCCGATCCGCCTGAGGACCCACGGCCGACCGAAACCCCCAAGAGCCCCGAGCCCACGCGCACCCTCACGCCGCCAAACACCCCTTCCCCTACGCCCACCCCCACCCCCACGCCGACGGAGACGACGGACAACGAGCAGATCTGTCTCGATCTCAACCTGTCACTCATCGAGTTGCTGCTCTGCCTGGGCAAGCAAGAAGCCCAGGCAGACGGGGAATAACGTCCTGGGGTCAGGCCTGTGCGGGCGCGGACCCGATTGTGACCGGCGCGGCCCGTGTCAGAGATACAGTCCGGTCTGGCCGTCAGGCAGGCGCTCCGAGGCGACGGCATGCAAGTCACGCTCGCGCAGAAGGATGTACGTCTCGCCGCGGACTTCGACTTCGGCCTTGTCTTCAGGGTCGAACAGCACCCGGTCTCCGGCAGCGACGGTACGCACGTTGGATCCGAGCGCGACTACACGTGCCCACGACAACCGCCGTCCCATGGCCGCCGTAGCGGGAATCACGATTCCAGCGGACGACTTTCGCTCACCGGCCTCGTGATCGAGCGAGACGAGCACGCGGTCGTGCAGCATGCGGATAGGCAACTTGTCCGGGTTCTCAGTGCTCACGTCGCCACACGATACGCGCTTGGGCATCGGATCAGCACATCACCGTGTTCAGCGCCGCCGGCGGGCCCTCCAGATGACGAACGCGGCGACCACCGCAGCGCCCGCGACGGCGCCGATCACTTCAAGTCTCGGACCGCCCTGTTCGGTGGTCATCGCTGAACCGACACGCTGCACGCCGTCTCGTGCCAGCCGACCGGGCTTCATCCGGTTGACCAGATCATCGACGTTGCGCGACAGTCTCTCGCTGCGCTCCGCCATCGCCTGTTCGATCTCGTCGACCGAACGCTTGGGACGCCGATCGGACTCCTCCTGTGCCGTTTCCTGAACACGCACCGGCTGCCGCGACTTGGGCAGCACAGGTTCGGGAGTGCTCACGTCCACCTCCAGTTCAATTCTCACCGGCCTGCGCGGAATCGGGGCTCACTCAAGAGCCGGCATCCCCACCGCCGTGTTGTAGATCCACCGTATCGGCGCCGACGCGCCATCGCTGGGATTTCGGCGCGGCTCGATACCGTAGAGCCGTGAACGATACTCGACTCTCCCCAGGCGACCCCGCACCCACCTTCACACTTCCCGACACCGATGGTGAGCCGGTCGATCTCGCTTCGTACCGGGGCCAGAACGTGATCATTTACTTCTACCCGGCGGCGATGACACCCGGATGCACCAAACAGGCCTGCGATTTCCGGGACAATCTGGCCTCTTTCCAGTCCGCCGGCTATGCCGTGCTCGGCATCTCCCCTGACGAACCGGACAAACTAGCGAAGTTCCGCGACCAGGACGGTCTCACCTTCCCTCTCTTGTCCGACCCCAATCTCGACGTTCTCAAGGCCTACGGCGCATACGGTGAGAAGAAGCTCTACGGCAAGGTCGTGAACGGCGTCATCCGATCCACCTTCGTCCTCGATGCGGACGGGGTGATCAACAAGGCTATGTACAACGTCCGGGCCACCGGGCACGTGGCCAAGTTGTGGCGCGAGCTCGGCCTCGACAACTGAAACCGCCCGAGATCTCGGGCTCACCATCCTCGGAGGGTCATGCGCACGTTCTTCGGCGTCTTGCTGCTTGTACTCGGCGCCCCGCTCCTGGTAGCCGGCGGCGTGGCAGCAGCCTACGTCGGCCCGGACAACACCGTGGAGGTCATCGAAGAGCAGATCACCACTGACGCCGCGGTGGTTGCCACCACGCCGTCGGCGCTGAATGCCACTGGCCCCACCCTCCACGTGACGGCCGACGCCGGCGAGGCTCCCACGTTCATCGGGATCGCCCACCCGGTACACGTCGACTCTTATCTCGACGACGTGACCGTCGAGCAGATCACCGGCATCGGCTGGCGTGGCGGCCTCACCCACAGCGTGCTCGGCGGCGGTGAGACAACACCCCGGGCCGACCCTGCCGGTCTCGATTGGTGGCGCGACCACGCAACCGGATCCGGCGCACAGCAGATCAGTTTCGAGATGACCGACGAACCCGTACGGCTGGTGCTGGCCAGCGCGGATCTGCGCACGCCGGTGACGGTCCAGCTCTTCGTCGACGCCGAGATCGAGGGGCTTTTCGTGACCGCGTTGCTGGTCGGGGCCGGCGGAGTGATCTTCATCGTCGGCGGGATCCTGCTGTTGCGGGCCGGGCGACGGCGCCGGGCCGAAGAGCGAGCCCTGGACGCCGACATCGAGACCGACACTGACACCGATCTCGCGGCCACGCTGGGCGAATCCGATCCGTCGCCGCCGGAGCCACCGCCGGCCCCTCCCACACCGCCCCAGCGTCCAGGCACGCTTCCCCGGCTGGCCGTGATCGGCGGTGCCGGGGCACTCTTCCTCACCGGATGTGCCCAGTTGCCGGGCACGGCCGAAACCGGGCCACACTCGACGGTGCCTGCCGTGACGCCGGATGCGGCCGAGGCGTTCTTCGAGCACTACACCGAGATCAACAACGAAGCCAACAGCCAGCAGGATCCGGAACTCATCAGCACGGTAGAGACCGGCCCACTGCTCCAGACCAGCCAGATGGGTTACGAGATCCAGCAGGTACAGGGCCGGGATCCGATCGAGCCGTTCACCATCGCGCCCTCGATCGTTGCGGCGCCGGGATTCGATGCGTACCCGATGTGGTTCGTCGCGGTGAGCGATCCGGCCGACGGCGCGGGCTACTACCTGGTGACGCGTGAAGACGCGTCATCACCGTGGCTGGTGTCGCTGTCGGTGTACCCGTCGGAGGACGCACCGCTGGTCGAACCCGCCATCGACGGCGGAGTGGCCGAGCGTGCCGGCGGCGACCTGCCCGTGCGCGGCGCCGATGTCCTCGAGTCCGTCGCCGAGTTCGCCGAGACGGGCGACGAGCCGGAGGACGTTGACGTCTCGCATGCCGGAGGACTGGACTCGCTGCACGAGCACGGGCTGCACCTGCCCGAGGGCGACGACGAGTACGTCGACGTCGAGCGCACATGCTCCATGGCCGACGACGACGTGCAGTGGCTGGCGGCCGAAGGCGGCGCCTTCGCCATGACCTCGATCAGCTGCACCCAAACAGCGGTGATGACCGACGACGATTTCCACATGCGCCTCGACGAGGACGGCTTCGGCATCCTGCCCGGCGACACCGAACTACGGGAGACCGAGATCACCCATGGGGTCAGCTTCATCGTGGCCGTCAGCGACGACGGCTCGGCCACTGTCATCGGCGAGTCGATGCTCCCGTACGACATGGATTACACCGAGCCCTGAAGTGACCTCGAAGATGCCCCATGAGCCGGGCGATACGCTTGACCATATGCCGAGGGCTCATGTGCGCCATCCGGTCTTCGCCCGCATCTACGCCAAGGCCAGCCGCTCCATGGAGCGCGAGGTAGGCGAGCACCGAAGCCGGCTGTTGACCGGGCTGAGCGGAAGAATCGTCGAGGTAGGTGCCGGCAACGGCATGAACTTCACGCACTACCCGCCGGAGGTCACCTCGGTGGTGGCCGTCGAGCCCGAGCCTTACCTGAGGCGACTGGCCTGGGAGGAGGCGCTTCGGGCTGCGGTACCCGTGAAGGTCGTCGACGGCATCGCCGAGCAACTACCCCTCGACGATGCCGAATTCGATGCCGGCGTCGCCTCACTGGTGCTCTGCTCAGTCCGCCATCCAGCCATCGCGATGGCCGAGTTGTTCCGGGTCATCCGCCCTGGTGGCCAGCTCCGTTTCTATGAACACGTCCGGGCCACCAGTCCCAGGTTGAGCCGCGTACAGCGGGCCATGGACGCCACCGTCTGGCCGTCCATCAGTGGCGGGTGCCACGCCCACCGCGACACCGGAACGGCCATTGCCGAGGCCGGATTCATCATCGAGCAGATGGACTCTCTCCGCGTCCCAGACACGCGCCTGTCACCTCCGACCTCGCCACACATCATCGGCGTCGCCACCCGGCCGCGGTGAGCCGCCTCAGCGCGCCCGACTGCCGGCGCCATGCACCCGCAGTCACGTCGTGTTTTACCTGCCCAAGGCTCCGGCCACGGACCTGCCCACTCGGTGGCGTACCATAGGTCGGCGTCAGCGGGAGTGGCGTAATCAGGCAGCCGCGCACGGTTTAGGTCCGTGTGTCTTCGGACGTGTGGGTTCGAATCCCACCTCCCGCACCACGCAGGCGTGAAGTGCCCATACCTACCGCGTCTACCGGAGACGAACAGTGTCGGCAGAAGATCCATCGGTAGTGATCAACTGGGCTGACGAAGCTGCCCATATCGGCGCCGCACTCGCCAGCGACAGCGCTTGGTACGCGGCTACCGCCGAAGCGCTCGTCAGTCCGTCAGACCGGCTCGCGATCGATGTCGGCTGCGGCGGAGCGGGTATGGCCATCGCCCTAACCCGTGCACTGCCGACCGAGGCGAGCGTCGTAGGTGTGGACGGCGACGACGACATTCTCGACGCCGCACAAAGCAACATCACCGAGGCCGGCCTCGGTGATGGCCGCATCCGGCTGGTGAAGGCCGACCTCGAACGCGATCTCAGCACGCTGGCCGATGCCGCTGCGGAGGCCGACATCATCTGGGCCTCCGGTTCCGTCCACCACCTCGCCGATCAGCAGGGCGCCATCGACGCCTTGGCCGGACTTCTCGCCTCCGGCGGCAGGCTCGCGCTGGCCGAAGGCGGACTGCCCAGCCGCCATCTACCTTGGGACCTCGGCATTGGGCAGCCCGGCCTGGAGATCCGGCTCCACAGCGCCGAAGACCGGTGGTTCGCGCGGATGCGGGAGTCCCTGCCGGGTCACGTCCGGATGCCCTACGGCTGGCCGGTTGCTCTCCGGCGTGCCGGGCTCGTCGATGTCACCACTCATACCTCCACCTTCGCCAAACCGGCGCCCCTGGATGATACGAACCTCTCCAGCCTGCTCACGCAGCTCGCACATCGTGTGAAGCGAGTCACGGACAGCGGTGAGCTGGGCGAAGACGACATCCAGGTGTGGGCCCGCATTCTGGACCAGGACGACTCCGCGTGGCTGGGCGCGCGCGACGACTTGTACTCGCTGAGCGCGCGCAGCGTCTACGTCGGTCACCGACCAGCGTGACAACTCTGCCCAGGGTGCCGGGTTGGCCGACCGCGCCCCTAGCGTCAGTGGTGGCCGAGCGCGATCGCTGATTTGACGTCGTCGAGCACCGGACCCTCGACCCTTGCCGGGTCGCGCCCCTCGGCCGCCGCCTTGTGCCGCTCGCCGCTGAGCAGAGCGAGCTGCTGGTTCTGCTCCACCCACGTCCGCATCCGCGACTCATACGCCGCATAGCCCCGACGGTGGTCACCGTTGGCTCGGTTGAGCTCATCCACCAGGATGTAGGCGCCAACCATTGCCACGCTGGTGCCCTGCCCGGACAGAGGTGAACCCGCGTAGCCCGCGTCTCCCACCAGACTGATCCGGTCCGACGACCACCTGTCCATCCGGATCTGGCTCATCGAGTCGAAATGGAAGTCCTCCGCTTCCCACATGAACTCCAGCATCCGCGGCACCTCCCAGCCGGCACCTGCCATCTGGTCGGCGAGGAGCCGCTTCTGGACGCCGATGTCACGGTAGTCATAGTCCAGCTGTTCAGAGCCGAACCCCAAGTACACCCTCGCTTCGGCATTGTCGCGAGCGCTCATGATGACACCGCCGCGGTCACCCATCTGCATCCACACCTGCCAGTAGTCCAGATCCAGGAAGTTGGGCGTCGTGAACACGCCTACGTAGTTGCCGAGGTGATGGAGGAAGCTCGACTCCGGCCCGAACGCTAGCCGGCGCACCGTGGAATGCAATCCGTCGGCACCCACGACCAGGTCGACGCTGCGCGGCGGCCCCGACTCCAAGGTCACCCGGACCTCGTCAACGTTCAGCTCGATACCCGCGACGGCGTCACCGAAGATGTACTCGACGTCCGCGCGCGTGGTCGCGTAAAGCGCCTCGCAGAGATCGTCTCTCATCACCTCCACGTCCGCCCCACCTAGTGCGCCGCCGGACAGCGTCTCCTCCGTCGATCGGGACAGCTCATTGCCGGCCTGATCGACGATCGACATCCCCCGCATGGACGTGCTCGCGTCGCGCAGACCGCCCAGGACACCCATGCGCTCGGCCACGTCCAGCGCGGTTCCGCGCACGTCGATTGCGTGGCCGCCGGGACGCAAGCCAGCGAATCGCTCGACAACCGTCACCGGAAATCCGTACTGGTGGAACCAGTAGGCGGCGGTCAGCCCGGCCACACTCGCGCCCGAGATCAGGACTCGCCGGTTCATCAAATTCGTCATGGCCAGGACCCTACGGCAGATTTGTCCATTTGGACAAACCAGTTGGTTAAACCATATGGCTCACTGGTCGGGTAGGATCTCCAGTCATGGGAAACCGTGAGGCTCTGCTCGCCGGCGCCAGGCACTGTCTGATGGAGAAAGGATGGGGTCGCACCACCGTCCGCGACATCGCTGCCGCAGCCGGCGGCATCAGTCATGCGGCCATCGGATACCACTTCGGATCCAAAGACGCGCTGTTGAACGCGGCCCTGGTCGAGGCCATGGACGAGTGGGGAGACCAGATCTGGGGCACCATGTCCGGCTCCGGCGACACCGAAGACATGTGGGCCGCAGTTGTGGACTCGTTCGCTGAGAACCGTGCCCTGTTCGCCGCCAGTTTCGAACTGCTCATGCAGGCCCAGCGCTCGCCTGAGCTACAGCGTTACCTCGCGACGGCGCAGGAACAAGGGCGGCGCGGGCTCGCTGCGCGGCTCACCGGCGTCGATGAAAGCGAGGTGCCCGACGCCACCGTGCGCACCCTGGGGGCGGTACAGATGGCCCTACTCAATGGGGTACTCACACAGTGGCTTTCCGATCCCGAGACCGCCCCCTCGGGCGCTGAGGTGGCCGCGGGTCTTCGCGCTCTTGCCGAGGCGACGTCCGGTCCCGAGAACAAGCAGACGGCCCGCCACCGCCCGTATCGAGCCACAGCAGCCAATAATAAAGAAGATGAGCCATAGGCCGGGCGCACCGTAGGCTAGACCTGGTATGTCCACTCCTTCCGCTGCTGATCTGCGCTCCCGGCTGCCCGAGCTCTCCCTCCGTGACGAGCATCGGCTGCGCCGGCGACTGGAAGGCATCCGCAAGATCCGCCGCGACGATGCGAAGGCAGCTGCGCTCTCCGAGGTCGCCGCCGAGATCGAGGCGGGCGAGAAGCGCCTGGCCGCCCGGGCCGCCTTGGTGCCGGCGATCACCTATCCCGAGCTGCTTCCGGTCAGCCAGCGCAAGGACGATATCGCTGAGGCGATCCGCCAGCACCAGGTGGTGATCGTCGCCGGCGAGACAGGCTCGGGAAAGACCACTCAGTTACCCAAGATCTGTCTGGAGCTGGGCCGCGGCATCCGTGGCGTCATCGGCCACACCCAGCCGCGCCGGCTCGCCGCCCGCACCGTCGCTGAGCGCATCGCCGAAGAGACGAAGACCGAACTCGGTGACGCCGTCGGCTACCAGGTGCGTTTCACCCGCAAGGCCGGGGACGACACTCTGGTCAAGCTGATGACCGATGGCATCCTGCTGGCCGAGCTGAGCCAGGACCGGATATTGCGCCGGTACGACACTCTGATCATCGACGAAGCGCACGAACGAAGCCTCAACATCGACTTCATCCTCGGCTACCTCAAACAGCTGCTCCCCCGCAGGCCCGACCTCAAGGTCATCATCACCTCGGCCACCATCGACCCGGAACGCTTCGCCGCACATTTCGACGGCGCACCGATCGTCGAGGTGTCCGGGCGCACATATCCGGTCGAGATCCGCTACCGGCCGCTCGTGCCGGACGCCGGTGATGCCTCCGACGACGATGAGCCCCGCGATCAGGTCCAGGCGATCGTCGAAGCAGTTGACGAACTCGCTCTCGAACCACCCGGCGACGTACTCGTCTTCCTCAGCGGCGAACGCGAGATTCGCGACGCCGCTGACGCTCTGCGCAAGCGATTCGACAACACCAGGCATCGCGGCGCGGAGACCGAGATACTCCCGTTGTATGCGCGTCTTTCGGCGGCCGAACAGCACCGTGTCTTCCAGCCGCATCGTGGCCGGCGGATCGTGCTGGCCACCAATGTGGCAGAGACATCGCTGACGGTTCCCGGCATCCGCTATGTCGTTGATCCCGGCACCGCTCGGATCTCCCGCTACAGTCATCGGACCAAGGTGCAGCGGTTGCCGATCGAGGCGATCTCACAGGCCTCCGCCCGGCAGCGAGCCGGACGGTGCGGACGGGTCGCCGACGGCATCTGCATCCGGCTGTACTCCGAGGAGGACTTCGACTCCCGGCCGGCGTTCACCGATCCGGAGATCCTGCGCACCAACCTCGCCTCGGTCATTCTGCAGATGACCGCCCTGGGTTTAGGCGACGTCGCAGCTTTTCCGTTCATCGACCCGCCGGACCGCCGCAGCATCTCCGCCGGCGTAGACCTCCTGCACGAACTCGGCGCGCTCGAGCCGAAAGCCAGCGACCCGCGCAAACGCCTGACCGATGTCGGCCGGACGCTGTCCCAGCTTCCCATCGATCCGCGGCTGGGCCGGATGATCCTCGAGGCCAACCGGCACGGCTGCACCCGTGATGTGATCATCATCGCGGCCGCCTTGTCTATCCAGGATCCGCGTGAACGGCCGGCGGAGCATCAGCAGGCCGCTGACGAGAAACACGCCCGGTTCCGGGATCCGACGTCGGACTTCGCTACTTTGCTGAACCTGTGGCGCTACCTGAGCGACGAGAAACGCGCCCGGTCTTCCAACCAGTTCCGGAAGATGTGCCGGAATGAGTTCCTCAACTACCTCCGCATTCGCGAATGGCAAGATCTCGACGCTCAGCTCCGCAGCCTGGTCAAACCACTGGGTGTCACCGTGTCCGACGCCCCGGGCGGGACCAAGAAGACCGGCGCGTCCTCCGCGCCCGACGAGAACGGCCCAGCGGAAGCGATCCACCGGTCACTGCTGGCTGGCTTGCTGTCCCACATCGGAGTGAAGGAAGGGCAGGGCAACGAGTATCTCGGGGCCCGCGGCACGAAATTCGGCGTCTTTCCGGGTTCCGGACTGTTCAAGAAGCCACCCCGATGGGTGATGTCCGCCGAGCTCGTGGAGACGTCGCGCCTGTGGGCCCGGATCAACGCCCAGATCGATCCCGAATGGGCCGAGTCACTCGCCGAGCACTTGGTCAAACGCAGCTACAGCGAACCGCACTGGGAGAAGAAGGCCGGCGCGGTGATGGCGTACGAGAAGGTCACCCTGTACGGGGTCCCCATCGTGGCCTCGCGGAAGGTGCAATACGCGAAGATCGATCCCGGCCTGAGCCGCGAACTGTTCATCCGGCATGCACTCGTCGAGGGTGACTGGGAGACTCGCCACCACTTCTTCCACCACAACCGCGAACTGCTCGAGGATGTCGAAGATCTTGAGCACCGGGCACGACGCCGCGACATCCTGGTCGATGACGAGACCCTGTTCGAGTTCTACGACGGGCGGATACCTGCCGGCATCGTTTCGGGACGGCATTTCGACAGCTGGTGGAAGAAGACTCGCCAGCAAGATCCCGACCTGCTGACGTTCTCCACCGAACTTCTCATCAACGACGAAGCCGGCGACGTCAGCGCCGCCGACTATCCGGACACGTGGCGCCACAGCGAGCACGAGCTACCGCTGACATACCAGTTCGAGCCCGGTTCCCAGGCTGACGGCGTCACCGTGGACGTGCCGCTTCCGGTACTCAACCAGGTCGATGCCAGTGGATTCGACTGGCAGGTACCGGGTATGCGCGAAGAGCTGATCACGGCTTTGATCAAGTCGTTGCCCAAACAGCTCCGCCGCTCGTTCGTTCCCGCGCCCGATACCGCCCGGCAGGTGCTTGCCAGGCTAGGCCGCTCCAGCTCCGAATCGGACCTGACGGCGGCTCTCGCCCGGGAGCTGACCCGGATGCGGGCGGTTCCCGTCGCACCTGGCGACTTCGACTTCGAGCGGGTCCCCGGCCATCTCAGGGTGACGTTCCGCGTCGTCGACGAGAATGGCCGCAAGGTTGCCGAGAACAAAGACCTCGCGATCTTGAAGCGCGAGCTGCAAGCCGACATGCGCAAGACCGTCTCGGCGGCAGGGGCCAGCATCGAACGCTCCGGACTGCGGGAATGGAACTTCGGTGAGCTGCCCCGCACCTTCGAGACCGTGCGGGGCGGCCACCCTGTCACCGGTTATCCGTCGCTGGTCGACCAAGGTGACAGCGCGGCCATCCGAGTCCTGCACACCGAAGCTGAACAGCGAACCGCGCACTGGGCAGGCGTGCGCCGGCTGCTCCTGCTGAGTATCCCGTCGCCGGTCGCGTTCGTCCAGCGACACCTCACCAACCAGACGAAGCTGGTACTCAGTCAGAACCCAGACGGCAGTGTGGCTGATCTGCTCATCGACTGCACCGAGTGCGCCGCCGACGTCCTGATCGCCGACGCGGGCGGAGCGGTATGGGACGAGGCAGGGTTCAAAGGGCTTCGGGAGCGGGTCCGGGGCTCGCTGATCGAGCAGGTGTTCGCCGTCGTCGACGAGGTCGAGAACGCTCTGAGCGTCGCGCATCGCGTGCGCACACAGCTGGACCGGGTTCCGGGCACCGCCAGCCGGGACTCCGTCACCGACGCCCGGCACCACCTCGAACAGCTGGTTCATCCGGGATTCGTGACCGCGACGGGGCGCGACCGGCTCGCGCACCTGTCCCGCTACTTACGTGCATTAGAGCGCCGGGTAGCCAAGATGGCAACCAGCCCAGAACGGGACCTCGACCAGATGGACACCATCGCCCGGGTCCAGGACGCGTACAACGACCTGCTGGACTCGATTCCGCCGGACCGGATGCCCACGAAGGCACACGAGTCGGTCCGCTGGATGATCGAGGAGCTCACGGTCAGCCTGTTCGCCCAAGAACTCGGCACCGCCCATCCGGTGTCAGAAAAGCGCGTCTTGCGCGCCATCAGCGACCTGCGCTGACATGCCCCAAACCTACTGGCCTTTGGTGGGCACGGCCGATCATTGTTCACTCAGCGAATAGTTCGTCAACCGAATCTGCGGTGGCTGCACGGCGGATCCAGTCGTCAAGCTGGTCGATGTCTGTGCACTGGGTTATACGCCGGCGCGTGGCGTCGGACACCTCGAAGCCACGCGCGACAAGCAGTGTCAGCAGCGCCCTGGCTTCACCTTCCGCACGCCCTTCCGCACGCCCTTCCGCACGCCCTTCCGCACGCCCTTCCGCGAGACCCTGGGTGCGCCCTTCCGAGAGTCCTTTGTCTCGCCAGCGGCGCAGAAACTCGCTCTGAACCTCGTAAGTCTCTGTGGCCATCAAGCCCTCCACGTAACGTCGTGCCGCCGCAGGTAATGCGCCGAACACGAGATCAGAATACTGAGTGGCGTGGTCGAAGTCGACACTGTCGAACGCGTGTACCAGTGCATCGAGCACCTTTCTGTGTCGCGGCCGCGATCCATGCGCGATCGCCGACAACACCACCAGCTCCGGACACCGTCGCGCCTGTTCAGGATCCGTGACGACCGGCACCTGGCTCGGCGCAAGCACCAAGGGCTGCAGTACCCAGCCAGGGTGGCCGAGTTCTACTGGTTCTGCGCACCACTGCGCCGTAGCCGCGTCCGCGCAGACCACCAGTAGAACTGCCGGGCATGAGAGCCTGGCACGCAACGTCGCGAGATAGACGGGCCACGTCCAGCGTTTTCGCAGGTCTTTTCGCAACTGGACCTCCACGACCACAGCCAATACCGGCGCACCGGTACTCGCCGTCAGCGTCACGACACCGTCGGCGCGGTACTCGGTCGGTGTGAGGTCGGGCAGATCACCCGAGCTCAGACGGACCTGGTCGTGAGCCGGGATGGGTGTCTTCAGCGGCCCGGCCAACAGCTCCGCGACTAGAGAAGGACGAGATCGGAAGATCTCGATCAGTCCTTCGTGCAGGTTCGACGGCATACCAGTGATGCTGTCCTGACGTGCCTGTGGATTGCAGCTGGCCTTCCACAGGCACACCGTGATAACGACAGACTCGTTCCCGGTCAGGCATCGGTTATCGTACGACGATGGCGGTCGAGTTGATCTACGAGACGCACTCCACCAGCACCGACAACGAGGCCGGCGTTGCAACCGGATGGCTGCCTGGAGAGCTGTCGGCGACCGGCCGGCAGGTGGCAGCTGAACTTGGTGAACGCCGCCGGAACGACGGTCTGGCTGCTGTGTTCGTCTCCGACCTGCGGCGCGCCGTTGAAACGGCCGCCATCGCCTTCGGCGACACGGACATTCCCGTCTACCAGGACGTTCGGTTGCGCGAATGCAACTACGGAGAGCTCAACGGCATGCCCGTAGCCCGTTTGGCCGCGGAGCGCAAGCACCGGATCGAGCAGCCGTTCCCGGAAGGCGAGAGCTATCTGGACGTCGTCGACCGTACGCGCGACTTCCTGGCTGACCTGGTCCGGGCCTGGAACGGCAGCCGCGTCGTCATTATCGCCCACTCGGCCAATCGATGGGCGTTTCAGGCGCTACTTACGGGCGTCGACCTGAACGAGCTGGTTGATTCCCCCTTCACCTGGCAGCCGGGTTGGCACTTCACAGCGTCCTGAACCTACCCATGGCTCCCTCGTCGCTGGTTCTCGCCGCCACCGCCGACGCCGCTGGACCGCGGCTCAACCCCACTTGAGCCCAGATTACTGGTTACATGCCATTGACAGTATATAACTGTGATGGCATATTAGGTGGGTGCCGTTCGATGTGCTTGCCGAACCAGTCCGGCGGCAGATCCTCGATCTGTTGCTGGAACGCCCACGCCTCGTAGGGGAACTGACCGAGGAACTCAACCTGAGCCAGCCCGGCACGTCCAAACACCTACGGGTCCTACGAGACGCCGGGCTCGTGCGGGTCCGGCGCGATGCCCAGCGCCGCTGGTACGAACTCGAGCCCGAGCCACTCCGGCAGATGGACGAGTGGCTGACGCCGTACCGGTGGTTGTGGGCCTCTCGCATCGACGCCCTCGAACAGCACCTCGAGACCATGCCTGACGAACCTGAGGACACGTGATCATGACCGAAACCCTGAACAAGAACGCTGACGGCCGCACGGTGCTGCGGATCGAACGCCACCTCTCGCACCCGCCCACGAAGGTCTGGCGGGCGTTGACAGATCCGAAAGAGCTCAGCCAGTGGTTCCCCGCCACGGCCACCACGGTTGACCTGAGGGCGGGCGGCA
The DNA here is from genome assembly GCF_010122465.1 of Phytoactinopolyspora mesophila. Lineage (NCBI taxonomy): Bacteria > Bacillati > Actinomycetota > Actinomycetes > Jiangellales > Jiangellaceae > Phytoactinopolyspora > Phytoactinopolyspora mesophila. The sequence goes on along the minus strand of NZ_WLZY01000006.1, from coordinate 177,647 downwards.
CCGTCCAGCTCGAATACGGCGACGAAATGTTGATCAACACCGTCGAACCACCACACGTGGTCGAGTTCTCCTGGCATGGCGAGCTTCTACGATGGGAACTTCGCCCGGACGAGCACGGCTGCAAGCTTATGTTCACTCACACCTTCGACGACCACGCGGGCGCGGCCAGCTTCGCCTCCGGCTGGCAGCAATGCCTCGTGGCGATGGAGCTGCTGCTCGACGGCAAGCCAGTTGAGCACGAACGGCCGTCCGCCGAGCTCCATGACGCCTTCGTGGAAACTTTCGGGCTGGATGAAGGCATCCTCGAGCAGACGGCCGACGGCTGGCGGGTCCGGTTCGAACGGCAATTGACCGCGCCTGCCGCCCAGGCATGGGCCGTCCTGGCACCACGCACACCGGAACTCGGCGATCCCGCACCCCAAGCACTCAGCACTCCCTCGGTGACAGCCGGTCCCGTGACACACGTCGAAGCACCCTCGCGACTCGAATACCAATGGCTGCTGGAGGACCGTCCCGCGGGCTCGGTGCGGTGGGAACTGTCGGACGATCGAGGGACTGGGCACGGCGCGCGCCTGGTGATCGTTCAGACGGGCAGCACAGCGGCGTCCGGCCAGCAGTCCCTGGCACTTGAGGCGTGGCAGCGACCCATTCAAGATCTCGCCGAGAAACTACGCCAGATAACGCCCTGACACTCGCTCGGGCCAGGAATGGCCTAGAGCCTGCTCGGGTCTTGGATTCCCAACGCCCGAAGCAGCACCGCCCGCACCTTGACCACGTCCGGGCGCTCCCCTTCCAGCAGGATGGCTGTGCACATGCCGTCGGCGGCAGCCACCATCGCATCAACGGCCAGCGGATCGGTGGTGTGCCGCCGTGCGATGTCCGCGACCGTCTCCCGCCAGAGCCTGGCGATCGGGCGTAGCGCTGGGCGCCGTGCCGCCAAGGTCGAGAGTTCCCGCTCCGCGAGCGCACGCCGGCGACCGGGTCCGGCCGCCGCGGCGATGACCTCGGCAAGCCCGCCGATCTCATCCCGGCCCTGCTCAATGATGGCTCCGAGCTGTCCAACATACTCCTCGGCAACGGCGGTCAACGCCGCGACGAGCAAGTCGTCCAGGGTGGCGAAGTAGTAGGTCGTCAGGCTGGTCGGCACGTCCGCCTCACGGGCGACCGTGCGGTGTGTCACTCCGGCCGCTCCGTCGCGCTCCACCACCCGGAGCGTCGCGTCGATGATCTCGGCGCGGCGGCGCTCACCGCGGGCTCGCCGCCCATCGGTGATTGCCTGGTGCTTTTGCCGCGCCGCGCGCTCCGCCACAGGGAGATTCTCCTATCCGAACGTGGGACTGCGCCACCGGCGGGCCACTTCAATACCGTGAGGTGGCGCAAAGCTCGTTCAGGAGCCCCAGAAACCACCTCACGGTATCGAAGTGGTGCCGCGCTCTTGTCAGAGGCGCACTTCGTCGTCGTCGATCTGGCCACTACCGATCGTTCCGATATGCCTCAGCATCACCGCAGCCAGGATCGCGAGCGCGGTGATGCCGATCGCGCCGACCGCGGCCACGACGTTCATCCCGGAGGCAAACGCGTCTTTCGCCTGCGCCACCAGGTCTGTAGGCAATTGGTCCGCGACCGCCAGGGCACCCGGCAAGCTGTCGCCGGCGGCGTAGGCCGCCGCCTCCGGCACGGAAACCGGGACGTTGCCATCTATCCGGCCACGATAGATCGCGGTGGCCAGGCTCCCTAGCGTGGCCACGCCGACCGCGATCCCGAGTTCCTGGACGGTTTCCGACATCGCCGCAGCGGATCCGGCTCTTTCGGGCGGTGCCGCGCCCACCACCAGATCGGTGCCGAGCGCCGCGATCGCCCCGAGCCCCAGATACACCAGCGAGAATCCGATCACCACCAGCGCGATTCCGGGTGTGCTGTCCAGCTGCGTCAGCATCAGATAGCCGATGGTCGAGAGCGCCAACGTGATGGCGACCACGTATCCGGGTCGGATCCGCCGGGCGATCAACGGCGCCGAGATCGCCGCCACGAGCATCATCAACGCCGGAGGCCCCATCCATGCGCCGGCCACCAGCGGTTCCAGCCCCTCTACCAGCTGCAGGTACTGCGTGACGAGAAGCATTACACCGCCCACCCCGACCAGCCCCACGAGCAGGACCGCGAGCGCGACACTGAAGGTGCGGCTGGCGAACAACCGCACATCCAGCAGCGGGCTCACTAGCTGCCGCTGGCGGCGGACGAAGAACACCGCCGCGCCGGCCCCGGCCGCCATCGCCAGTATCGGCTCCGGCTCCAGCCCGTTCTTCGCGAATTCTTTCAGCCCGTAGACCACGGCCAGAATCGCGAAGAGCGACAACGCGACGCTCATCAGATCGACGGGCCCTGGCTGTGGGGCCCGATACTCCGGCAGCAGCACCGGCGCCACCACCAGCAGGAGCGCGACAACGGGGACGGCGACCAAGAACACCGAACCCCACCAGAAGTGTTCGAGCAGCACGCCACCTACCAGCGGCCCGACGGCCATTCCCAGCGCGAACATCGTCGCCCAGACCCCGATGGCCAGCGCACGCTGGCGCAGGTCGGCGAACATGTTGCTGATCAGTGCCAGGGTCGAAGGCATCAGCGTCGCCCCGGCTACACCCAAAGCCGCACGTGCGAGGATCAGCATCTCCGCGCTGGTGGCGTAGGCAGCCAGCACCGAGGCGACCCCAAAGGCGACGGCGCCGATCATCAGCAACTTCCGGCGGCCGATCCGGTCACCGACCGTACCCATCGTGATGAGGAAGCCGGCAATCAGGAAGCCGTACGCGTCCATGATCCACAACGTCTGGGTACTGCTCGGCTGCAGGTCGGCGGCCAGATGCGGCAATGCCAGATACAAGACCGTGACGTCGAGCCCCAGCAGAGCGGTCGGCAGGGCTAGAACCGCAAGGCCGGCCCATTGCCTACCGGTGGCCTTCTGGACGGCCAGTGCGCTCATCGATGCTCCCCATTTCCCGGCGGTGTCTCCGTCTCGTTCAGCCGGAGACACTTAAGTTGGACGATAGTTCTATTTGTACCATCGTCCAACTAATGAGGAGGCCGGATACAACCTGTGACCTCAGCCACATCTCATGGGCACTGATCGTCGACGTGAGACGCCTGAAGCCAGAAACGTCAGCGGGGATCCGCGCTGACGTGAGCGCGGATCCCCGCTGACTATGGGTCGTACGACTGAGGAGTGTGCCTGGGCAGCTACGCCGAGGCGGTCACGTGCTCGTCGGGGCTGCCTGCTGGGCGCTGGGCACGCCTGCGACCGCGACGGGTACGCGGTTTGGTGTCGTCGGCGGACGCTTCTGGCGAACCTGGCTCCGAAGCGGGCTGCTCCGCTCCGCCGGCGCCACCAGAAACCGCCTCGTGTCGGGCATCCGTACCGTTCACAGGACCGGCCTGGCTCGAGTCGGCGGCTGGGGCAGCCCCGGACGATGCCTGGGTATCCGCGCCGGTCCGCTCGGCGGGTGCGGAGTCTCCGTTGGTCTCGCCACGGGCCGCGACGGGGATCAGGTCAGCCGGCGACGCCTCCCCCGGATCCGCCAGCGCCTCGAGTTTCGGCGACAGCGCAGCTTCGGGTTTCTCGGCCGGCTGTTCAGACTTACGCCTGCGTCCCCGCCGGTCCGAGCGGCCCGACGGCTCGTCGGCGACGCTCGGCGGTTTGGCCGGCTCGCCCGGATGTGTGTGGACGACGACCCCACGCCCCTTGCACTGCTGGCACGGCTCGCTGAACGCCTCGAGCAGACCGGTGCCGATCCGCTTCCTGGTCATCTGCACAAGACCCAACGACGTCACCTCGGCCACCTGGTGCTTGGTGCGATCGCGGCCCAGGCACTCCACCAGGCGACGCAAGACCAGGTCGCGGTTGGACTCCAGCACCATGTCGATGAAGTCGACGACGATGATGCCGCCGATGTCACGCAGCCGCAACTGGCGGACGATCTCTTCGGCCGCCTCCAGGTTGTTCTTGGTCACCGTCTCTTCGAGGTTGCCCCCAGAGCCGGTGAACTTCCCGGTGTTGACGTCGATGACCGTCATCGCTTCGGTCCGGTCGATGACCAGCGATCCACCGCTCGGCAACCAGACCTTCCGGTCGAGCGCCTTGGTGATCTGCTCGTCGATGCGCAACGCGGAGAACAGGTCGTCCTTGCCGGCCCATCTCTCCACGCGGTCGCTCAGACTGGAAGCCACGCCGTTGACGTATTCCTCGATGGCGTCCCAAGCCTGCTGGCCGGAGACCACCAACTTGGTGAAGTCTTCGTTGAACAGGTCACGGACGACCTTGATAGCCAGGTCGGGCTCGCCGTGCAGCAAAGCAGGCGCGCTGCCGGACGCCTTCTTCTGGATCGCTTCCCACTCGGCCTGAAGTCTGGCGACGTCGTTGGTGAGTTCTTCCTCGGAGGCACCTTCGGCGGCCGTGCGCACGATCACACCGGCGTCTTCCGGAACGACCTTGCGCAAGATCTTCTTCAGCCGATTGCGCTCGTTGTCCGGAAGCTTGCGGCTGATGCCGCTCATCGAGCCGCTCGGCACGTACACCACATAGCGGCCGGGCAGGCTGATCTGGCCGGTCAGCCGGGCCCCCTTGTGGCCCACCGGATCTTTGGTGACCTGCACCAGCGCTGTCTGTCCGGACTTGAGGACATCCTCGATCCGTTTGGGTCCATCGGTGTGGCCCAGCCCTGCCCAGTCGACTTCGCCGGCGTAGACGACGGCGTTACGGCCCCGGCCGACGTCGATGAAGGCGGCTTCCATCGCCGGTAGCACGTTCTGCACCCGGCCGAGGTACACGTTGCCGATCATCGATTGCTGCGACGACCTGCTCACGTAGTGCTCGACCAGCACGTTGTCCTCGAGGACCGCGATCTGGGTGAAGTCTCCGTCCTGGCGCACCGCCATGACCCGATCGACTGCCTCACGGCGAGCAAGGAACTCGGACTCGGTGAGAATGGGCGGGCGCCTCCGGCCGGCTTCCCGGCCTTCGCGGCGGCGTTGCTTCTTCGCCTCCAGCCGGGTCGACCCCTTGACCGAGGTGACCTCGTCTTCGGAGTCGCGCGCATCCCTGACCTTGACCACCGTCTTCGCGGGATCATCGGGTCGCTGGTCGTCGCCCTCCGTATCGCCCTTGCGACGACGCCGGCGGCGACGCCGGCGGCTGCTCCCCTCACCGGATTCAGCGTCACCGGACTCCGTGTCGTCAGACTCCGCGTCAGCGGTGGCGTCGTCGGACTCACCGGATTCGTCCCGTGACTGCGCGGGGCCGTCGCCGGTTTCGGTGTCCTCACCGGATTCGCCGTCGTCGATGCCGCCTTCAGCCTTCTTGCGCCGACCGCGACCACCACGCCGACGGCGCCGTCGCGGGCTCGACTCATCCTCACCCTCGCCCGAGCCGTCTTCGGTGTCCTCCTCGTCGGCGTCACTCACCGGCTGAGTCTCGACCGAGCCGGCGGCGGCGGTAGCGCTGCCATCTGCCTTGGTGGCACGGACCGGCTCCGGCTCGGCAACCGCCGGCGGTGCGAACAGCGGCGTAGCATCGAAGGCGGGCGGCTGGAACAGAACGCTGGACCCAACCTGCTCGCGTTCTTCAGGCTGCTCATCGGCTTGAGGACTGGTCTCGGCCCCGGCCACCGGCTCAGCCGCGGGCGACGCTTCTGTGCTCGCGGCTTTCTTCCGGGACCGGGTGGTCCGCTTCCTCGGCTTCTTCTCCTCGGCTTCTGGGGCTTCGCCGCCGGTGCTCCCAGGTAGGTCACCAGTGAGTAGCGCATCGACCGGCTCGGCGTCCCCCACGGTGGCGGCGGGCTGCACCGGCGCGCCGGCAGGCAGCGGCTCGGCAGAGGTGGCGTCATCGGAACCAGCTGTCGCCGCCTTCTCGGCAACGCCCTTGCCGGCGGTGCTCTTCTTGGCGGCAGTCTTCTTGGCAGCTGTCTTCTTGGCAGCTGTTTTCTTGGCGGCGGTCTTCCTCGCCGTGGCCTTCTTCGCAGCAGCCTTCTTGGCAATCGGGGCAGGCGAAACCTCCGCACCGGCAACGCCAGCGGGCGCTTCAACCGACGGCGCGCTGCCTTCGTCGGTGGAATCCGCGGGGCCGCCGTCGACAGGCGGACCAGCGGCCCGGCGGACTGTCCGTTTTCTCGACGTTCGCGGGGCAGCCTGCGCCGGTTCAACCGACTCGTCGGCCGAACCTGTGTGTTCCTCTTGCATGTACGTGTACTCCCGTCAGCCGGGGCGCCCGGCGCGACACCGACACATACGGTGCGCAGCTCCCAACGCCCAGGCTTAGTTCGTGCGCCGGCACTTAGCACCGGCGAAAGCCTGTGGTCAACGACGCCCTCCGGCGTATCGCGTCAACGGCCGTGCCTGGGTGCCGCCGCGCCCGGCTGACCTGGTCCGGTCCGCCTCGCGGCTGAACACTGGCATCAGCGCCGCCGTGCCGATCACCTCAACGTCCGGGTTGTTCGCGAACAAACTACCCACACGAAGGACGTCGGCAAGAACGTCGTCCGATCAATCAGCAATCCCTGATCGACTAAAACGAGTATCGCACACGATCGGGCAAACCCGTGGATGACGACTCCCGGTGGCCCCGCCACTCCGCCACGCGCATTCCCAGCCAGACCCTAGAGCTGCGGCAATCCCGCAGGTAGCGGAGCCGTGATCGCATGCGCCCGGCCTTTGCGCCCGCGGGCTGAATTCCGCGGCGAAACCTGTCCCGCTACGGTACGAAGGTGAAACTCGCCGCGCGATCAAGAAGGGGGCATCATGGCTTCCGAAACGGCAGCTGATCATCGGAATGTCTTCGACTATTTCCAGGCCCGCGACGTGCCCACAACCTCGGTTTATCCATATGCGCCGGTATTCCCATGCCGGGTAGACGAATACGACGCCGTGATCAAACGTACCCGCCGCTCGTCCGATGCTGCCCAGGCCATCGCCGGCTGGACTCGGCAAGCAGTCGAGCGCGGAGTTTCGGTCGTCGCGCCGCTGGAGCTGAACAAGACCAACCCAGCCCTGATCCAGGACGAACACTGGGTCGCGTATCCATTCATCGTGGGTACCGTTTACACCGCGAGCCCTGATCAGATCAGTGCCGCCGGAGAACTGCTGGGGCAGCTCCACTCGGCGACAACCGAGCTGACGCCGCCACCGTTCTCCTGGCCGGACCCGGATGCCGAGTCCGTCGCAGAAGACCAGGAAGCACTGCGCAAGATCGTAGCGCCGCACGCACCGGCCGCGGCGCGGCGGCTCGGCGACCTGGTCAACCGCTTCCCCCAGGAGATCCTGCCGGTGATCCGCGAAGCCGGCCTCCCGGAATCGGCCATCATCACCGACTACAAGGCGAACAATCTGATCTACGGTGCCGACGGTCCGGTGTTGATCGACCCGGACAACGCCGATTTTGGTCCTCGCTTGTTCGACCTGGCTTTCGCCGCGCTACAGTTCCACACCGAGCACCCCCCTGGTCCCGGCTGGTTGTTCACCACCGAGGAGTGGAGCGCCTTCGTTGCCGGCTACAGCACACACGTGAGCTTGACCGACGCCGAGCGTGATCTGTGGCCCTTGGTGGTCGAATACGTGCTCAGCGAAGAGAGCGTCTGGACCCTGATCGAGTCCGACGACTGGGAGGATCCGCACGAGCGCGCGTTCTTACTCGACCTGGCAGCCGCCGAACCCGCACGGTTCCCGCTCCCCGCGCGGGACGTCCCATGATCATTGGCACTTAGCCACCGGATTCGGTGGTCAAGTGCCGATGATCATGAGACCACCGTCAGAGGCAGAAGCTTCGCTCCGGTTGGTCCGGTCTGGATCTCGGTGCCCATCTGCGGGCAGACACCGCAGTCGTAGCACGGCGTCCAGCGGCAGTCGTCGACCTCGATCCCTTCGACGGCGTCCTGCCAGTCTTCCCACAGCCATTCCCGGTCCAGGCCGGCATCGAGGTGGTCCCAGGGCAGAACCTCGTCGCGTTCGCGTTCACGGGTCGTGTACCACGCGAGGTCGACCGGCTCATCGGCTAAGGCCGACTCCGTGCGTTCGGTCCAGTGGCTGTACGAGAAGTGCTCACTCCAGCCGTCGAATCGGCCACCGTTCTCCCACACCGAGCGGATGACCCGGCCGACTCGGCGATCGCCACGCGAGAGCAGGCCTTCGATCATGCTCGGCTTGCCCTCGTGGTAACGAAGGCCGATCGCCTTGGCGTAGCTGCGGTCCGAACGGATCGAGTCCCGCAACTTGTGCAGCCTCGCGTCCACGACCTCATGATCAGCCTGGGCCGCCCATTGAAACGGCGTGTGCGGCTTCGGCACGAAACCGCCGATCGAAACGGTACAGCGGATGTCGCGGCGGCCGGACACCTCGCGTCCCTTGTCGATGACCCGCTTCGCGAGGTCACCTATGGCCAGGACATCGTCGTCGGTCTCGGTCGGCAGACCGCACATGAAGTACAGCTTGACCTGGCGCCATCCACTGCCGTAAGCGGTGGCCACGGTCTGGATGAGATCGTCTTCGTCGACCATCTTGTTGATGACTCGCCGCATCCGGTCCGTGCCGCCTTCGGGAGCGAAGGTCAACCCGGAACGGCGGCCGTTACGCGAGAGTTCGTCGGCCAGCGTCACGTTGAAGGCGTCGACGCGGGTGGACGGCAGCGACAACGAGGTGTTGGTGCCTTCATAGCGGTCCGCGAGCCCTTTGGCGATGTCGCCGATCTCACTGTGGTCGGCGCTGGACAAAGACAGCAGGCCGACTTCCTCGAAGCCGGATCTCTCGACACCGGTCTTGACCATGTCACCCACGGTGGTGATCGAGCGCTCACGCACCGGGCGAGTGATCATGCCGGCCTGGCAGAACCGGCACCCTCGGGTACAGCCCCGGAAAATCTCCACGCTGTAGCGCTCGTGGACGGTCTCGGCCATCGGGACCAGTGGGTTCTTGGGGTACGGCCAGCTGTCGAGATCCATGACCGTGTGTTTGTGCACCCGCTCCGGCACGCCGGGACGGTTGGGAACCACCTGCTTGATCCGGCCATCGTCCAGGTAGTCCACGTCGTAGAACTTGGGCACGTACACTCCGCCACTGGCAGCCAGGCGCAACAGGAGCTCGTCCCGGCCGCCGGGGCTTCCCTCCGACTTCCATTCCCGCACCACCTCGGTGATGGCGAGCACCACTTCTTCCCCGTCGCCGAGCACAGCGGCGTCGAGGAAGTCGGCGATCGGCTCCGGGTTGAACGCGGCGTGCCCGCCGGCGATCACCACCGGATGACGTTCGTCCCGCTCCGCCGCGTCCAGCGGAATGCCGGCCAGGTCCAGCGCCGTGAGCAGGTTGGTATAGCCGAGCTCGGTGGCGAAAGATACACCGAGCAGGTCGAACGCGCCGACGGGACGATGTGAGTCGACGGTGAACTGACCGATGCCGTGCTCGCGCATCAGCGCCTCGAGGTCCGGCCAGACCGAGTACGTCCGCTCGGCCAGAACGCCCTCGCGTTCGTTCAGCACCTCATAGAGGATCTGAACACCCTGATTCGGCAATCCCACTTCGTAGGCGTCCGGATACATCAGTGCCCAGCGCACCTGGGCCTCGTCCCACGGCTTCACCACGGCGTTGAGCTCGCCCCCGACGTATTGGATCGGCTTGCTCACCAACGGCAGCAACGGCTCCAGCTTCGGAAACAACGACTCGATGGGCATGATCGTGTTACTCCAGATGACCAGGGGACGGCTATCGAGTCTACGTGAATCCGCTGGCGAGCGCCGAAGGGACTTGCCCGGGTGCGTCACTTCAGGCCCAACGCCATCGGCGGTCTCACTTGCTTGTTCCACACAGGTATGTACGCTACGGGTAGTTATACCCAGAGTCAGACCGGCATGGAGGGCCGTACGCGTGTCGGATCCCCACTCCCAGGTGCCAGAGATCGACGTCCCTGTCCCGGACAGCCCGCCCGCGTGGGATGACGGCACGCTACCCAGCCATGGCCGGATCAGTCCGCCGCAGTTCGAGATTCCCGAAAGCCGGCCGCCTGATTTCCCCGAGGTGCCGACCGACCACGTCAGCCGCGAAGAGCTCGAGATCGCGCTGGAACGGGCCCGCCTCGTCGCTGACGACTGCGCGAGCATTCTCAAACCGGCCATCCAGGCGATGCACGACGGCGCTTGGGTGAGCCGCCGGGGGGACCAGTTCTCGTTGGAGCTGGAGGATCACGCCCGCGTAGCCGCGGATTCAGCGGCCGGCACGGTGCAGGTCATCCAGAACGCGCTCGACCAGTTGATCGGCACCGAACCCGACGTTGACGAGCCAACGGACCCGTTCGTGATCGTGGACCCGGAGTTCCAGATACCGGAGCATTGCACGCCGGACCTGTCCAGCTCACCGCGGACGGAGGTTTAACTCGCGATGCCGGCCAAAGCACGCGGAGATTTCTCCGACTCGAGCGGCAAGCTGGTCGGAGGGCTGGACAAGTCCCCCGTCGACGACCTCGCCGAGGCCGCTGGATACGACCCCGGGTACACCCCCTCGTCCAGGTCGTACGGCGGCTCAGGATCCAGCGGCGGTTCCGGATCGGGTAGCGGAAGCACTGGCGATTCGAGCGGCGGTTCCGGGCGGCACCGCAATTCAATCGACGACGACGCCGCCACGGACACGACAGATTCCAGCGGCGACGCGGGCAGCGATGACGATGCGGACGACGATTCCGAGTTCAGCGGCGAAGCGGACACGGACGAGGACACCGAGGACGTCGATTCCGACGATGCCGAGGACGACCCCCAGAGTGAGGACGAACCCGGCGACGACGGCTCTGACGACACACACGGGGAACACTCGCAGCCCGAAGACGACCACCACACAGGTAACGACAACGACGACGACACCTCGCACCACGGACGCGTCTCGATCGACATCCAGGCGATGACCGCCTTGATCGCCGCCATGGAACGGGCTCGGGACCAGATCCCTGAGTTCGAGGCCGAGCTCCGGAAGATCCTCAGCGACGTCGAGTTGATCGAGTTCCGCATCCCGGAGGCACGCGGGCTGGGCGCCGTTATCGCCTGGATCGAAGAAGAACTGCCTGGCCTGCGGCGTCGTCTCGCGCTGGCGCAGGCTATCGAGAACGGGGAATTCCGGATCGAGCCAGACGCCCCGCGCCAGCCCCGCCGGCCAGTGGCGTACCCGGAAGATCGTGTCCCCGACCACCAGCCGTACGTTTCCCGTGAGCGAGGGCAGGAGTCGGCGGTGTTGTTCACAGCCCAATCGGCTGACCCGAAGGCAGAGGACCTGATCGCCAAGCTCAAGGGGAATGAGCACGACCCCTACTTCGCGCACGCCTTCACCAACGACGCTGATCCCCGTGCCGTCGCCGAAACTGTCGAGGCTGCCCGGCGATCGGACCCGGCCAAAGCTGAGGAGCTCAACAGCCTGCTGGAATCCACCGTCCAGACAGCCGGGCGAGGCACCGGGGAACTCGCACCGGAAGACGATTTCGGTGACCAGTGGTCTCAGTTCGCCGACGACGCACCGCCGGCCGCCGCGCCTGCCTAGGACGTCACCTCCAGGCGACTGACGGCACGCTGGGCCAGGACCACCATGGCTAGTGTCACGGGGCATCGTCCTACCCGGTAAGCTCTGGCCTCGTCGCCGTAAGCAGACCTACTGAGGGGGCCCGCCGCCGTGTCCGAGCGCACGCTCGTCCTGATCAAGCCCGATGCCGTCAGCCGTGGACTCGTGGGCGAGATCCTGTCCCGCTATGAGCGCAAGAACCTGACCATCGTCGCCATGGAACAGCGCACGATCGACTCGGCGCTGGCTGATGCCCACTACGCCGAGCATGTCGAGAAGCCCTTCTATCCGGGCCTGCGTGACTTCATCACCAGCGCTCCGCTGGTCGCTCTCGTCCTCGAAGGCGACCAGGCGATCGACGTTGTCCGCAAGATGAACGGCGCCACCGACAGCCGCGTCGCCGACCCGGGCACCATCCGAGGAGATCTGTCGATCTCCAAGAGCGAGAACCTGGTACACGCCTCCGACTCCACCGAGTCGGCGAAGCGCGAACTCGCTCTCTGGTTCCCCGAACTGGATTGAGGCCGTCGACGGCAAGAACCGCGCAGCGTCACGCGTCTGATGACACCGTCGCGCGGAAGGTCACGATGATCGATTCGTTGGATGCATGGTCGTAGGCCGCCACCACTGCGGTGCCGTCATCCAGCAGAGTCATGCCATCGCCAACCAACGTGGCCGTCACCACCCGCTCCTCAGGTGACACGTAAACGCCGGCGAAGTTCTCGGCTTCATCCGCGGCCGCGTCCGCGATCTGCTGCGCGCGGTCCGTTCCGCCCTGGACGGACCACAAGTAGCGCTCACGGATGTCCGGGGCGGAAGGCGGGTCGCCGAATGTGGCCGCCAGAATGCCGCCGTCACGAGCCATTGACGGGCTGACGAAATGCCGCAAGTTGGAGCGGAATTCCACCGTAGGAGCGATCAAGGAATCCGCAAGCAATCCCTCCGCCGAAAGCCTCGGCAGGCGCGGGGATCCGCTCGGGGAACCGAGTCGCACCGAAAGTTCGGAGCCCTCACCGAGTTCAAGCACGCTGCGAGTGGTCTGGAGCAACACCTCACCTCCAGGGCTGACACCCAGCAGCACCGGACCGAGCAGCGGGATGGAGGTCGCTGGTGTGTGCTCGTCCGGAAAAGCCGCGCGATGCACCTCTCCCCGAGTGGGGAGAGGAGCGTCCGGTTCAGGCGGTGTGCCGGCAACCGTATGCAGGATTCCGTCTTCGACCCGGCGCACCAAACTCACAACTTCGTAGCCGGCCCCGGCGATTTGTTCAACAAACACAAGCCGGTCTTCGTGATCGACGGCAACATCGCTGACACGTCCAAGCGGTGCTTCGTCCGCGCGCTCACCATCCGGCGTGGCTGGACGCTCAGCGGCCCCTTCGGCAGGCACACCGAAGGCGGGTTCGATCTCGCCCTCGGTAGTCAACGAGTAGACCGAGGCATCTGCGAACTGGTCTCCTGGCGCCCCACGAAGCAACAAGTAGACCTGATCGGATGCGGGAGCAATGTCCACTATCTCAATCGCGCCAGGTGGAAGTTCAGGGGACAACAACGTGATGTCACCCTCCGCTGACACATGGGTCAGCCTGTCGTCGTCGAGAACGGCCCACACCGCGCCGTCCTCACCCGGCATCAGACTGGTCAACCGACCCGGCAGGAGCGCTTCGGAGCCCGAGACGGGCTCGTCGGCTGGTGTCTCGCCACCGCCGCCGGCGAGCAGATTCACCTCGAATCGCTCGGTGTCTGGATCGGAATCCGATGTACAGGCGGTCAACCCGGCAAAGGCCAACATGAGTGCACTCACTAAGATCCGACGAGACATAAGGCAGAGTGTAGGAGTCGCGTGTGCGCAACATGCGTACCGGGAAGCTCCTTGCCGCTCGGTCAAATCACGAGCCGTCCGCAAGATCATCGTGTTGACCCATGGCTTCCCCGCAACCCCGGCAAAACGCTCAGCCGGCTCCACCCGGCAAGCGTACCTGCGTTCTATCGGCGACACCGTTCTCATCAACTTCCTGGCCTCCCCCACCAGCGACCAGGGGCACCTCGAACCGCCCCGGATCGGAGTCCCCCGCACGCCACCGGGAGAAGAAGAGATACCGGAGCGGCCACAAGGATTCGCAGACGATGACGCATGCGGAGAATCTAGGTTGGCTTAGGCTCGTAGCAGCTAACCCAGGAGACACCATGAGCGGCGACAGCCCGGTCTGGACCGGGTCCAAGGCACGCGAGATTCACGACGACTATCCGGCGCCGCACGCGGCAATTCATGCGGAACCGGCCGATCTAACCCGCAGAAGGAGCCGCACACGGCGCGACTGCTCGCGACATTCACCGACTGGGCGGATCGCCCGGCAGCGTCCACTCGTCACTGATGTTCAACGTCTGAACCACCTGTTGAGCGATCGCCGCAGCATCGGCTTCGCCGTCACGGCCCTCTACGGGCATGGTGATCCATACGTCGATCAGCCGGTCGCCCCGTACCAGCCATGCCCTGGCGGTGTCGCCGCGTGAACCGTCCGGACGATTCGCGGTCTGTTTCCACGAAAAGCCCAGCCCGTCTTCCTCCGGCAGCTGGTTGAAGTCCTCATTGCGAAGGTCTTGCTCGAAGCCGCTCATCTTGGCGCCTTGAGCCCAGTCGACCGAGACATCCAACGCGTCAGCGTCCTGTCCGTCCAGCGCAACGTGGCAAGCCGCGTACACGAGTTCGCCCTGGCCGTCCCGGGGTGCGTCCCCGCGTGTCACCTCGAAATCGTCCGTGCCGAGAGCTAGCGCCACTGTCTGCCTGGGGAGGAACTCACAGAGCCGTTCCCCCTCAGGCGGGACGGCTGGTATATCCGACAGATCCATCTCGGTTTCGCCTCCGTTGTCATCACCGCTGCATCCGGCCAGCAAGAACGCCCCGGCCGCGACCACCAGAACGGCTACGCGCCGCATCATCGTTCAGCCATCCCCAACCCGTCGTTGAGACTCTCGGTGAACGACGGGTAGATGTGTGTATTCAGGAAGTCGTCCAACGGGAACTTCGTTCGCTTCCAGTGCAGGTAGGCATCGCTGTCGAAGTCGATCTGAGGCGGATCGCTGCCGGGAACGAGGGCATCCTCAGGAGGAGCCTCATACCGTGTCCCATCCGGGCCGCCATTGGCCTCCTCGATGTACTGCTCGTCCCAGTAGCCGCTGGCGAGCATCTGATTGATGATCATCTGCTCGAGCTGTTCCTTCTCCTGACCGGACAGGTCGGCGAAGTCTCCGCTGGCAGTCTGCTCGCTGCTGCCGATCTCGTCCTTGATCTGAGACGTGATCTGATCAAAGGCGAACTTGGACCATTTGCCGGCGGGGCCGACACCGGGCACCGAAGTGAGCGCGTCGAAAACCTGGGCCTTCATCTCCGCACGTTTCTTCTCGAGCTCCTCCTCGTCCAACGCCCCGTGATACGCACCATTGATCACCCAGCCGAGTGCCGCGGCCATCTCGTTGGTGGCTGTGCTCAGCAACGGCACGTTACCGCCGGTGAGCATCGCGACCGGCGCTGGCGGCGGGGTCTTGTCGTCCAACGATTCGTCCAGTGCGACAGCCATCCGCCATTGAGATGCGCCGGATACACCCGCCAGCACGGTCTCCAGCTGTTCCTCGTTGCCGTCCTCGCCGAACGTTCCGAGAATCTGCTCGATCAGCTCGGGATCCATGACCACGCCGTACGGTGCACCGTCACCGTACAGATCGGTCTCCGGTGACACCGTCCACGAACTCCCAAAAGCCGAATCAGTTTTTTCGCTGTTGGCGACCCGCAAGAGGTCCGGAGAATAGCTGGCCAGCATGTTCGCGACGCTGTCACGCATGCCGTTCCACATCTTCCAGCCGTCGTTGGTGCGGGTTTCCTCGCCAATCAGCGCAAAGGTCTGCCCGGCAAGCGCCGCCGAGAGTGACCCGTCCATACCGTCATCACGATAGTAGGTTGTGGCCGCTTCCAAGGCTTCGCCGAAGTACCCGCCGTTGGTGTGGTCGGTGGCGTAGTCCCAGGTCCGTTCCTGCAGCATGTACTGCATCCGTTCCCGGACCCGCACGTCTTCGCCGTTGATCTCGAGCGTGACCATCGGTCCACCGTTGAAGAAGTTCTGCGAAGCGTCCGGATTCTTGCCCAACGCTGCCATGTAGGACGCCATGACGTCGATGACCGGCTGGCCATTGGTGTCAAGGATGTTGTTCATCGGTGCTTTGGGGCCCCACACGGGACTGCCGTCCGCGTCACGCTCGTACGCGTAGATCTCGTCCCCGATATGTCCGAGGAAGTCGGTGCCGTACTTGCCCTGTTGCATCAACAAGGCAAGGTACTGTGCCTGGCCTTGGGGTGCGTCGCCGCCTTCTTGCCACGATTCGTCCGTCATCGCATCAGCCCACGACTGCGCGTAGCTCTCCGGCATCGCCAGGTCGCCGGTGTTGCGGGTAGCCGTGCCGATCGTTGCGCCGATCACCTCGAAAGCGCGGTTGCGGAGGTTCAGATCAACCTCGGTGGCATCCACGAGTGCATCCTGGAAGTCCATGAACTCGGCCAACTGCTCCGGGTCGGCATTTCGGGCGAACCCGGCTGCGAAGTAGGGATCGTCCATGTTGGCTTCGATCTCGGCTACGACGTCGGGATCCAGCGGCTCGTTGCCTTCGAGAAGTGCTTCGGCTGCGTCGGCGCCATTTCGCTCGGCTTCGTCGGGCGGAACGTCGGAAATATCGGTGTCGTCCGCCAGCTCGACATACCCGGCGGGCCATTCCGGCTTGGGCTCGAGTTCGATCGCTTCGGCTAATGCCAGCCGCCGCCGGACGTCCGGGAGCTGCTCATCCGCCCAGTCGATCGCCGCCTGAACGTCCTCGCCGACCGTGTGATCGACTTCGTAGGAGTGAAGTTGATTCCCGAGCACTCGCCGGGCGTCACGCAGATCCTGCCGGCCATCGTCGAGGGCAGTCACCAGGTTCTGCATCTCGGAAATGATGATCTTAGCTTTAGCCATCCGTCATCTCGCAGTCCGACGTCGAGGAGCCATCAGTAAGGAATGTTCCCGGAGCTGGGGTAGCTGCCGCCCACGCTCCAGCGCGCCTTCGGATGGTCGTCCGGCACCTCATCCGGCTCATTGTCATGAGCGGTCTGGAAGGCATCCTCGCAATCGTCACCCGCTTCGCTCGAGTTTCGCTTGTGGTCTCGCAACTCCTCGTCGAAGACGTCGGCTGTGGTGCTGACCCAGGCCTCGTTCTCCAGGGCCGTCACGACCGCTTCCAACGCACCGTCGATGTTTCTGACCTGTTCCCGGACACGCGGCAGCACGTCGCTGAGGGCGAGCTTGTATGCGTTGTCCACCAGCTCAGTTTCGTCATCACCACTCATCGACCGCTCATCACCATCCAGAGGTCACGACCTCATACTCACGCTTCGTGCAAATCATCATCAACTAGTCCCGCAGGCAGCAACACGCTACCCGGACATCCGTATTCTGTCAGCACAAGGCGGCGTATACCGGCTACGCCTAGAATGACGGCGTTTCCCGAGAGGAGAGCCGATGTGCGGCGAGGGCGAACGTCTGGTACCCAATCCCTACGTGACCGCTCTAGAGCGGTTGAAGTCGCGGGCCGAGACGGCTGTGGCCGACACACCGAACATGGACGGGCCGGCCGAAGCGATCGGCGACGGCCCGGCATGGACCGGCTCCGCCGCACGTGACGTCCACGACGACTATCTCGCGCCCCACGCGGATCCGGTGCGCTCCGCGCTCAATCGACTCGTCGAGGACATCGAGAACCGGAAGTCCGCGTTCGAGCCTCTGGTCACGGAGGGTCTCGCCGAAGTCCTCAGGATCGAACTGGAGATGTGGTGAGCGACGTTGACTGACGACTACGCTTCGATCGACGTCGACGCGCTCGAGGCCGCGGTCGACGATCTCGACGCGACCCTGACCGGCGTGCAAACCCTGATCTCACCGCTGGAACGCGATTTCGAGCGGCTCGGCGTGGACATGTCGAACCTGCGCAAGCTCCTCGATGCCCAGGAGGATCTCGAAGAGCTGATTCCGGAACTCCGGGAACGTCACCGCCTGGCCCGGCAGTTGCTCAGCGAATACAGTTCCCATCCCGCTTTGGGCGGCGGCACCGTCGTCGGGTTCACCGGCGATCTGGTCGACGACCTCGACCTGGTTCACCGTGCCGATGTCAACGAGAGCATTGAACTGCTCCAGGACGCCGGTGTCATCGACGAATACGCCACGGTGCTGCACCGGGAGTGGATCTCATGGACACTCCAGTCGGGTCTCAGCCCCGAAGACATGGTCGAGCGGGCCATTCAGGAAGGCGTCGACCAGAACACGTTCGACATCTTGCATGACGTGACCCTCTGGCGCACGCCGGACGGGCGGCCCTACGGCCGCATCGAGAACGCCGACGACGCTGAGGCGATCGCCCGCGCGATCGAGCTGCTGAACGGCGGCGAGCCGAGCCTCAGCGACGAACGCCGCGATGCCAACAGCTGGTCGTACTCGACGATGTTCGGAATGGGTAACGGCGACGCCGGCCTCGTGCTGAACAACGGCGGCGCCCTGGTCGCCACCCCCGAGGGAATCCTGATGGCCGCTCCTGGCCCCAAGTCTCTCGATGTCATCCCCAACACCGTCGACCTCTTCTCGCTCCGCGGTGGCACCATGTGGGGCGAGATCTTCGTGCTCAACGGTTCCCACGACGATCCCGCCAGCGTGCTCGAAGACACCATCACCGATGGAGTGCCGCCGCCTGGTTCGGGCGCGCCGAGCCTCGAACGGCTCCTCCGGCACGAACGGGTTCACGCCGAGCAGTGGGCCCGGCTGGGCTATACCCGCTTCATCTGGGAGTACGTCACCAATGGGCCGAATAACCCGTGCGAACATCCCCTCGAGATCGAAGCTGGGCTTGCCGACGGCGGCTACACCTGCACCTGCGGAAACAGCTGTGTCCCCTAGGCCCCCGCGCCCCAGGGTGGCGAATCGGACCCATTGGCGGTGGGCGGCCGCCGTCGTCGTCGGTGTGCTCGCCGCAGGGTGCGACGCACCGTGGTCGGCGCCACAGGGGCCGCTGACAGCAGGCGGCGCCAGAGTCGACGACGAAGGCCGGTTCGAGTTCTGGCTCGGCGCCGAATGCGGCGGCGTCGGCCGGATCAGCGTCGAGCTGACCGAGCGCGACGGCAACCGGCGTGTACTCGACACCTGGCATCTCAGCGCCGACGACGCCGGCGGCGAACTCGAGTACATCACCTTGGGGACCACGCCGGACGGCTTCACCGAAACCACGCCACTGAACACAGACTGGACCGAGGCGGACCTCGTACGCATCAGCGTCCACCCGGCAGACCCCGAGCGGTCCGCGGACGGCGAGGGCCGGTTCTACCCGGCCGTCCCCATCCGGGCAAACATCTCCGTCGATTCTTTTCTGCGCGGTGCCGACGACAACCACGATCAGTGGTACGTGCAGGACCAGGGCTGGTACACCGAGGCCGAGTATCTGGAACTCGGCGACAGCGACGACATGATCCACCCGTACTGCGATGTGCCCGACGCCTGACCCGCCTACTTTGCCTTGACCTCAGCCACCTGGACGAGCTGCCACTGCCCAGCGGCCACGTAGATGCCGCGGCCCGGGGGCATGCCGCTGGCCAGGGATCGCGGCAACTTGATGCCGAAGTGATCGCCGTCGCTCGCGGACCCCGGCGACAACAGCACACCGGATCGTGATTTCTTCAACGCCGCGACCGGACCACGATACGAACTACCCAGGTCATCCGTAGTGCCGGAGGCCACGATTACGCTCCCGGAATCGCGGAGCTTGCCCAGATGTTTGGTGATGGCGTCCACCAGCCAGCCGTCCACGCCAATCAGCTCGATGTCGTCGATCAGCAACGCCGACGGCGGCGCGTCCTTGGCCGGGACGATGCCTTCCATCAGCTCGAGCACATCGTCCTTCTTCGACTCGAGGTCGACGACGCCCAGGACGCCCTCGTGTTCACCCAGATCACGCAGCGGGCTGCGCCGCGGCGTCACCAGGATCACCCTCCAGCCGCGCTCGAGAATGGACGTCGCCACTGTCAGCAGAGTGGCGCTGCGGCCCGCCCGGCGCGGTCCGAGGATCAGCATGCCCGGCCCGTGATCGATAGCGTCCAGGGTTCGCAACGTGAGTGTGTCGCCGCCGACTGCCACCGGGAGCTCGGTATCGGCCAGCGTCCGCTCCGCCAGACCGAGAGCGTCGTCCAGGGTGATCTTCGTCGGCAGCGGGTCGACCCGGAACGGGCGCTGCGACCGCGGCAGGTCGGCATATCTCTCGGTTGCTTCCCGGCCGATCTCTTGCAGCGCGGCTACCTGCGCGGTACCGGCGTCGTCCTCGGTGAGCAGTGCGACCTGGGTCTCCCGGATGCCGTCGGCCCGGAACGCGCGGCCCGGCTCCATGTGTTCTGGAACCTCGCGGCTGATCAGACCGATCGCCCCGAAGTCGGACGCCTCGGTCATGCGCAGCATCAGTTTGTCGTCCAGCATCGCCGCCATCCGCCCGACGAGTCCGGAGCGATCCGCCGTCATGACGACCTTGATACCCGGCCCGGCGCCTTCCTGCAGGATCTGCTGCCACAGTTCCAGGAGACGGCCGTTGTCGTAGGTTTCGAACGCCTGCTTGAACCCTTCCCATCGGTCGAAGAGCACGATGAGGTACGGCAGCCGCTTGTCTTCCGGTGCGTGCGCCCGCTGTTCTCCCACGTCGGCATATCCCTGCTCGGCCAGCAACTGCTGCCGCCGTGCGATTTCGCCCCGTAGCCGTGAGGTGAACCGGCTCAGGCGATCAGGCTGGTCGCGGGTGACCACCGCTCCGGTGTGTGGCAGCCCAACCATCGGCAGCAGGGCGTTGTTGCCGCAGTCGACCCCGTAGAGATGAACGTCGCGCGGCGATACCTCGCGTCCGATCACGCCGGCCAGCGCCCGCAGCACCGTGGACCGGCCACTTCGCGGCGCACCGATCACCGACAGGTGCGATCCGTCGGAGACATCGAAATAGGCGACCGAACGGCGCTGCTCACTGGGGATGTCCGACATGCCGAAGGGCAATCGGATCTGATCGCCGGAGCCCACCGAGGCGCCTTCCTCAGTGAACAACTGGTCGAGGGTGATGATATCGGCCAGGGGCGGCAGCCACGGCGGCGGCGGGGCTTTGATGCCCGTGCGCTCGGACGCCTCGGTCACCGCCTCTACCAGACTCGCCAGGTCGGTGGGGATGCTGACGTCTTCTTCGGCCTGAGCTCCCCCTTTGGCCTCTGGCGGACGCCCGATACTCTTCCACGACATGTGCCGCGATCCGACGGACGCGCCCGCATCAGGCGCGAGTGGCCGGCCACCGACGCGAGCGGACTGGAATTGGTACAGCGCCGAATGCCCGAGCCTGGCGTAGGCCCGGCCGGGCAGCGACTTGGGGATCTCCGCCGACTCACCGGACTCGATCACGTCCTGGCTGTCAGTGCGGTCGGTGACCCGCAACGCGATGCGCAGGTTCGTGTTCGACTTGATCTCGGCGCTGACGACACCCGCGGGCCGCTGCGTCGCCAGGATCAGATGCACTCCGAGCGACCGGCCTCTACGCGCGATGTCCACGAGACCCTTCACGAAGTCCGGGAGCTCCGCGACCAGCGCGGCGAACTCGTCGATGACGATCATCAGCCGCGGCATCGGCTCGTCGTCGGGGTCCTTGCCGGCGAGATAGTCTTCGATGTCCTTGGCGTCGGCATGCGCCAGCTGGTGCTCGCGGCGATGCAGCTCAGCGGCGAGACTCGCCAGGGCGCGCGTGGTCAGGTGACCATCGAGGTCGGTCACCATACCGACGGTGTGCGGCAGGTGGTTGCAGTCTTTGAACGCCGCACCACCTTTGTAGTCCACCAAAACGAAGGTGAACTCGTCCGGCCGGTTGGCCACCGCCAGCGCGGCGATGATGGTCTGCAGCAGCTCCGACTTACCCGAACCGGTAGTACCCGCGACCAGGCCGTGCGGCCCGTCCGCGCGGATGTCGATGGAGAACGGACCCTCGGAACCCTCGCCGATGACCACCCTGGTCGCCCGGCCCACCTGGGACCACCAGCGTTCGATCGCCTCGGGCGTCACCGGATCGAGCTTGAGCACATCGAGCAGCCGGCTCGAGGTGGGCAGCGTCGAGGACAAGTCCTCAGAGCTGACGTCCTTGATGGGAGCTAGTGCGCGGCCCAGGCGCTCACACCAGCCAGGCGGAACGATGTCCGCGCGGACACCCTCAACCGTCTTGACCTCGGTGACCCGGACGGTGGTGGAGTTGCCGGGGCCGACGTGGACCACGGCGCGGCATTCCTCCGGCAGCTGTTGCTCCTCGGTGTCGATGCAGAGAAACAGCATGCCGAGCGCCGGGCCCTCGTGCAGCAGCGTCACGAGACCCGGGATCAGCCGGATCCGGCGAGCCCCGTCGAGGACCACCAGCACCGGCGGGAAAGTGGAGTTGCCGCTCCGGCCGCCGGAGAGCGCGCCGCCTTTGCCATCCCGAGCCGCCCGGCGGGCTTCCATGATGGACATCAATTCGCCCACTCGGCGATTGGTGGTCTCTTCGTCGCTGCCCACCTGTGCGATGATCTCGGCGTCGTCGCCGCGGCGCGCATGCGGCAGCCAGCGGACCCAGTTCCACGCTTCGTCGCCCTCCGGGTCGGACAGGACAACGATCTCGAGATCGGCCGGGCTGTGCAGGGCCGCCGCTTGGGCCACCATCCATTCCGCCACCAAGGTGCGGATTCCGTCCGGGCCGGCGACACCGGTGACACCCGCGGCAGCCATGTCGACGCCGATGGGGACGTCGGGTGCGGTCCAGTGCAGCACCCGCTCGTGGTCCTCCCGCGACGGATCGGTCAGCGCGACCTCACTGGCGATATCCGCGGTGCCGATACGGACCCGCATCCAGTCGGGATCGGTGCGCCGCCGTTCCCACAGCCGTGCTCGAGGGCCGGTGGCGAACAGCAGGATGGCAGCCGGATCCGGCATGTCGCGCCGCCGTGCCCCACGCTCGGTGACCAAGGCGTCGTACGCCTGCCCGCTGATGCGCTGCATCCGCTCGACGAAGTTCTCCATCTGCGTACGATGGCTGGCCCGTTTCTGTTTCTTCGAGCCGCTGTACCTCGCGAGCAGCATGAACGGGGCGAGAAGCATGATCATCAGGCTGTACGGAGACCCATTCAGGACGAACATGGTGCCGCCCATGAGCACCGGCGAGATGGCCATCGCCCACTGCATGGGCGACTTCTCCGGCTTCCGTGGCTCGGTAGGCAGTCTGAAGTCGGTCTGCCGCGGGGGTGGGAGCAACCGCGGTGGGCGGTTGTAGTCAAGCGTGACGCCGCTCGGGCTGGGTGACAGCGAAGCATCCGGGGTGCCGGGGACGGCCAGCTCGAACATCACCTCACCGATCACCAGAGCGGTACCCGGAGTCCACGTCATCGGCCGGTCCAGCGCCACCCGGTCCATATGCGCGTAGGGACGGTCTTCCTCGGGATCGAGCGTCAAGTGCGGCTGCTTGAGCCGGTCGAGCTCCTTCATCAGCTTCTTGTACCGGCGCTTGCGGCGCTGCTTCTTCTTTTTCTTCTCCTTCTCGTCCTTCGGGACGATGATCGGTCCCTCGAGACGGTGCTCACGGGCGGGCGGGGGGACCATCTCGCCGACGACGGCCGGATCGGGGGTGATCGTGACCGTGCCGTCGAGTTGGACATCCAGTCGGAAGACAGTGGCTGGCAACGCCGGATCCAGAACCTGGATCGCGGCCGCGGGGCTGGTGCCGACGTCGTAGCTCCCAGGCGCAAGGCTGTCGACCCGCCCCGCGCCGACACCAGAGACGGTTCTCAACTCGACGACACCCGTACGCTCGGCAAAAGCCTCCGGAAGCGGTGCGCCGAGACCGACCAGCACACCGTTGTGCAACGGCGATTCCCGGACGAGAACCTTCGGATCCAGCGCCAGGTTACCCACGAATAGTTGCGGCGGCTCAACTGTCTCCGTAGCCGGGCCCAGGCCGTCGTCGACCACACCGAGGTGCCGGCCCGCGGAGTGCAAGATCTGGGGCGCCCGAGCAGGAACATCCAGGGTGGACGCCAGGTGCTGCGCGATATCGGCCACGGTCGCGTTGTCGTCACACTCCACCGCCAAGTCGACGACGTCTCCATCCGTCGCCGTCATGGCGCTCAGCAACAGCCGCACGTATCCGCTCCAGCCTCGTGTCGAGCTCGGCTCATCTGCTCAGCATGGTACCGAGCCTTCGCCCCGGCCGCTGGCACGCGGAACGGTCACACCGCTCAGTGCACCACAGTCTGCATCTCCGCCACCGGAACGCTGACCTCGGTCTCGACCCGCAACGGGACGAAGTCTCCGGAGTGCTCGACGCCACTGACGTCCATGCCGACCCACGTCGCCGACCATTCGGCGCTCGCAGTGACCGGGAAACCCTGCGGGTAGCCCAGGGATGCACGAGAGAACTGCACGGTACAGGCGTCGGTATCGGAGCCGCCCGGCTCCCACTGCCGCAATGCGCGTTCAGGTTCGCACCGGGTTTCACCCGCAGGCGAGCCCAAGGCCAGGCCCGGCGTGGTAGCCGTGACCTCCACCCAAACGTCGTACTCCGGAATCGACGCACGGACGCTGCGTTCGCCTTCGGCACCGCCCACCGAGTCAGGGTCTGTGACCCAGAACCAGGTATCGAGATTGACGAAGGTGGCGCCGCCGGCGTCCGCGGCCTTGGGGTTACGGTCAACGTCCGGTTCGGGCAGATGAAGGTATTCACGCGCGGCCATGGCCAGCTCCTCCGGGTCGATCACCACCGGTGGCGTCTCATCGTGCACCGCGTAGGTGAACGGCGACGGCAGGCACAGGTCCGGGAAGAGCATCGCGCAGTGCCGGACGTAACTGCGGGCGTATTCAGGCTCCACGCCGTCCACGCACTCGAGGTTGTACCACGTCACGGGCGTCTCGCCATCGTCCCAAGCCTCGACGGCTTCGTCCAGCGCGTCCTCATTGGGCAGGATGAGACCCCAGAGGCAGAGCCAGGGCCAGCGTGAGGAGCAACCGTAACACCCTCATCGGGTTCATCAGCTGTCCTCCTGGCACGCCTCGACGTCATCGATGTTGATCGTCTTCGCGACCTTCCACTCTCCGTCAGTGACGACCAGATCGGTATCGAACTGGATCAGTTGGGCGACCGACGTCGGATTGCCATCTGTCACTCGAAGACTCTCGCCCGTGTCGACGCACACGAACAACCTCGCTTCATCGCCGTCAACTTCCACAGACACCACATGAACGTCGACCGGCGGGCCCACGACGACCCGTTTGAGCTCGTCCCTCTCCTGTGCGGAATCATGCAAGCCGTCCAGGCGTTCGCCCGTGGCCACGGCCTCATAGTCGGCGCCGTCGAGCGGCACACCCCACACGTGCTGCTCCACGATCGCGTAATAGCGGCCGAACGCCCGAATGACATCGGCTTCGTCATCGGTGGCGCCGTCCGGCACCTCGATCGGTACCTCGTCACGCAGTTCGACGACCGATTCCTCGGGCAGGTACGGCTGAGTGAACGTCGCCACCGGCTCCGGAGACTCGGTTTCGTCGGGTTCTGGCTCTTCCGCCGGCTCAGTCGGCTCAGGCGTCGGCTCTGCGGTCGGCTCAGCCGTCGCTTCCAAACCGGCCGGCTCTTCCCCGGAGTCGCAGGCCACGAGCAGCGCCAAACACGCGACGACACCCGCCACCACCGTCCGTGCGCGCATCCCGAAAAAGAACCTCCCACGTCCCGTATCACCGCAGTACCGACACGACAGAATGTCACACTTCGGTTGACCCGTCATGTCGTGCAGGTGAGCATCATGCTCACCTGCACGACAGCACGTCCCTGCAGAGTGGCTCACCGTGAGGTCAGCGAGGTGATCGTGCGGCGTTCACTCATTCGGCACCTGTTAACTGGAAGCGCAACGTCACGATCTGGAACGGTCCCAGGTGCAGCTCAGGAGCGCTCGCGTCGCTCGTACCCCGTAGAGCCGAAGATGCCACCGGCCGCTCGAGCAGGTCAGTCTCCACCACCGACGTGACCGGAAGGCTGGTCTGCAGCTGTGTGATGGACCGCCCGCCTGACGCTTCATAGAGGCGGACGACGACGTCCCCTGAACGATCATCGGCGAGTTTGACCGCCGTCACGACACCCGTGCCGGAGTGGACCTGCACGAGTGGCTGCACCGGCTGGTCGCCGGGAACAGCACGTTCGGGCAGGTTGATGGCGGCGCCCTCGCGGACCGCGTCCTCGATGCCGGCTCCTGGAACCAGTGCGTATCGGAGCAGGTGCCGGCCCTGGTCGGTCTCCGGATCTGGGAATCGAGGAGCGCGCAGCAAGGAGAGTCGCAGCGTCGTGGTGGTACCGCCGCCGGTCCGTGCTTCGCGACGGACGTCGTGCCCATACGTGGAATCGTTGACCAGCGCGACGCCGTACCCGGGCTCTGCCACATGGACGAAGCGATGGGCGCACACTTCGAACTTCATCGCTTCCCACGACGTGTTCTCGTGCGTCGGTCGCTCATGGTGGCCGAACTGGGTCTCGTACGAAGCGTGCCGGCTGTGCACATCGAGCGGGAACGCGGCCTTGAGGAATTTCTCGCGCTCGTGCCAGTCGACATCGACGCCCAGATCAACTCTGCGCACGTCCGGCGCAAGGCTGATCAACTGCGTCACGTGTGAGTCACCGAATGTCCGCCTGACCTTGACGGTCGCTATCCCGTCCGAACCCATCGGCTGCAACATGACGTCGTCGGCCTCGGTGAGCTCGACAACGGTATTGCGATAGAACCGGTCGACGTCCCACGCATCCCACATATTCGGGAAGTCCGGATGCACCTGAAGCAGGTTCCCGGCGGCCCCGGGAGCCAGCACCTCACGGGCAGCCTCGGCGTCGTGCACGGAGGTCAACAAGCCGCGCGCGTCGATCACCACCCGCAGGCGGCCGTTGTCCAGAACGTACCCTCCGTCGCGGGCTTCGACCTTGACCGGTTCCGGTGCCGGGGGCTGCGGCAACGCCCCGAACGCAGGCACACCGGCGCGTGTGTGGGGCGCGGCGTTGAAGACCACCGTGCCGTCGCCGTCCCCGGCCAGGGCACGCTGCGCGGCGACGATAACGTCGGTGAGTTCTGTCGCGATCTGCTCGTAGGTCTCAGCGGCCTCGCGGTGCACCCAGGCAATGGAAGAGCCGGGCAGGATGTCGTGGAACTGCTGAAGCAAAACGAGCTTCCAGATCCGTTCCAACTGGTCGTACGGATACTCGATCAACCCTTGGGCAGCCGCTGTGGTGCACCAGAGCTCGGCTTCGGCCAGCAAGTGCTCACTGCGCCGGTTGCCCCGTTTGGTCTTCGCCTGCGACGTGTAGGTGCCCCGGTGCAGCTCGAGGTACAGCTCGCCTGCCCAGACCGGTGCATCGGCGTATTCTTCCTCGGCCGCGGCGAAGAACGCGGACGGCTTCTCGATTGTCACGCGTGGCGAGCCTTCCAGGTCTGCCGTCCGGCTCGCCCGGGCGATCATCTCGCGGGTGGGACCGCCACCACCGTCGCCCCATCCGAAAGGCACGAGCGACCTGGAAGCGCCACCCTTGTCGCGGAAGTTGCGCACCGCATGGGCCAGTTCCCGCCCGGACAGCTCCGAGTTGTAGGTGTCCACCGGCGGGAAGTGAGTAAACACCCTGGTGCCGTCGATCCCTTCCCACCAGAAGCTGTGATGTGGGAACGGATTGCGCTGGTTCCAGGAGATCTTCTGGGTGAGGAACCAGCGCGAACCGGAGAGCCGGACCAATTGCGGCAGGGCAGGCGAATAGCCGAACGAGTCCGGCAGCCACACTTCCTCCGTCTCGACGCCGAATTTCTCCAGGAAGTACCGCTTGCCGTAGACGAACTGACGGGCCATCGCCTCAGAACCGGGCATGTTGGTGTCCGACTCCACCCACATGCCACCGACCGGGACGAACCGTCCATCCTTGATGTGTTCGGCCACTCGCGCGAACACCTCAGGGCGATGCTGCTCGATCCATTCCAATTGCTGAGCCGAAGACATCGCGAAGACCATCTCCGGATACTCGTCGAGCAATTGCACGACGTTGGAGCTGGTCCGCGCCACCTTGCGGACGGTCTCGCGGGTCGGCCACAGCCAGGCGGAGTCGATGTGCGCGTGACCCACCGCCGAAATCCGGTGCACGCTCGCGTTCGCCGGACTCGCGAGCACATCGCGCAACTCTTCCCGGGCAGAATCGGCCGTGCCGGGAATGTCCTGCAGATCCAGCACGTCCAGGGCACGTTCCAACGCTCGTTCGATCGACCAACGTCGGGGCTCCCCTTCGGGCAGCTCCCGCATGAGCCCGTCCAGGACCTCGATGTCCTGGACGAGCTCCCACACGTCGCTCTCGAATACACAGATGTCGATCCGGTTGAGCCGATAGAGCGGCTCGCCGCCCGCAGTGGTCTTCTCCCCCAGATCCGTGGGGCTGAAAGGATCGGAATCCATGATCAGCGGGTTCGCGGCCGCCTCGACGTAAAGATCGATCTGCTCGCCGCCGGTTGCAGTGTCACCGATCGGTACCCAGCTGTTGCGTGGGTTGAGGCCCTTGACCACCGATCCGTCCGGGCGATACACCAGCCCCTCGGCCTGGAATCCTGGCGAGTGGTCCTCCCATCCCAGGTCGACGACGAGCTCCACCCGCCGACCGGCCGCATCCGCTGGCACCTCGCCTGTGAGGTGGAACCACGACGTGCCCCACGCCGGCCCCCAGCGATCACCGACGCCGGCCGGGCGGTACTCGACACCACCTTCCGCACCCGGTCCACCGGGCAGCGCGGTGGGCGGGTCGACAGGCTCACCCTGACCTCCATTGACGTGCCAAGCCGCCACGGACAGCGGCGCGACAGTGCGGTGCACGGCAGGGCGCAGCCGCTGCCGGAGGACGCGCTCGATCCGGTTCTCGATCAGCGAGCGGTCATGATGCATACGGTGTTCAGCTCCTCATTTTGGCATGTTCTTTATCGGTGATCGGGAGGGCGTTGTGGTCGCGATTTGGTGATCGTGAGGGCGTTGTGGTCGCTGAGGAGCGACCACAACGCCCTCACGATCACCGGAGGGGGACGACGGCGGGAGCCGAGCGGGCGAAGAGCTGCGATACGGCGACCACTTCGATCACCGCAGCACCTGAACCCGCAGCACCTGAACCCGCAGCACCCGAACCCGCAGCACCCGAACCCGCAGCACCCGAACCCGCAGCACCCGAACCCGCAGCACCCGAACCCGCAGCACCCGGCCCCGAAGCATCGGAACCCGCGGTGCTTGGGGCGTCGGCGTCCGAGCCGGCCGGCAGATCGGGCACGTAGTACGCGCCGGAACCGGTCGCTCCGAGGAAACGTCGGGTCCTGCCGTGGCGGACGTAGACCTCGTAGTGGTGGGTGTCGCCGGCCCGGTCCCACAAGAGCCGGACGTGCCGTGCCTCGTCGTCGCCCACCCAGGTGTGCTGGACCCGCAATCCCCTGACCCGGGACGGAGGCCGGGGCGGACGGCGGCCGAGCACGCTCAGCTGGCCGAGATGCCAGGTGCCGGCCTGCCGCGCGGAGAACCGGAGCGCGAGCACGTGCAGCTTCTCCCCGGCGACGTCGTCGAGGCCGGCCCGGGAGATCGTCCATCCCGTGGCCTGACGCACCCGCTCGACCGGCCGGAATCGGTACGACGGTTCGGCCCCGGGCGCACGTGGAACCTCGGTGGCCACGCCGATCTCCAGATCGGCGTCCCCCTGGTGGACCAGCTCCACCACGGCGCCCGGTTCGACGAAGGAGCCGAACCGGAAGAGCTCCACCACCGACGGCTCCGGGTGGGCATCGAACGCCACGGATTCCCCGCCCTGATAGGCGACATCAAAGTCGAATCGCGGCGACGCGTCGGCTCCACGCACCACCCAGCGCCGGGCCGGCTGGATGTCCTGGACGCCAAGATGGTTCCACGCCTGGTCGCTCACCTTCTCACCGTCGACCCAGTACCCGGTGCCGTGGCCGGTCCCGAAGGCGGAGGCGAACGGGAAGCCGACCGCGACCGGCCGGTCGGCGACGAACGCCGCGAGTCCCGGCCAGTCCGAGCCCGGCTGCGCCGACGCCGGATCACCGGTCGGGCCGACCCAGTACCGATCGTCGCGCTCGTGGAACTCGGCCGGCTGATGATCGCCAGGAAGCGAGCGCCATGTCCATTCCGGACGGTAGATGCCGAGCGACGTGGTGTGGTCACCATCCACCGGGAACAGTGCTTCCCAGTCCACCGGCGTGGTGTAGCCGCGCGCCTCGGTGTCGATACCGGAATACAGCTCGTACGGGGACCGCCCCAGCTCCCGGGCATGCTCGGCCGAGCCAGCGAGCATGTTCTCGTTCCACCAGAAGTTCAAGAACATAGAATCGCTGACGCGCGCGTCCCCGTCCTGCAGAAACACATCGTTGCGCTCGTTGAGTTCGTTCTGCCACTGGATCTCTCCGGTGGTGATCATCGAGTCGTACCAAGTAATCCGCAGGTTGCTGTGCTGCTGGAGGTAGGCGAGGAAGGCGCGGGTCGCATCAGCGAGCTCGCCGTCGCCGCCTTCGGTCTCGGAGTTGATGAACCATCCGTCGAAACCGAGGACGCCGGCGACCTCGATGAGTTTGTCGGCTACCGGGAACCGGCCGTCGTCGTCCTGTTGAACGAGTTCGTCATGCCATTTCAGGTCCCCGCCGTATACGACAGGCGGCAGGAACACGTTACCGAGTACCGCGACCCCGGCACGATGTGCCGCGTCCACCACCGGTGCGTTCGGCGCGAGGATGATGCCCTCCCACCAAGAACCGCCCCAGAACACCAACTCCTCGATGTACGCCCAGTGGGTAAAGGCGTAGTACGACGCCGTCGCGCTGCCCTGGGAAGGATTACCCGCCGTACCCGCGAAGGCCACCAGTGATTGCACTGCACCCTGCCCGGCGCGAGCGCTCGAGTTGGCCGGCACCGGCGTGAACCGATCCGCAACAGGCACGGTCGCGGTGTTGAACGGCACGTCGGGTTCGGCCGCCGGGTCCCAGTCCAGCAGACCCTGCCAGACGATTCCTGGATCCGGCGCCCCTTCGGGAGGCGTCTCCGGGAACCAGTAGAAGGCCTGCGGCTCGGTGGCGAGGTCGCCGCTCTGGCGCTGCCGGCGCTGGAGCGGTGTCGCGGCGATCACCTGCGCTGGTGCCCCGACCAATGCGGCCGCACCGGCCGCCGTGGTGGACAGAAGCAAGCTTCGGCGAGAGATTCTCCTGCGATTCTGGCTCATCCTTTGATCGCTCCCTCTTCGACTCCTCGGAAAAAGAACCGCTGTAACACCGCGAAGACGATCACGATCGGAATGAACGCGATCATCGTGCCCGCGGCGATGACACGTGGGTTGGCGCTGAACGCACCGTTGAGGTATTGAAGGCCCACGGTCAGGGTGTAGTTGGCCGGGTCGGTCAGCACGATCAGTGGCCACAGGAAGTCGTCCCAGGCACCGATGAACGCGAAGATCGTGATGACACTGAGCATGCCGCGGACGTTGGGCAGGCCGACATGGCGCAACCGTTGCCAGACGTTGGCGCCGTCCACCTTCGCGGCATCGTCGAGCTCCTGCGGGATGGCCCGGAAGGCGGCCCACATCAGCAAGATGTTGAGCATCCCGATGGTGCCGGGCAGCGCAACTCCGATCAGCGTGTCTGCCAGGCCCATCTCCCGGATGGTGATGTACTGCGCGATGATCGTGACCTCGCCAGGCAGGATCAGGGTGGCGAGGATCAGCGCGAAGATCAGCTTGGCGCCGCGAAATCTCAATCGTGCCAGAGCGAAGCCGGCCAGAGTGGCCCCGATTGCGTTGCCGAGCACCACGACGAAGGCGACGAACAGCGAGTTCTGGGCGAACGTCCAGATCGGGACGGTCTCGCTGACCCGCACGTAGTTGGACAGGGTCGGTTCAGCCGGGATGAAGCTGGGGGTCGCGGTGTAGATGTTCTCCGTCGCGCCCTTCAACGACGTCGAGAGCTGCCAGAGGAAGGGGCCGACGGTGATCAGCAGCACCACGAGCATCAAGACGTACCGGAGGATTTTCTCGCGGGGTGACATCGAGTTGAAGGCGTAGGCTCGCCGGCGCGACCGCGGGCGGGCGTCCACCCCTGGCGTGGCGTGATCGGTTGCGCTCACGACGACCTCCGGTTCATGCGGGCCAGTACCAGCATCGGGCCGACGGTGATGACGAAGAGCAGGATGCTCAGCGCGGACGCGTAGCCAAGATCTCCGGTGAATCCCCGGCTATACATCTGGATCAGCATCACCACGCTCATCACCCGACCGCCCGGTCCGCCCGTGCCGTTGGTGAGAATGAACAGCTCCGAGAAGACACGCAGGGCGGAGACGGTGATCAACACCATGATCAGAAGCATCGTGTTGCGCACGCCCGGCACGGTGACGGCCATGAACCGCCGGAACACACCCGCGCCGTCCACGGCCGCCGCCTCATGCAATTCCCTGCTGACGTTACCCAGCGCCGATAAGTAGATGATCATGTAGTAGCCGAGGCCCTTCCACACCGTGAGGCTGATCGCGCTGAACAACAGCAGCCAGCGGTCGGTCAGGAAGGGAAGCGGGCCGCTGAGAAAGCCGAGCGACTGGGCGATTGCATTGATCGCGCCGCGGTCGTCGAGCAGCCAGTTCCAGATCAGCGCGACCACGACCGCCGAGGCGATCACCGGCGTGTAGAAGGCGGTGCGGAAGAAGGTGATGCCCGGCAGCTTCTTCTCCACGAGCAGGGCCAGCAGCAACGGCAACACTGTCAGCAGCGGCAGGCACACCAGCATGTAGACGATGCTGTTGATCAGCGCATAGACGAGTTGGTCGTCGCTGGCCAGCCGTTCGAAGTTCGCTGTACCGATGAACGAGCCGCCGCCGAGCGGTTTGGCGTCGGTGAACGCCAGCACAACGGTGTTGATCGATGGCCAGATGTTGAACAGTGCCAGCCACACCACGGCGGGGGCCACCAGCAGCAACGGCGCGAACCACCGCTGCTGCCGGATGGCCCTGGAGGCTGCCGGGGTGGCGCGGCGCCCCGTGCGCGCCGCGCCACGCTCCGGTTTCGCGGTCAGCGTCATCAGGACGTGCCGAGGAGGTTGTTGCATCGCTCAACGGCCGTATCGAGCGCTTCCTGTGAGGTCACCTCGCCACTGATCGCAAGGGATATCTGCTGATTGATGATGTCCGACATCGCGTCGTCGACCTCATAAGGCTGCAGCACCTGCGCTTCGGCGAGCGACTCGAAGGCGATCACCTTGGCGTCGTCGTCGTTCGTACCGGTGCTGTCGGTGAAGAACGGATCTTCAGCTGACGCTGTGGTACTCGGGAAGATGCCCGGCACGATCCTGGCGAACTCGGCTTGGTTCTCAGCGTTGGTGACCCATCGCGCCAACTCGACCGCGGCGGCAAGATTGTCGCTGTCGCGGGCCACCCCGAGGCCTTGCACGTACAGCGGCGGCGTGCCGAACGCGGGAGAAGGCACCACCTTCTCCGCCAGTGAGGGGTTACTCTCGCGTATACCGTTGATGAAGTTGCCACCTCCGGTGCTCCAGGCCACCTTTTCCTCCACAAAGAGCTGGCTGTTGCCGAGGTAGGCATCGGTCAACACGTCACGCGGCAGAAGTCCCTCATCGAAGGCGTCCCGGTACTCGTCCAGGAGCGCCGCGGCCTCGGGGGTGTTGAAAACGAACTCGCTGCCGTCCTCGGACAACACAGGGATCCCGGCGTTGACGAAATCACCCAGTTCCAGCTTGCGGCTCATCAGATGCGCGCTGCCGCCGGACTCCTCGGCCATGATCCTGGCCTGGTCGACCAGTTCCTCGAAGGATGTCGGCGGAGAGTCGCCGTCCAGGCCGTATTCCTCCAGCAGTTCGGCGTTCCAGTAGTTGACGTCCGTGTTCAGATACCACGGATAACCGAAGACGCCGTCCATCCCGGCGAATTCGTACGCCGCGACGCCCCCGTCAACATATTCCTCGCGTAATGCCTCATCCACCGAGTCGACATCAATAAGCATGCCCTGCTCCGCCAGCGGAAGGGCGAAGTCCGGCGGTAGGTTGACCACGTCAGGCAGGTCTCCGCTCGCCGCCTGGCTCAGCACTTTCTCCGAATAGCCTTCACCCGGCTGGTCGAGCCACCTCACGTCGACATCGGGATACTCTGCCTCGAACCCTTCGATCACTTCTTCGACGTAGTCGGTGAAGTTCGGTTTCAGCGCCCATGTCTGCAGGGTGACAACACCTTCGATTTCACCGGTTACCTCAACCGGTTCAGCTTGGTCGTCTCCGCCACCTAGGCCACATCCTGCCAACCCGGCAGCAAGCGCTGTTGTGGCGGCTATCCAGCAGATCGTCCGTGCCATCTGCCCTCCATCCGTGCGGTTTGTCGAGTCGGCCACCTGGTGACTCGCCTGAGTCCCGAAACAGCACGACAGGGATTTGATAAACCGGTCTAGTTCCGTAACTATGGACGTGGCAGACAGGACTGTCAAGAGATCAGCGTCGGTCGCCTGGGAGAATGGCTGCACAGGGAAGGGACGCACACGTGCCTCAGCACACCGGAGATGAAACCGTGGAGCCGAATGCCCCGGCCCGGCCAACCATCAGCGACATCGCTCGCCGTGCAGGCGTGTCGAAAGGCGCGGTGTCGTTCGCGCTCAACGGGCGCCCTGGTGTCAGCGCCGACACCAGGGGCCGGATCCTGCGAATTGCCGAAGAGCTCAATTGGCGCCCGCACCGTGCCGCACGTGCCCTCAGCGGAGCGCGAACCGACTCGGTGGGACTCGTCTTTGCCCGCCCGGCGCGGACGCTGGGCGTCGAGCCCTTCTTCGCCCATCTGCTCTCCGGCCTGCAGGCCGGCTTGTCCGCTGAGGGCATCGCCTTACAACTGTTGATCGTCGAAGACACCGAGGCCGAGATCGACGTCTACCATCGCTGGGCATCCGAGCATCGGGTCGACGGACTCGTACTCGTGGACCTCAAGGTCGACGATCCACGCATCCCGGCCGTGGAACAGCTCGGTCTGCCGGCCATCATCCTGGGCGGATCCGGTCCCCACGACTCGTTGTCGAGTGTCTGGGCCGATGATCACGCGGCAATGACGTCGATCATCGACTACCTCGGGGCACTCGGCCACACCCGTCTCGCGCACATCGCGGGGGTCTCCGCGTTCGCGCACACCCAGGAGCGAGTCCGCGCCCTCCAAGAGGGGACGCAACGCTTGGCGCTGGAGCATGTGCAGACGGTGCACACCGATTTCAGCGATTCCGAGGGCGCATCCACCACCCGCCGTCTGCTGTCTGGGCGGCCCCGTCCCAGCGCGATCATCTACGACAGCGACGTCATGGCGGTCGCGGGCCTGGGCGTCGCCATGGAGATGGGCGTCTCGGTACCGGGAGAGCTGTCGATCATCTCGTTCGACGATTCAGTGCTGACCCAGCTGATGCACCCGGCACTCACCGCGCTGACCCGAGACACCTATGCCCTCGGCATTCAAGTGGCCGAGGCACTTATGTCGGTGATCTCCGATCCGCATTCCCGTTGGCACGTCCAGGCAGACACGCCAAGTCTCGTGGTCCGGGAAAGCACCGCACCAGCCGCTTGACTACTTGATAAGTGCAACTCTCGCGAGTGCGCGCCCATCACCCCACAGACGATCAGCCGGGAAGAGGGGACGAAAAACCCGCCTCCGCTGAACGGAGGCGGGTTTTTGGTACGCACACTCAGATGCGGTCGTCCTCGCCGGTTGCCTGCGCGAGGTTGTTGTGGTTGATCTTCACGTCCTCGGCTGCATCCTCAAGCGCATCACGCAGCGTGTCGAGGTTCTTCTTGTAGTCGTCCCAGGCTTCCCTGAACTTGGTCGCGTTGGCACCGTCCCACACGGCGCTGTCCAGCGAGTTGGTGACCGCAGTCTTGATGCCGTCGGCGTCGTCCGCCTTCGCGACAAAAGTACTGTGCAGGTCCCGCAGTGTTTCGAGCTCGCCACCTACGGACATGTTTAACTCCTTATATCGATATTCAGGCACGCGCCAGAATCGGCGCGTGTCAAGCCAGATCCTACCGGTACTGTCACATGCGGCAACCGGTAGCAGTTCGGTTATGGTCCCTTTGGGCCGAATCACACGTTTCCATCGGCCAGGGCCCCCATTGATGTATGCCGGGCCATGTTGACCGTGGTGCGCTCAGCTCGCCGGACGACGCCGCCGGTGAGCGGACTGGGCGCCGTTCGAGCCCGGTAACAACTCGTCCAGCAGCGCTCCGGTTTCAGGCTCGATATCGTCGACGCCCAACTCGGTCAGCGCAGCCGACATCTCGTCGGCCACGGCCGGCACCCGCGTGGCGTCACCCATACGCTGAGCTTGCAGCAGATCGCGCCACAACAGTTGCTCACCGGGACGCACCCGTAGCCCCGCCCGGGCCGCGGCCGCCGCGGTCGCGGGATCACCGCCACCTCCACAGAGCATCGACAGGCGGTGGGCGGCGTCGACCAGGACGTCGGATGCCGTGCGCTCCAGCCGTGCGCGTGCAATCCACCCGTAGCGACCCTGCGGCCGCTCGGCCAGGACCGGCCCCCGGGCCACCCGGAGGGCCTGCCGGAGCAGATCGATCTCGTCCTTCGCCGCGTGCGCGTCACGCGCCCGCCTCAGCAAGGCGCAGACGACGTCCCAGTCGAGGACGACATCCTCGCTGAGTTTGAGCTTCCCATCGGCGGTCGTCAGCAGATAAGGAGAACCATCGGGATCGACGCCGAGCCAGTCCCGCACTCTGGCGAAGCTCGCCTCGCGCACCGCGGCCGTCACCCCCCGCGGCCACAACGCTGCCGCGAGGACGGTCGGATGTACACCCTCGGGATGTAGCGCCAGATACACCACCATCTCCGTCGCCAGCGCCCGCCGCTCCGGATCGATGTCCTGCGCCGCCTGCACCTCCACCGGGCCGAGCACGAACACCCGCACCGGCGCCGTTGCGAGATGAGCCACTTCCACGAACTTCGGTGGCTCAGGTACCTGAGGACGAACCTCCGGCAACCAAGCCTCGTGCAGAACCGGCGCTCCGGGACCATCACCCCCGCCGGAGCGGTCCGGCTCCACCAAAGCCGCGATCGCCTCGATGCTTCGCCAGGACAATTGGTTAGCGCGCAGGCTCAGCCCCAGCGCCGGCACTTCGAGGGTGCCTGACGAGTCGACCGACAGCCGCCACCGGGCTCCGGTCACCTCACCCGCAAACACCACGCCCAGCGGCGAGCGACTGGATGAACTGGTCAGCTGGAGCAGCTGTGCCACCACGTCCTCGCTGGGCTGAGTTCCGAGCACCAGATATTCGGGCATCCATGCGCCGCCCCGGCCCGGACGCAGCCGGCCACTGAGTACATCCGGCCCGAATCCAGCTTGCCGGGCGGCTACTTCCGGAAGCAGACCCTCGATGTCGTCCACCAGGCGAAGCTGACCCGGATCGAAGACTGTCAGCTCGTCCGGCAGGCCTTCGGCCGTCACCCTCAGTTGATCAGACCATCGGTTTGTCGCCAGTTCGACCGCAATCGCGGTGACCACCTCGAAAGCCACCCCTGGATCGCCCGCGATACTGATCGGACCGCCGGCCGCTTCGAGATCCACCAGCACGTCGCGGTCGCCGTCGCGGCCGAGGGAGACCAAGCCCGGATAGGGTGCCAGCATGTCGACGCCCGCCGGATCCCCCGATCCCACCATTCGCTCACGGTGCAGGGTCCATCGGCGCCCGTCGTCGGAGACCGACCATGGCGCCGGGGCTTCCGGGCGCGCCGGCGCCAGCATGAGCTCGACGGCCGTATTGTCCACGAACACGGCGTAAACCGGTGGCAGCGGCACGTCGCTCTCACGGCAGGCGGCAGCCAGCGAACGCAATGCGTAGTCCAGCCATCTGGCCCGGTCCGGATCCGCGCCGACGCGCAGCGCCACCTCGGCATCGGCTTCGTCGTCGCCCGGCTGCGGTGTACGCCGGCGGCGACGAACCAGTTCGATCGCGGCCAGCACCCCGGCGCTGAGCAAACCCGCCACCGCAAGATCGCGGTAAGTGCCATCCAGGATCGAGGTGGTGTCTCCGCTCTGTCCGCCTACCACACTGCCGCGGTTCTCCCCCGACAGCTCACGGCCGCCCGATTCCACGTCGGCGGCCTCAGTGTCGCTACCCGCGTGCGCGTCGCCGGACCCGGTGGCTTCGCCCTCGGCGCCGGACGACTCACCTCCGGCACCGGACGAATCGCCCGGCGAAGAACCCGCAGCCTCCTCGGCGGCCGACTCCTCGGGCTGCTCGACGGTCACGACGTCGGCGTCGGTGGCGTCGTTGGGCAGGATCAGCAGCCAGTTCGGATAGATGAGCCTCGCCAGCGACAACTCGTGGCCGTCAGGTTGGGTCCGGCCCCTGTTCAGCTCGAATATCTCCTGGTAGCGGCGCCCGTCACCCAACGTGCGCTCGGCAATGTCCCACAGGTTGTCGTGATAGCGCCCCTCGGGTGGCTGCACGACGTAGACCTTCTGGCCAACCAGCTCGGCGCCTTCGTCCGGGTCGAGCACCATGTCGCCCAGCCGGTAGATCTCTTCACCGGTGCGCTCGTGCGACGAGGACGATTGCGGTGCCGACTCGCTCTTTTCACCGCTCGCCTGGGCCATGCCGTCCGACGCGTCGGAGAGACTCGAAACGGAGACGCCGACCGACGCCGGCGCCTCGGCCGCGGTGGCCGGCACCGCCGCGCTCGCCTGGCCCACCGCCGTCGCGGCCAGCAGAACCGACCCCACGAGCACCCGCGCCAGACGCTGAGACGCACCGCCCATCGGCACCCGGGTCGGCAGGCCGATCCCTCGCACGGCACTACGCAACTCGACGAGCACGCAGATGGTGAACTGCAGCCATGCCAGCCACACGATCCAGAGCAGGACGCCGATCAGCTGGTCGGCCCCGATGGTCGCGGTGAGGTCGTCCCTGGTCGGCAGCGAGGTGGGGATCGGCGGATGCCCGGCGAGAACCAAGAGCCCGATCGGGACCCCCGCCACCAGCACCGCCAGCGCCAGCGCAGCTGCCAGCGCCCGAGGCAGGCTGCGCTGCTGTCCCGCTGGGTCAGGCTTGTGCTGAAAGCGCTGCGGGCCGGTCTCTCGAGGAGCGACAGGCTCGCCGTTCGCCGGAACCGGCGGCGGTGGCGGCGGTGGTGGCTGTTCCAGCTGGCTCACGGCCCTCCTCCAATTCCGATCTCCGGCTGCGACGATGCTTGTCCACTCACATCAAAGCTGTTGACGAAGACCAACTGCAACATTCCGGTCGGAACGGTACGCTCCGCGGTGACCTGCACCTCGGTCTCCGAGGCCACAACTGAGATACGTGCGGGGTCGTACGACCACGACCGGGTCTGGTTCAGATCGGTCAAATACGCCCTTGCCCTCTCAATGGCCGCGGCTTCGTCGATCCGGACAATGCCCGAACTGCGGAACAGATCCATATCGATCTGGTTGGCGCCGGCCCGGGCGGCCTGCTCGACGTCGTCGAAGGTCTGCTGCCGGGCGTTGATGGCCCGTCCGCCGTCGTAGATCAGTCCGGCCACCGCGAACAGCATGACGATCAGCACGATCACCATGGCGCTGATCGAGCCGCGCTCCGCGGCCCAGCGGGCCGGCCGCTCCGTTGTCCTCACGATGTTCTCCGCCATTGATCGAGCGGGGCTGCGCTGTCTCCGCTGAGCTGGACGCTGCCGGGCAGGCCGCTGAACCCGAGTTCGGACAGGTCAGCCCGGCAGGTGACCCGCACCCGAATCATCCCGCCGGCGCTGAAGTCAGTCCCGCTCAGGTCGACCGGTGAACAGCTCAACCCGCTCGGCAGGGACTGAGTGGCCGCGTGTTGTGCCGCTGCCTGCGCCGAGCCGTAATCGCGCTCGTACGACGCAGCGCGGGCCGCTTCCCGGGCCGCCGCCTCGACGTCACCCTGCCGGTCGATGAAACGCCCCGCCCCGATCACCAGCAGCATCACAGCGACCAGAACCGGCACGAGCAAGACGAGCTCGATCGCCATCGAGCCGCGCTCTGCGCGGCCACGTAATCCTCGTCGGTAGCTGATCATGCTGTGTCCTACACGTCCGGGCGGAACTGCTCGACGGGGCCTTCAGCGCGCTGGCAGACCCGGGGCGTGACTTTCTTGATGATCTCTTTCGGCCGTCCGCATACCTCGACCCAGACGGTCGCGCCGTCGTTGCCGGCGGTGACCCGTACATCGGTCAACTGGTTGCCGCCGAGCCTGGCTGCGTGTTCCGCTGCCCTCGCTTGGGCATGGTGCAGCCCTGGGTCGGTGTCGAAGGTGGTCCGGGCGATCCGAGCGCCCTCCCTGGCTGCCGCGTGCGCCACCTGACTCCCGTGGTAGTGCATGGCGAACTGAATGATCAGGAAGATCACGAAGAACATGATCGGCGTGTACAACGCCAGCTCGATTGCGCTGGCGCCGCGTTGTGAGCGCACCCGGCGGATCATCGTCCCAATCAGAGGTCGCCGCCCGGCGTATCTGGAATGTTGATCTCGTCGGCCTTGTCGGTGACGAGGTTGTAGATGATCAGACCCACGGCGGCGGCCAGAGCTACGAGCACGGCCGTGATGATCACGAACTCCATGGCCGAGGCACCCCGCTGCGAGTGGCGCTGCGCCCGGTCAACCCGGGTCCGCAAGAAGAGCAGCAACATGCCCTGTGGCGTGGATGGTGCGAAATAAGCATTCATCAGCGTGGTCTCCTGCTCGCTTTCCTGATACTGATTCCCGACATGACCGCCATCAGGAATGTTCTCCCCATGCGGCCGAATCGAAACTACGACGTCTGATCACGCTCACGCCCCTTCCAGGACACCCATCAACGCCGGATACAAAAGAAAGATCAGGAAGCCGAGGCACAGCAACAGCTGAGCGACCAGCATCGACTGTGATCTCTCACCCGCCTTGCCTTCGACTTCGGCCAGTTCGCGCCGGCGTAGCGAACTGGCCCTCGCTGCCAGCGACTCCCGCACCTTGGCGCCGTCCTCCGCGACGAGAGCAAGCGCCGAGGCAAGGTCACGCAGCTCCTCGATCCGGACCTCCTCCCCCAACTCTCCGAGGGCCGCCCACGGCGTCACACCGTGCAAACGCGCAGTCAACAGAGTGTCACGGATGCGGGTCATTGCCCACCCGTCGCTCAGGCTCGCCGCCATCGACAACGCCTCCGGCACCCCCCGCCCGCCGGCCAGGTTCATGGCCACGAGATCCAGGAAGGAGCCCACGACATGCCGGAAGTCGCGGCGACGCTCAACAGCCCTCGAGCGTACGTTCAACGTGGGAATGACCGCACCTAGCAGGGCGAAGACGAATCCGAGCACGAACGACATCGGGAGAGAGAACCCGACGCCGAAGACGATGAGCACCACGTCGAAGACGATGGGCGCGAAGAACCCACCCAGCGCCGCCAGAACGCTGGTCGCCAGGTGACCTTCAATAGATCTTCCGAGCAACGACAGGTCGCTGCGTAGAGCACCCAGGTCGATTCCGAAGCCCTCGAGTGACGCACGCATCCGGCCGCCGAACTTCCGGAGCGACGCGGACTCCCTGACCTGGCGCGGGTCGAACGCCGCGGCGGTGATCCGTTCCTGTCGCGCACGGCCCCGCCGAATGTCGAGTTCCGCCAACGCTGCGGCGGGGTTGGACTTCGGCTGGAAGAGAATCATCCCAAGGAGCAATACCCCCAAGCCGACCATCGCGCCAGCAATGATGATCATCGTCATGTGCGAGCCTCACCGCCCTGAGCAGTGGGCGACGACGCCACGAGGAACCGGTCCGGCACCTCGACGTTGGACAACCGTTTCATCCACATGAAGCCAGCTGCGAACAACGCCGCCACCACACCGAGTACCACCTGGCCCACAGGTTCTGAGTACGGCTCGACGTAATCCCGGTTCGCCACGGACAGGCCCACCATGAATGCCAAGCTCACGCTGACGACGATCTGGACCGAACGCCTGGTGCTGGCTCGCCCGGCGAACACTCGCTGGCGCATGTCCAGCTCGGCCCGTGCGGAGTCGGCGAGGGACGTCAGCACCTGCCGCAGACCGGGCCCGCGTAGCTTGGAATTGAGGATGAGCGATGCCACCACCAAGTCGGCGCTCGGATCATCGAGGTCGTCAGCGAAGCGCTGCAACGCCTCAGGCATCGGCACCCTGATCCGCAGCCGGTCGGCCAGCAGCCGCAACTCTGGCTGGATCGACGGCGACGCCGCATAGACCGTCGCCGGAATCGCCTGCTCGAGGCCGACCGCGCCGGCGATGGTGTCTCGCAGCGACTCCGTCCACGACGCCAGTCCTTCCAGCCGGGCGATGGCATCCTTCTCGGCTTTGGCGCCTCCGAACAACATCGGCCACACCCCGACCAGGATGCCGCCGCTGATGGCCGCGACCGGCCAGCGGGTGATGGCGAGCACAGAGATGCCCGTCGCCAGCGCGAATAGGGTCTGACGTCCGAGCCGTTCCACCAATGAACCGGCCCGCACCGGGGACGGCGTGCGCGGTTCCATCCCGCGGATCGACGCGATCAGCAGGACGACCCCAGCACCGACCACGGCACCGAGCAGGGTGACGATCAGGAACGTGGGCGTCAGGCGCTCCATTCGACCGCCATTCCGGGCTGATAACCCACCGCGGCGAGCTCATCGAGGCAGGCGATCGGTGCCGCGGCAACCGCCACGCCGTCAGGCCCGCTCGCGAAGATCTCGCTCGACAAGACCCGTCCGTCGACACCGTTGATCTCGCGGACGCTGGAGACGAACCGGCGCAACCGCCCGCCACTGGCGTAGTCGTTGCGTTTCTCCACGAAAACGACGAAGTCGATAGCACCGGCGATCAGCATCATCGTGGCGTCGACCGGAAGCCGCTCCACCGATTGGATCGCGTAGGTCGAGATCCGGTTGAACACCTCGATGGAGCTGTTCGCGTGGATCGTGGACAGGGAGCCGTCGTTACCTTGACTCATGGCGTTGAGCATGGTGACGATCTCGTCGCCCAGCACCTCACCGACGATCACCCGGCTCGGATTCATCCGCAGACTGCGGCGGACGAGCTCGGCCATAGTGATGGCGCCCATCCCCTCCGAGTTCGGCAGCCGCTCCTCGAACGCCACCACGTTCGGATGTAGATCGGGAAACTCACCGAGTCCGAGTTCCAGGGCCCGTTCCACGGTGATCAGCCGCTCGGAAGGCGAGATCTCATTGGCCAGCGCACGCAGCAGGGTTGTCTTTCCCGCGTTCGTGGCGCCGGCGATCATGATGTTCTTGCGCGCGGCCACAGCCGCTGATAGGAAGGCAGCCAGCTCCTCGGTCACCGTGCCGTAGCTGAGCAACTCGTCCAGGTGGACCCGCGACAGGCGCGCTCGCCGGATAGAGATCGCCGGCCGGGCGCACACGTCCATCACCGCGGACAGCCGGCTGCCGTCCGGCAGGCGCAGATCAAGCTGTGGGTTGGCCGAATCGAACGGCCGGCTCGCCAGGCCCGAGTAGGCACCGAGAATCTGCACGAGCTCCACCAGCTCGTCGTCGCTCTCCGCTACCTGGCCGCCGATCACCTCACGGCCATCGGCGTATTGGATGAAGACGTTGTCGAAACCGTTGATGTCGATGTTCTCGACCTCGGGATCGTCGAGAAGCGGCTGCAACCGGCCCACACCGAACAAGGCGGCATGGATGCCGGACGAGATCTCCTCTTCCTCTTCCGCGCTGGGCGGTGTGCGCCCAGCGGCGATCTCCGTACGCGC
The DNA here is from genome assembly GCF_010122465.1 of Phytoactinopolyspora mesophila. Taxonomy (NCBI): domain Bacteria; kingdom Bacillati; phylum Actinomycetota; class Actinomycetes; order Jiangellales; family Jiangellaceae; genus Phytoactinopolyspora; species Phytoactinopolyspora mesophila. Next base: position 134,192 of record NZ_WLZY01000006.1, on the reverse strand, counting down.
ATGGCTGTCGAGCACCCGGCTGATCACTGCTCGGGCGAACTGGCGCTCGTCCTCCGCCGACATCGGCGCGACGCCGTTGGCGGCGTCGTCGCGGCGCTGCCGCGCCAGCGTGTCTGCGACCTCTTCCCGGAGCCTGCGCACCAGCCCTTGGTCCATGCCGGTCTGTTCCATCGTGCTCACCGCCTCGCCGCGCTCTCGATCCGGCTCGTTCCGAGCGAACGTACGGCGTTGGCGACCTCACGCGCCGACCGCACCAGCAAGGTGCGGTCCAGGCGCCGGCTCGCCTGCCCGTACAGAGCCCGTACCGCCTTGGGGTCATCCGCGATCCGGCCCAACACCGAGACCTGCAGCCCGGCGTACTGCAGAAGCCGGTCCAGATCACGTGCCGCCGACGTGTCAGACGGTGCGGTAACGAGGATGACGCCGACAGGCGTGCTGCCGAGCTCACCGATGCGCAGCGGTTCCGACAGCCAGTGCAGCCGTTCACGCAGATGTGCATACGACTCGATCGACGGCTGAGCCACAAAGACAACGGCGTCGGCCGACGTCAGCACCGGCATCAGCGGCGTGCCCGGCGTCACCCGCCCGCAGTCGACCAGGACGTCGGCCTCCGCCGTGCGCAAGCTGTGTGTCAGCGCCGGCCACGCGGCGCCGATCCCCGCCACCTGCTCCGGCCTGGAAATGCCGGACACGATATTCAAGCCACCGTCGATGGTCTGCACGTGATAAGTCAGTTCGTTCTGAGCGACCCCCCGCCGCGCCGCGGCGGCCAACGACAGCAGGCCTCGCTCAGGGTCGAGGGGCTGCCCGCTCGGATCGCGGTGACGAAGTGCCAGGTCTCCCCCGGCAGGGTCGAAGTCAGCCACGAGAACGTCGCCCGGCCACACGTCGCCGAGGACATTGACCGTGGTGGTGACGCCAGGCGCGCCCTTCGCCGAGGCAAAAGCGATCAGCACGTTCGTCAGCCCTCCCCGCCGACGGCGCTGCCCCGTTCGATCAGCACGACAGCGAGGATGTTGCTCGCCGCTGCTCCGGCCACCGCGGCGCGGTCGTCGTTGGTCACGATGAACGTCGCGGTGACCCCGGCACCGCCGACCGGATCGTCACCCGATCCGCCGCCGCGGGCGGAACCGACGCGGACCCGCTCGGCCAGCACCTCACCCGAGCCGTCGGAGCGCACCGCGATCAGGTCGACGATATCGCCCGGCTGCAAACCACCCGCCGGGAAATAGCCAGGGGCCAGCGACGCTCCAACAGCGGCGTGCCCATCTATCAGCATGCCGGTACCGCCGACCATCGTGGTATCGACCAACTGCCCTTCGTCGATCCGCACGGTGGTGAACTGGCCCACCACTCGATCGATCTGAGACGCCGGGATCAGCAACGTTCCCTCCGACGCGACCTGGGTGGTGGTCAGGTGGTCCTCGGTGATCTGCTGTCCTGCCGCGATCGGATGCTGCATCACCAGCACCGGCACGCGCTCATCAGCGCGCATGGCCAGGATCGCAGCGACGGTCGCACCGCCGACGATCAACAACACCGCCAGCGCGGCCAGCGCCGGACGCCGTTGACGAGGCGGCGTGGGCAAGCGATCACTGGCGGTAACTGCCTTTGTCCCCTTGATGCCGCGCTGTTCGCGCGTACGCTGGCGCTCGGTAGTGGTATCGCCAGACTGAGTTGTCGGTGTCGCCATTGATACGGATACTCTGCCATTTCGGTAGGGCCGATCGACTGGAGCGAGAATAGCTGGTCAAATCCGATGTTGCACAGTTTCCGGTGAACGCGGAGAAACATACGCACAACGACCAGGGCGGACTTCGGGTCCGGGACGCTAGCGACCGCGGCGTGGCGGCCGGCCACGGCCGATCAGCCCGGCCCCTCCGCTCGTTCCTCACCTCGCCGTTCCACTTCCGGGCCGTACCGCAGCAACACAAACCACATCGCCGCGAAGATCGCGCCGAGGACAAACATCATGGACACGACGAAGCCCATTCCGACGGCGCCCACCTGCGCCGCGGAACCAAGCACGTAGCCGATCCGTCCCCGCCGGACAGTTGCCGCGCCGGCGATGCACAACAGCACGACGAGGCCGGCCGACACCAACCCCAGCATGGTATTGACACCAGCCAGGTTGAGCGCAACGGGCACCACCAGGGCGACCATCACCGCCTCGAGGACCAGGACACTCGACGCTACCCGATTCATCGCCCCATCACTCCGCTCCGAACAGCGACCGGGCATCCCCGGCCGTCACCACAGAGCCGGTCAGCACCACACCATGACCACCGATCGCGCCCTCTTGCTCCGCTAGCGACAACCCCAGCTCCACCGCGTCGGCCATCGGCACCGCCTGGTGCACGCGGTCATCGCCGAAAACGTCGACCGCCACGGGAACGACAACATCGGGCGGCAAGCATCGCGGCGACGAGTTCATCGTGACCACAACCGCCTGAACCACCGGTTCCAGCGCCGCCAGGATGCCTTCGACGTCCTTCTCACTCAGCACGGCCACCACCGCTACCAGATTGGACGCCGCGAACTCCTCGTCCAGGGCGGTCGCCAGCGCCGCAGCGCCCGCCGGGTTATGCGCCGCATCGGCCAGCACCACCGGCCCGCGCCTCAGTGCCTCCAGCCGGCCCGGCGACGATACCCGTGCGAACGCCGCGCGGACCGCCTCCGGGTCGATTCCGTCGCGCCCGCCGCCGATGAACGCCTCGACCGACGCCAGCGCCAGCGCCGCGTTGTCCGCCTGATGAGCACCGTGCAACGGCAGGAAAACGTCGTCGTACTGCCCCGTCAGCCCTTGAAGCTGCAGCATTTGTCCGCCTACGCCCATATCGCGCTGCCGGACCCCGAACTCGACACCGGCCCGGGCGACCGTCGCGCCCACCTCAGCGATCCGCGCCAACAGCACTTCAGCGGCCGACGCCGGCTGGGCGCCCAGGACGGCAAACGATCCCGGCTTGATGATCCCGGCCTTCTCTGCCGCGATGCTCTCGATCGAGTCGCCCAGGTACTCCATGTGATCCATGGCGATCGGCGTCAGCACCGCGACCTTGGCGTCGATGACATTCGTCGCGTCCCACAAACCGCCCATGCCGGTCTCGACGACAGCAGCCTCGACGGGCGCGTCGGCAAAAGCCGCGTAGGCCATCGCCACCAGCGTCTCGAAGAACGAGAGGCGCACCTCGTGCTTGCGGTCAACGATCTCGAGAAACGGCTCCACCTCCGCGTAGATCTCGGCGAAGCGTTCCTCCGTCACCGGCTCACCGTCGAGGACGATCCGCTCGGTGACCGACTGCAGATGCGGACTCGTGAACCTGCCGGTGCGCAGATTCAGTTCGCGTAACAACTCGTCCACCATCCGTGCGACGGAGGTCTTGCCGTTGGTGCCGGCGACATGGATGCTGGCGAAAACCTGCTGGGGACTGCCCAGGATGTCAACGAGGTCGCGGATACGTTCCAGGGACGGTTCGATCTTCGATTCCGGCCATCTGGTCCGCAACGCGTCCTCGACGGCGTGAAACTCCATCCCGGTCACATCACACCTTCTCTGTCTAAAGCCCGTGATCGTGTCCGGATTTCTACCCATTGGCTCGGTGATCGTGTGCAGGATCCGGTCGCTATAGCGACAGAAACCCCATCACGATCACCGAGGAGGAGGGCGGAAAGCCGCACACGATCACCCCCACACACATTCATAATCACGAGCTCAGCCGGTTCAGCTGCGCCTCGAGCCTCGCGATCTCGGCCTCGGCCGTAGTACGGCGGGCCCGGACCTTGTCCACCTCGGCTTCTGGCGCCTTGGCGAGGAACTGCTCATTGCCGAGCTTGCGCAGGGCCTGCTCCAGCGCCTTACGCTCCGCCGCCAGGTCCTTGCTCAAGCGACGATGCTCAGCCTCGACGTCCACCGCACCGGACAGGTCGAGTTCCACACTCACCTCGCCGACGGTGATCGACGCGGTCGCCTCGAACCCGTCCTCTGGGCTGTTCAGCCGGGTCAGCGAACGGATCTCGACCTCGTGGTCAGCCCGGATCCCGGTTCCACCGGTTAGCCTGGCCGCCACCCGTTGCCCCGGTTTGAGGCCCTGTTCACTGCGGAAGCGCCGGATCTCGGTCACCAGCCGTTGCAGGTCGGCGACTTCCGCCTCGGCCGCGGCGTCCGCGTGGCCGCTGTCCGCCTCCGGCCACGATGCCACGACCACCGACTCCTCGCCGGTCAGCGTGGTCCACAGCACCTCCGTCACGAAGGGCGTCACCGGATGCAGCACCCGAAGCAGAACATCGAGGACGTGCCCCAGCACCAGCTTCGTCCGCTCGGCAGCCGCACCGCCCTCGGACAGCGGCGTCTTCGCCAGCTCAACGTACCAGTCGCAGAACTCGTCCCAGGCGAAGTGGTACAGCGCCTCACAAGCTTTCGAGAACTGGAAGTCCTCATAGAGCGCGTCCACCTCGGCCAATGTCTTGTGCAGCCGGGAGAGGACCCACCGGTCGATCACCGACAACTCATCGGCCGGAGGCAACTCGCCCGGCCGCGCACCGCTCATCAGCGCGAACCGGGTCGCGTTCCAGAGCTTGTTGCAGAAGTTGCGCGACGCCTGCACCCACGATTCGCCAATCGGCACGTCGACACCGGGATTCGCCCCACGGGCCAGGGTGAAGCGCAACGCGTCCGAGCCGTAGGCGTCCATCCACTCGAGCGGGTCGACGGCGTTGCCGAACGACTTCGACATCTTCTTGCCGTGCTCGTCGCGGACCATGCCGTGCAGCGCGATGCTCTTGAATGGGACGGCCCCCTCTGGGCCGTTGTCGGCGTTGGCGTACAGGCCGAACATCATCATCCGGGCCACCCAGAAGAACAGGATGTCGTACCCGGTCACCATGACCTGGTTCGGGTAAAACTTGCCCAATGCCGGTGTGTCGTCCGGCCAGCCCAGCGTGGAGAACGGCCACAGCGCCGAGGAGAACCAGGTGTCGAGCACGTCCTCGTCCTGGCGCCATCCCTCGCCCGTGGGGGGTTCGTCGTCGGGACCGACGCACACCACTTCACCGTCAGGGCCGTACCACACCGGGATCCGGTGGCCCCACCAGAGCTGGCGCGAAATGCACCAGTCGTGCATGTCGTCGACCCAGCCGAACCAGCGCGATTCCATGCTCTTGGGGTGGATTGCCACCCGGCCGTCCCGTACGGCATCTCCCGCGGCCTTGGCCAGCGGCGCGACCCGCACCCACCACTGCAGCGAGAGCCGGGGCTCGACCACTGTGTTGCACCGCGAACAGTGCCCCACGGCATGTTTGTAGGGGCGCTTCTCGGCGACGATGCGGCCTTGTTCGCGCAGCGCGGCCACGATGGCCGGGCGCGCCTCGAACCGGTCCAGGCCCTCGAACGGGCCAGGGGCGGTGATGATGCCGTGCTCATCCATGATCGTCAGCGCCGGCAGATCGTGCCGCCGGCCGATCTCGAAGTCGTTCGGATCATGCGCCGGAGTCACCTTGACCATGCCGCTGCCGAACTCGGGATCGACATGGGCGTCGGCGACCACCGGAATCTTCCGGCCGGTCAACGGCAGTTCAACCTCGGTGCCGATGAGATGTTTGTAACGCTCGTCATCCGGATGAACCGCCACGGCGGTGTCCCCCAGCATGGTCTCCGCTCGGGTGGTCGCGACCACGACGTCGTCGCTGTAGCGGATCGAAATCAGCTCACCGTCGTCCTCACTGTGTTCGACCTCGATATCGGACAGCGCGGTGTGGCATCGGACGCACCAGTTGATGATCCGCTCGGCCTGGTAGATCAACTCGTCGTCGTACAAGCGCTTGAAGATGGTCTGCACGGCGCGCGAGAGGCCGTCGTCCATCGTGAAACGCTCCCGGCTCCAGGCGACACCGTCACCCAGGCGGCGCATCTGGCCGAGGATCATCCCGCCGGACTTCTCTTTCCAGTCCCAGACCCTCTCGATGAAAGCCTCGCGCCCGAGGTCGTGCCGGGAAACCCCCTCTTTGGCCAGTTCCCGCTCAACGACGTTCTGGGTGGCGATACCCGCGTGGTCCATACCTGGCATCCAGAGCGCCTCGAAGCCCTGCATGCGCCTACGCCGGATCAGCGCGTCGATCAGCGTGTGCTCGAAGGCATGGCCGAGATGCAGGCTGCCGGTGACGTTGGGCGGCGGGATGACGATGCAGAATGGAGGCTTGTCGCTCTCGTCGTTGGCTTCGAAGTACCCGCGCTCGATCCACCGCTCGTATACGGGTTGCTCGACCGCCGATGGGTCGAACACGGTCGGGAGGGCCTGGTCAGCCGAACTGGCGGCACCGTTGGACGGAACGGAGCGAGTGGGATCAGTCACGGCGGTAGAGTTTACGGACTCCGGGCACGTCTTTGCACAGCGCAACCCCGCACCCACTCCAAATGATCATGTTTGGTGGGTTTTCTCGCGCGTCACCACCTCTGTAGGCATGGTGAGGCGCGAGAAAACCCACCAAACATGATCATCTAGGTGACGAGGCGAGGAGGATGCGCGAGTGGTCATACGACTTCACCGAGAGCGGTACTAATCGATCAGGGCTGTCCACCACCGCGACGTCTCATCGCCCGCGCGGCGAGCCAACACAGTGGCACGTGCGAGGTCGCGGCTGTTCATGCCTCGTGCGGCGCTCACCGCCAACCGCTGCCATATAGGGTTGCGCAGCCGCCGACGGCGGTTGACAACGCTGCGCGTCAGCTCAATACGGCCGTCACCTACCATCCGGATCACCGATGCGACGTACAGCAGAGATGAACGCCCATGGCCGACTCCGCCGTCCGCCGCCAAGCGCAGCAACGTCTCCGCAAACTGATCTTCGCCGGCGCCGGACACCAGCCGGATCCACGTGCAGATCTGTTCGGAGTACTCGACTCCGGCGGCGGTCTCCGGAAGCAGGCCCAGGGTCAGGTTGGCGAGCAGCTTGCGCTGCTCCCTGTCCTTGATGTCTGCGATGGCTTCCATCGCACAACGTAGCTGGTTCTCCGACGCTACCTGCTCTTTTTGCCCAACGGCGCCGGACAGGTGGTCGATGACGCGGTGTAAGGCCGACGAACAGGGACCACCCACCGTCGTCAGCAAAGCTCTGATCTGCGACGAGATCGCTTCTGCCGGCCGGTGACGTTCAAGCGCTTCGCCTATGGCGTCCAGCACCGCAGTGGTGGCGACGACGTCCCAGCCCATGCTCTGAGGCGGCGCACGACGCAGGGCTGCTGCCAGCTCGTGCGGCCGGCTCAAGGGATTCACCTTCTCGAGCACGGCCGAGATCAGCGAGATCCGGGCGTCTTCATTGAAACCTTCGACGGTGGTCAGGACGACCTGCATCACGGTCTGGTGTGGTTGTTCCTCCAACGCCCGGATCAGCGGCATCGGCTTGTCGAGCGCCTGTGCGGTAGCTATCGCCAACCTGAAGTCATGGCAGAGCCGTTCCAAGGCTGGCGCCGGATCCGCCCTTGTCATCAGCCTCCTGGCCAGGGCGTGCCCCCGCCACGACGTCGGGAGGTCGCGGCAATCAGCGATCCGCGTCAGGTCCCCGGCATCGCGACCGTAGAGCGCGTCGACCACTTGCTGGCTGACACGCATCTGCGCGGCCGCTCGTAGCAGTTCGAGCCGGTCGCTGAGCCGGAGCCGACCGAGCCTGACAGGGCTGCAGGAAGTGAGCAGCGCGGCGTGAAACGCGTGCTGGAAAGCAGGCGGTCCGGACCGTACCTGCCGGAGCATCTCCGCCAACGAGTAGCCGTCCTGCTTCAAAGCGAGCTCGGTACCGACGGCGACCTGCGTGCCGGGCGGCAGCCAGACGAGCGCAGACCAGGCAGATTGGTCCCCGGCCACCAAGAGACGTATGACCGAGCGCACCCCGAATGGGTATTTCAACAAGGTCTCGGCTGTGTCCGGGAAGCGCAGGACGAGCGCTGTGATCGTGTCGATGGCGTCGTCGTCGCTATGCCGCCGGAACGAGGGCAAGAAGGCGGCCATCCGGTCCACCGCGCTTTCAGTGCCGTCAACAGTCGCGGCGGCCAGCAGAATCCGGGCGAGATCCTGGTCCTCGGGCTGATCGGACAGCAACATCCGGGCGCCGAGTTCGACATCGTCGGCATCGATCGCCTCTTCCGCGACGGCACCACGTGGCGGCGGGTCTGAACTGTGCATCCCCACGAGGTCGAAACCGACGGCGTGCTGTGGCGCCTCATAGGTGGAGAACTGCAGGCCATCGAGCAGACCGGGCAATCGCCGGCTGATCACCGCGACACACGCGATAGTCACAGCCGGGGGTTCACGCAGAACAGCACAAGTGGTGCCGCGCCCACGCAACACCGTGGTCAGGAAAGACTCGAGTTGCTCACCACTGACCGGCTCCAAAGTAGCGGGCGGGATGTCCGCCAGCTCTACCCGATCCCAAAGCTTCGGTATCGGACCGCCATCCCACCAATGTGACGACCCGAAGCGCCCAGCCACGGCCGTCAATGGCAACGCATCACGGTGACCGGCGAGGATATGCGCAAAAAAGTTGCCGGGGCGGCCCGTGGGGTCGTTTCCGAGATGACCCCGGCGAAATACCCAGCGAGTGGACCCGTCGGTCCACCACCCGTATGAGATCGGCGCGTGCACGCCGGCGCCGAGGTGCGCCGGCGGGTAGTAACGGCACAGCCGTAGCGCCTGGTCGGCGAGCCAGCTCCGCGGCTTACCAAGATCACCTGTAGCGGCGACCGGCCGGAACCCTCCGTCGTGCCACGTGAACAACAGCTGATCGAGTGGCTTCACGACGCGGGCTCGGTCAGGGCGGGAATCCGGAACAGGACAGTCGCCAACGGATCGATACACCGCTGCGGAGCGAGGTCGACGATCTCTCCGTTCTGCGGGTTCGTGCCCAGAGCTGCGACCGCATGGAATGAGATCAGTTCCGGATCGATCATCCGCTGAGCGTTCAGCAAATCCCATTCCGAAAGACCTTGTAGCGCCCGGATCACCGTCTGTTCAAGATCCGACAGGTCTTGGTTCCATTCGTCTGGATCTTGCCGGTTGGGGGGTTCCACGAGAAAACGGCCGATCTCCGGCAGTGCATCGGCTACTAGATCGGATTTCGAGAGTGTCACCGCGATAGGCGTGCGGCGGCCCGATTCCAGCTCTTCGATGCAGGCCCGGAACAAAGGGCCTTGGGGATAATCGAGATCATCAGCCTGCAGAACTCCGCATTCCGCCCACGAACGGCCGTCCGGGCGATCGAGGCAGACCGGATCGATCAGGAAGATGATGGCATCGGCCCGGCGGATGAATCCACCGAAACGGCGGCGCATGCTCCTGTCCATCAGCATCTCCCCGCCGATGTCGTGCAGGAACAACAGCGCAGGGTCAGCGCCTTCGTATTGAACACGGCATACGAGGGGCTTCTTGGCCACATCCTCGTCGAACTGTGTTCCTGGGAGGATCTCCCTTTTCCGGAACAGCCGCCGGTGGTATTGCTGCCGATACGTCTCGACGGACTCCTCGTCCAGGGTGAATTGCTCGAAACCGAACCGGGCGAGGCGTTGTTCTCGCCACGCCTGGTGCAGCACAACTGTCAGATAGCTCGACTTCCCGGCGGCGACGGTGCCCACAACAGGCACGATGAATATCCGTCCGGTGTCGATCTCGGCAGGCAGCGGTGTGAGGCAGGCGTCGTGGGTACAGAGCCGGGCCGGGCTGTCTTCGAACGCGGCCATCTCCGCGGGATGTGGCAACGGCATGGCGCCGCGAAACGAGTCGCGGGCCCGTCCGAGAGGGCCCCGGCTCACAGATTTCGTCGACATCATCGGTGCTTCGGCCACCACGGGCCAGTCGCCGATCCACATCAGCGGCTCCGCGCCCGAGGCCGGCCGATCCACAGGCTCCCCGGCCAGCCGGTCGCCGAAGTTCGTAGCGACGACCGGAAGCTTGCCGAGCACGATGTCGCGTCCGCAGTACGGGCACGTGCGCGTGGTGTTCATCGGTGGCTGGGGCATGTCGTACTCCTGTCACCGGGGGATGAACGGGCCATCCTGACCTCGTCGTCGAATGGTGTGCGTGCGGGGATCGGGATCGGACGTCAGTGCGAGGTACAGGATGGCCGTGACGACGAAGGCCACGTTCGGAACGATCGACGGACCCAGGGACAGCCCTTCCTCCTGAATGGTGTGGGCGTAGACGAGCATGAACTCGATGGTGGCTATGGTGCCCAGGAAGACCAGGATCCGCACCACGCGTTTCTTGTCTTTCCAGATACGTCGCCGGGTCACCAACCATCCGACTCCGCCTCCCAGAGCGGCGGCGGGGATGGCGCTGAGAACCACACCGAGTGCGCCCGCGTCCGACAAACCGTCGACGGCAGCGCCGGCCAGAGTCACACCGGACGCGTTGACCGCCAGGTCAACCATGCCGCCGACCAAGACCATCGCCGCGAGGAGATAGCGGTCCTGGAGTTCGCCGGGTTGGGTCACGAGCCGGAAGAGCAGGTATATGAAAGCGAGAACGCTGAGCACGAGCAAGGCGTGCAACAGGAAGCTCAGAGCGAAGACGACCATGGGCACCCCCGCGAGGAACGTGATCAAGGAAACTCAAGCATGCCGGGCACCAGGCGCGTTGTCCATGCTGAGTGTCGCCGGAGAAGCGGCTAAGGTGCGAGGCTCCAAGCGTGGACCGAAGCGTCGGCACAGCCGGCTACCACGGCGGGGAATCCCGCTACCTGGGTGACAGCCAGCGCCGTGATCCGGTCAGCCTGCTGCCCTATGGGCTCGCCGATTCGATTCCCGGTGGCCAGGTCCCACACTCGCACTGAACGTTCTCCGCTGGCGAGCACGGCGGGACCACCGCCCAGCTCCGCCACCGTCATCGACTCCACCGCGCGGCGCAGAGTGGCCGATTGCTGGAGTTTCACCGGCTGTTCACCGGTGACGAGATTCCATACCCGGACCGCCCACCGCCGAAGTCCCGGTGTGCGGCCATAGGTGACCACGAATGGCTGTCCGTCACGCTGGACTACCCCCATGAGCTCTACCGACCCTCCAAGCGTCCGCCGCGGGGCGGGCACGGGGTCCCCCGATGCCAGATCGAACACCCAGGCCGCGCAGCGAAGCACCGCCTCCGCACGGCACCCGGCTACTATCACCTGCCGGCCATCTAGCTCCGCGACCGCTAGCTGACTGACAATGGGCCGCGCATCCGGATCATGGTGATAAAACGGAATCGTCAGCGGCCGCCGGATCAGTTCACCGTTCGAAAGATCGAATACCTCGATGACCGTGCCGCCACCTCGGACAAGAATTGGGCGCCCGTCCGACCGGCCGACCGTCACGATCTCACCTTCGTCGTCCCACGAACGCAGACAGGCGCCGGTCGCGAGATCCCAGGTCTTCACCCGACCGGTCCAGTCGCCGGAGACGACTACCGGGTGGCCCTCGATGTCCGTCACAAGGATCGTCGATATGCGGTCGACGTGTCCGCGCATCGGCGCCCCGACCGGCTCACCGCTGACCAGGTCCCACGCCCTGATGGTCTGGCCAAGATCAGCGGAGACGACGATGGGTCTGCCCTGCGAGTCGTCAACTGCCAGGGCGGTCACCACCGCGGTATGGCCGGTGTAGGCGGCACCGACTGGCTGGCCGAACAGCGGGACGACTTCGGTCGGCCGCTGCCGCGCTACGTTGTCCGTCGGCGACGCGCGAAGCGCCGTTGCGTCGTCCCCCACGCGCTGATGGGGAGTGGCAACCGCAGGCCGGGCGCCACCTGATGTGCGCTCCGGTGACAACGGCTGGCCCCTGTGCACCTCGTCGTCAGTGAGTGCCCCCAACAACTGCTCCACGCTGGGTCGCGAATCGGGCTGCTTGACCAGAGATTCAGCCAGCAGCGAGCGGATGCGTTCAGGCACTGCTGAAAGATCCGGATCTTCGTGCAGGACCGCATGGATGACCGCCGGCAACGCGCATCCCCGGCCGAATGCCACCCGCCCGGTTGCGGCGAATACCATCGTCGCCGCCCACGCGAACACGTCCGAACCGGTACCTGCCGGCTCGTGGCGGATCTGCTCGGGTGCGATGTAGGCCGGAGTGCCGACGATGGCCGAGCCCGTAGTCACCTGGTAGCCGGCGAAGCGGGCGATACCGAAATCTATGACGACCGGCCCTTCCGGGCCCATGATCACGTTTCCGGGCTTGAAGTCTCGATGAATGATGCCGGCCCGATGGATCGCGGCCAGAGCGGTCAACGTGGTGACGGCTAGCCGGTCGAGGCTGCTTCCGGTCCGCGGCCCGTCCTCAGCGACCAGCCGCTGCAAAGAAGGCCCGGCAATGTACTCGCTGACCACGTAGGGCAGGTTGGCCTCGAACCCGACATCGAGCACCTGTGCCGTACAGAACGCCGCCACCCGCTGCGCGATCTCGGCCTCACGGATGAAACGCATCCTCGCCATGGAATCTGCCACTAGCTGGTCGTGCAGCACCTTCACGGCGACGTTCCGGTTGCCCGACGCCCGCCCCAAGTAGACCGATCCTTGGCCGCCTCTGCCGAGTACCGCGGTGAGCTGGACGCCGCCGACCTGGGCGGGGTCATTGGCCCCGAGGGCCTGTCCTGGTTGCGACGAAATGGGCACAGGCACCACATCCGGCGGGTCGGCAGTGAGATGTCAGGTTCCGGGCAACACGATATCCCCAGCGTCCTGCAATGTGAGCCCCCTGAGCCTCGGGCAGCAGGACGCAGCGTAAGGTCCTGCAACCCGAGGCTGACGCGTCAGCCGGCGGCGTGTTCGGGCGTGAGGTCGACGCGGCGCAGCAGTTGGGCGTTGGCTGCGACGACGATGGTTGACAGGCTCATCAGCACCGCTCCGAGTGCCATGGGGAGGACGAACCCTGCCCAGGCGAGCACACCGGCCGCCAGCGGGATCGCGGCGAGGTTGTACCCCGCGGCCCACCACAGGTTCTGCAGCATCTTGCGGTAGCTGGCCGCGGACAGGCGCTTCACTGCGACGACGGCGCGCGGGTCGTCAGAGGCGAGCACGATGCCGGCGGACTCCATCGCCACATCCGTGCCTGCGCCGATGGCGATCCCGACGTCGGCGCGGGCCAGCGCGGGAGCGTCGTTCACCCCATCACCCACCATGGCCACCGTGTACCCGCGACCCTGCAGATCACTGACCGCCTTGTCTTTGTCCTCCGGCAACACTTCGGCGAAGACCTCGTCGATCCCGATGTCCGCTGCGACGGCGTCGGCCACCTGTTGTGCGTCACCGGTGATCATCGCCACCTTCACGCCAAGACGGTGCAGCGCATCGATGGCCGCGCGCGACTCCTCGCGCACCTGATCCTCCAGCGCAAGCGCCCCGACGACGGCGCCGCCGCGGATCACGTTGAGCACAGCCGCCCCACGCCCCTGCCACTGCTCGATCGTCTCGCCCAGCTCATCAGGGGCGGACAACTCCAGCTGCCGCAACAACGCCGGGCCACCCACGGCCACCGTCGTGCCGTCCACCTCGGCCTGGACCCCACGTCCGGTCATCGACCGGAAATCGCTGGCCTGAGGGATCTCGAGACTACGCTCCCGCGCCGCCGCCACGATCGCCCGCGCCAGCGGGTGCTCGCTGTCCGACTCAACCGCAGCGGCCAGCGCCAGCAGCGCATCGTCGTCCCCGTCGACCGCCGCGATCCCGGTCACCGCGTGCTCGCCCTTCGTCAGCGTGCCGGTCTTGTCGAACAGCACGGCATCGACGTTGCGGGTGCGCTCCAACGCCAGCCGGTCCTTGACCAGAATGCCGTTTCGCGCGGACTTCGACGTCGAGATCGAGATCACCAGCGGGATCGCGAGGCCCAGGGCATGCGGGCAGGCAATGATCAACACCGTCACCGACTGCGTGATCGCGGTGTCCGCCCGACCGAGCAGCGCCCACACCGTCACGGTCAGCGCAGCGGCCGCCACCGCCACGTAGAACAGCAACGCGGCTGCCCGGTCCGCCAGCACCTGACTGCGCGAGCTGGACTCCTGTGCCTCGGCGACCAGTCGCTGAATCCCTGCCAGAGCGGTGTCGTCGCCGACCGCGGAAACCCGCACCCGCACCGAACCATCAGCAGCGACACTCGCCGCGATGACGTTGTCTCCCTCGCCTCGTGCCACCGGGTTCGACTCCCCGGTGATCATCGACTCGTCGAACTCAGCCGCCCCCTGCACGATCGTGCCGTCAGCAGGTACTCGCGCCCCCGGGCGGACCAGTACCACATCCCCCACCGCGAGATCGGCGATCTTGACCGTCTCGGTCTCGCCGTTCTGCGTCACCCGCTCTGCTTCGTCAGGCAACAGCTCCGCGAGAGCAGCGAGCGCACCTTGCGCCTGCCCGATCGCCCGCATCTCCATCCAATGCCCGAGAAGCATGATGACGATCAGTAGCGACAGCTCCCACCACACCTCGACGTCGAACAGCTCGAGGCTGGCCGTCCAGCTGGCCACGAACGCCACCGTGATGGCCATGCCGATCAGGAGCATCATCCCCGGTTGCCGCGCCCGGATCTCATGCCACGCACCAACGAGGAACGGCTGGCCGCCGTAGGCGAAGATCACCGTTCCCAGGACCGGCCCGACCCACTCGATGCCGGTGAAGTGCAGCGAGTAGCCGAACCACTCCATGATCATGTGGCTTGTAAGAACCACCGGGAGTGATAGGACCAACGACAGCCAGAACCGGTCCCGAAACATCGCCGGACTGTGCCCGGCATGTTTGTCGTGGTTGTCGTGACCGCCATGAGCGGATTGCCCGCCGCGTTCCGCATGTTCGCTGTGAGCGGCGTGCCCGCCGTGTTCCGCATGTTCGCTGTGGCTGTGCTTATTTGACTCAGGACTTCCACCGTGGTGGTGGCCATGGACCTTTGCTTCGCGCTCTGGCATCTCGAACCTCCGGTCGCTACCTTATACCCCCTACGGGTAGCTAGTAACAACACAGCGCGCGGTTCATTCCCCGATTCGGCGAGATTCTTGGCGGCGCGTCTGGCAGGACGGCCCGCTCGCCGGGTGATCGTCAGTGTGTTGTGGTCGTCACCCCGCAACCACGGCGTACTGTCGATCACCTCTCAGCGACCACAACGTACTGATGATCACCGAGGAATGAGTGAGACGGTGTCACCAACTGGTGGGCACGGGCATCCCTTCGGTGAATCCGGCGGCTGTCTGAACACCGACAACGGCCTGCCGGTGGTAAGCCTCGAGATGGTCGGCACCTGCATAAGTACACGCGCTGCGCACGCCGGCGACGATGTCATCGAGCAGATCCTCGACGCTGGGGCGTTCGGGATCGAGGTACATACGCGCTCGCGAGATACCCTCGCCGAAGAGACCTTTGCGGGCCCGCTCGAACGGGGTTTCGTCGACCGTGCGCGCTTGCACCGCTCGTGCCGAGGCCATGCCGAAGCTCTCCTTGTACAGCCCGCCGTTGCTGTCACGCTGTGCGTCGCCAGGTGACTCGTACGTGCCAGCGAACCAGGAACCGATCATGACGTTCGACGCACCCGCGGCAAGGGCCAGCGCCACATCGCGCGGATGCCGGACACCGCCGTCGGCCCACACGTGTTTGCCTAGTTGACGCGCCCGCTCGGCACATTCGAGTACGGACGAGAACTGCGGGCGGCCGACGCCGGTCATCATTCGCGTCGTGCACATGGCCCCGGGTCCCACTCCCACCTTGATGATGTCTGCGCCGGCCTCGACCAGGTCCGTGACGCCGTCGGCGGTGGTCACGTTGCCTGCAGCCACGGGGACACCCGGGTTGATCTCACGCACGGCCCGCAGCGCTTCGAGCATGCGTTCCTGGTGCCCGTGCGCGGTATCGATGACCAGCAGGTCGACGCCGGCATCGAGCAGAGCCTTGGCCCTGGTGGCGACGTCGCCGCTGATACCGATCGCGGCCGCTACGCGCAACCTGCCCTGGCTGTCGACAGCCGGGACGTAGAGGCTGGCGCGCAGGGCGCGCTGCCGGGTGAACACGCCCACGATCCGGCCGGCGTCGTCGACCACGGGCGCCAGCCGGTGTCCTCCGCCGTGCAGCCGGTTGAAGGCTTCCTCGGCACCGATGCCGTCCGGCAGGACCAGGAGATCGGTCGACATGACGCTGTGCACCTGCGTGAAGCGGTCCACACCCTCACAATCGCCCTCGTTGACGACCCCCACGGCACGGCCGTCCTCGACGACGACAGCCGCACCGTGCGCACGCTTGGGCAGCAAGTTCAATACCTCGCCGACGGTGCCGGTGGGCTCCATCCGCAGCGGAGTGTCGTACACGACGTGGCGTTGTTTCACCCAGGCGATGACGTCGGTGACGACGTCGACCGGGATGTCCTGCGGGATCACCGCCAGGCCACCGCAGCGCGCGATGGTCTCCGCCATGCGCCGCCCGGACACGGCCGTCATGTTGGAGGCGATGACCGGAATGGAGGTGCCGCTGCCGTCCGCTGTGCTCAGATCGACGTCCAGCCGCGACGTCACCGCCGATCGCCGCGGCACCAAGTAGACGTCGCTGTAGGTGAGGTCGTGCTCTGGAACGCGGTCATGGATGAAGCGCATACGAACCCCCTGATCGGCAGCCACCTCCCCCAGAGTACGACCGACGATCAGGCCGACCCCGGCCGAACGCGCGGGAGGGGCGGGTCCATCCGTTGATCAAGTACGAGTTGTCGGGCCTATAGCACCCATAACTCGCACTTGATCATGGCCGAAGATGTCCTGGCAGCCGGTTCAGTCCCGGCGGAGCGGTTCCTCCAACGGCAGGATCCAGTCCGCATGCCCCCACCAGACCAGCGGCACTTCGGAGAGATCGACCTCCGGATCCACCAACGGCACCCGTTCACGCCCGTTCAGCGACACCGACGTCTCGACCCGAACCTCGGCGCCGTCGTGCAGGTCGGACAGATGATGAGCGAAGCGCGCCAGCCGCTCGGGATGACCGTACATCCGGAACTCCTGCTTCCAGCTCAGATGCTCCGAGGCGTCGACCTCCCACGTCCGGCCGTCGGCCGTGAGATAAAAGGTGGCCGTGCCTTGTTTGTCGCGCAGCTTCATGTGCCAGGCGAACCGGTGGGCTTCCTCGGTCCAGTTCGGCGAGCCCGGGATCAGATAGTGCCGCAACGGCGCCACAATCTGCACCACGGCCCAGCCCACCAGGAACGCGGCCAGCAGCTTCGAGATCGGCCGCACCGTAGTGCCCGCACCGGTGCGGGGCGACGACGTACCGCCCGAGCCGGCCTGCTGAATGCCATCACCGGACTGATCACCGGATCCGGTGCGCCCAGCGGTACTGCTTTCCGATCCGGCGCTCGGGCCCCCAACGCCACCATTGACGCTGTGCGGCGCTGCCGCGACCGACGCCAGTTGCGGATCGGAAGCGTGTCCAGTGGCGACGATGCCACGACGGCGCCTGAACCAGGCCCACGCCAGCTCCGGCCAATCTGGCCGGAAGTAGATGGTGGTGGCCGCGATCATGGTCCACGGGAAGATGTAAAGCCCGAAGAGCCTGGCGTTGAGCAGATGGAAGCACGTCGCGATGATGAACGCCGGTACCCGGGTACGCCGGTAGAGAAGCAGCCAGACAATGGCGAGGTCGAAGATCAGCGAGCCGTACGTCATGATCCAGATGACCGGCTCGTGCTCGAACAGTGGCCCGATGATCTCGATATCGGTGCGCCGGTGCAGCCACATCCGCAGCGGCTCGCCCTGCAACCAGTCAGCGTTGAGTTTGGCGACACCACCGTAGAAGTAGACGATGCCGAACTGGAACCGGATGAGCCAGACCACCCATGCCGGCACGGTCTGCGAGGCGCGGGCGGGACGCCGTCGGGCATCCACCGACCATCGGCGCTCGAGCGGCATGAAGATCATGAAGAACGAAACCAGCGAGATCAGGTACTCGTGGTTCTGGAAGAACGTGGAGTCGATCAGGAACACGTAGGTGTGCAGCACGAAGAATGCCGCGATGGCGAACCGGTACCACAACCCGATGGCGATCAAGACGGCCAGCGCCGCCTTGGCCACGTATACCGCCTGGATACCGAAGCCGGGCGGGGGCTCGATGAAGGTGAACCACGCGTACGAGAAGTGGAAGGTCGTGTCGATGAAGTAGTCATGCACCAGGTACGGCAGGTACAACCAGACGTTGACGAACATCGCGATGCCGAAGGCGATCCGGAAGAATGCCGAACTCGCACCGCTGACCGGCTGCGCCGCCATGACTCGGAACCGGTTCACCGAAGACCCCCTCTGACCACCACAACTCGCGATCATATCTATTCCCGGTCCTGCGTACGCAGATGTGGTCCCGTTGTCGTTTCACCAGCTCGTGGCTGTTTTGCCGGCGCGATGAAGTGTTCCCATCGGTTCCGTTACAGAAGGGTCACGAAACTAGGCACGGGCTGTCGGCGCGACCGTGGTCACGGAGTGAGGCGCAGCTCGAGCATCGCGGCGAATCGCGCCTCGGCGTCGTCGAGATCGATCCCGCTGATCTGGCTGAGTCGTCGCAGCCGGTAGCGGAATGTGTTCGGATGTACGTGCATCACTGCCGCCGCTTTGCCGACGTCGCCGAACGCGTCGAGCCACGCCCGCAGCGTATGGACCATCTGCGCCCGGTGCCGGGCGTCATACGCGGCGAGGCGGGAGACCGGTCCGGCGAGCTGCTGCCGCTCGGCTGCCATCAGATCCCCCAGCTCGAGGAGCAGCGACGCGGTTTGCACATCCTCCGAGCGCGCCACTCGCGACGACGAGCGCCCGGTCCGGAGCACCCGAAGCGTCCGGTCGGCGTCGGCACGCGAACGCGGCAGCTCCACGGCGTCGTCGACGACCCGGCCGATACCCACAACCACGTCGCGGTGGTCACCGATCCGATCGAGGAACTCCCGGGCGATCGCCACCGCACGCTGGTCGGTGGCTGGCCCGATCCCGGACACGGGGATGACGCCGTAGATCACGCCGCCCACGAGGGCCACGGCCGAGCGCGGATGTACGGCGCCCAGATGCAGCGCGAACGCACCATTGATTCGCTGCATCTCCGCTTCCAGGCTGGACGCATCCTCGACGCCACGAAGTGCCAGCGCGAGAACACAGCTACGTGCGGTGTCGACGCCGAGCCGGGCGGCCGCATCCGGCGAGTTCGGCCCGCCTTCCAGGAGGCTGGCGACGAGTTCGGCGCGCAGCCGCCGCTCGACGTCGGCGCCCGCGCGGTGCCGCAGCATGTGCAGGGCGACCAGTTTCGCCGCGTCGGCGAACGCCTGCCGGCGCTCGCCGGACAACGGCCCCGGCACTGCCGCCCACATCGATCCGAGGATCTCGTCGCCGGCGCGTACCCGGATCGCTACCCGGGGTAAATCCACGCCGGGCATGTCCGTCACATAGACCGGATGGTCGGACCCATAGAGCTGCCGGAACACGCCACGTTGCTCCAGCTCGCGCAGGTAGCGGTCAGGAACTTGACGACCCAGCACGGTTTCCTTCCGCGGCCCGTCGGCCCTGTCCTGATTCGCCGAGAACGCCAGGACTCGCGAGTTCAGATCCTCGATGGTCACGGGTGCGTCGAGCAGTGCCGAAACCGCGCCGGCCATGGCGAACAGGTCCCCGGCCCCGGCGCCGGCCAGGGTCTCGCCGTCGTCGCTGCCTAGATCGTCGACCGCCAGCAGGGACCGCAGCAGGGAAGACACCTGCACCCAGGACGCGCCGCGGGTCAGCCCGAACACGGCGACCCGGGTGTGCTCGACCGCCTCGTGTACCTCTGCCGCGGTCTCGATGGGCGCTCGGACCACCAGGCCGACACCACCGGAGGCGCCGATGTCATGCAGCACCTTGACTATTTCGTCCGACGCGGCCAGTCCCACGCCGAGCACCAGCGCGTTGGCCGGCAGCTCAGGCGGGTCAAGCGGGTCGTGTATGACAACACCGCCCACCTCTGTGCCGGCGTCGATCCGACCGGCGATGACTTCGAGCAGGGTGGATCCGAGATCGTCGAGCACGCGGCCGAGCGTGGCTCGTGGGCGGTGCACCATCGGCAACACTCCTTGACCGTAGCCGCTGCCGACCCGTCGGAGAGTTGTCCGATCCTACGAGGTGTCGCGCGTTTGTCGGAAGATCCGACAAGCCGCCCCTTTGCCGAATGATCATGTTTGGTGGGTTTTCTCGGGCGTCACCATGCCTGCAGTCATGGTGACGGACGAGAAAAACCACCCAACCTGATCATTTATTGGGGGCGGGCCGCCACTCGGTGGAGGTGGTGCGGGCGGCGAGGATGTCGGGGACAGGTTCTACGCCGAGACCGGGTCCGGCAGGCACGGCCACGCACCCGTCGGCATCGAGGAGGAACGGCTCAGTGATGTCCTCGGCGTAGTAGCGATCCGAGGCGGACGTGTCACCAGGCAGGCTGAATCCCGGTAGCGCGGCCAGCGCGATGTTCGCCGCCCGGCCTAGCCCGGTCTCCAGCATCCCCCCACACCAGACCGCCACCCCGTGCGCTTGGCACAGGTCGTGAATCCGGCGCGCCTCGAGGTATCCGCCGACCCGCCCGGGTTTGATGTTGACGATCCGGCACGCTCCCAGTGCGATCGCATCGGCAGCATCCTTCGCCGACTCGATGGATTCGTCGAGGCACACCGGCGTGCGTAGCAGCTTGGCGAGTTCGGCGTGCTGGCGAAGGTCGTCTTCGGCCAGCGGTTGCTCGATCAGCAGCAGGTCGAACGCGTCGAGCCGGGCCAGCGTCGTCGCGTCGGCGAGCGTGTAAGCGGCGTTCGCGTCCACCTGCAGCAGCAGGTCGTCACCGAACCGCTCGCGCACCGCCCGCACCGGTTCGACATCCCAGCCCGGCGCGATCTTCAGCTTGACCCGCACATACCCCTGTCCCACGAAATCCCGCACCACGTCGAGCAGCTCAGGCACCGTATCCATGATCCCCACCGACACGCCCGCGGGAACACGGTCGCGCACCGCCCCGAGGTATGCGCCTAAGGACTCACCGCGTTCGCGCAGCCACACGTCCAGCACCGCCAGCTCCAGCGCTGCCTTCGCCATCCGGTGCCCCTTGACCGGCTCGAGCACGGCAGCCACTTGCTGTGGGTCCAGCTCCCCGGCGGCCAGCAGCCGCGGAATCAGGAAACGGCGGACGACGTCGGCGGCGCCATCCACGTACTCCGAGGAGTACAACGGCTGACTCATCGCGACGCACTC
Source organism: Phytoactinopolyspora mesophila (assembly GCF_010122465.1). Classification (NCBI taxonomy): domain Bacteria; kingdom Bacillati; phylum Actinomycetota; class Actinomycetes; order Jiangellales; family Jiangellaceae; genus Phytoactinopolyspora; species Phytoactinopolyspora mesophila. The sequence goes on along the minus strand of NZ_WLZY01000006.1, from coordinate 112,992 downwards.
GCCCCAGCCGTCCGCGTCCGGCGTGACGACCCGGATGAGCAGGACGTCGCGCTCGGACTCGACACCGAAGGAGGTGCGGAACGGAGAACGCAGCGGCATCGAGACCCGGCGCAGTTCAAAGCCATCGATCTTCACGACGCGGTCCTCTCGACGACGTAATACCCCGTACGGGAGAAGCCGCTCACCCGCGCACCCCCGGCGATCAAGTCGCCGAGGACCTCACGTACGGCGAGCCGCCACTGCTTCGCCAGGCCCGGAGCGTGCATCCGCATCGTCTCGATGTCCCCGGGTACCTGGACGAGCAGCTGGGCGGCGCGGTCACGGGCGACGACCGGGCTGGCCTCAGGGAGCCCGGAATCGGTCTCCGCCAACGCCAGCACCGCTCCCGCGGCTTTCAGTTGTTCGGCATCGGCCTCGGTACGGCTGCCGTCACAACTGGCGACGACGACCGGATCCATCAGTTCCCACGCGACCAGGAGCCGGTCGCTGCCCTGTCCGGCGTTCACGGCGTCCGGGATGTCACCGTAGAAGTCGACCAAGTACTCCCGTGGTCGCGCACCCAGCTTGACGAGGTTGAAGTACGCGTTGCGTCGCACCAGCGGGTCGAAGGTCCACGTGATCTCCGCGAGTCCCCGCTCGAGGGCCCAGGCACGCTGATGCAGCTTCAGCGCGAATCCGACGCTTCGTCCGCGCATCCCACCGGACACGCCCGCGATATGGGAGTGCAATGAGCTGCCCGCCGGCGCGGCGAAGAACCCGACGCAGGCCCCCACCAGGAGACCGCCATCGAAGGCACCGGCCAGGTAGTTGCCGCTGTGCGTGAGAGCACGCAGTTGCTCGATGGTGACCAGCGGACTGGACTCGTCGGGCTGCCACACGCTGTGGAACAGCTTGGCCACCGCTTGCAGCTCAGACATCTCGCGCAGATCGCGCACCACCACGCCGGAGTGTTGTGCCGCGCTCCGGGCGGTGTCGTGCGCGATTTCCGCGGCATCGGGAACATTCACCGTCATAACCTCCACGGTGCCTGGCCCACGCTCGTCCGTCATGGTTGCCTCCTCCCATCATCACCCGGGTCTTTCGTCAGCGCGAACGACGGGCCGGTGTTCGTCACTCGTACATCCGGATGGTCGGAGGCGAGAGGTTGTTGGCCAGCAGGCGAGACTCGACACCGTTGAGGAACATCGGCGTGACCAGATCGACGAACGGAACGACGTCCGCCTGGCTCACCAGCGCACGCTCAGCGTCCTCCCACAGGGCGCACCCCTCCTCGAGCGGGAGCTCTGCCGCCTCGGCGGTCAGCGCCTCGTACTCCTCGTTGCCGAGGTGGGCGAAGTTGGTTCCGTCAGGCGGCACCGGACCGGAGAAGAACGGCCCGAGCTGGGATGGAAATGCCACGCTGAGCATGATCAGCCCGGCGTCCCAGTCGCCACTGCCGAACAGCACCTCGTTGATCTGGGCCTGCGTGATCGATTGCAGCGAAACGTCGACGCCGATCGCGCTCCATTGCTGGGCCAGCAGTTCGGCGCCTGCTGCCAGGCCGGGGCCTATGTCGACCACATAGAGCAACGAGAGCGCCAGTGGCTGGCCTTCCTTGGCACGCACCCCGTCCGGGCCTGCCTCCCAGCCTGCGTCCTCGAGTTGCTGTGCAGCCCCGTCCACGTCGTGCGCTGGAAGGCTGCCGGTCACCGTGTCCGCCGGGCATGGCCTCGGTTCGAGACCGCCAACCCCTTCGGAGGGCTTGCCACGACCGTCAGCCGTGACCGTGCCGAGGGCAGTGAGGTCGGCCGCCTGGGTCAACGCCAGCCGCACCGCCGGATCAGCCCCGGCACGTCCGTCAGCCTGGTTGAAGTACAGCTGACCGAGCGGCGCTGTGATCTCCATGATGTCCGCGCCGGACTGCTCCGCGCGCTGGGCGTCCGGACCGGTCGGCAAGACCGCGTCGATCTCGTCCGCGAGGAACATGTTGACCGCTGTCGACTCGTTCCCCACGACGTGCAGGGTGACCGACTTCGGTGTGCCCGGGTCGGACGCCGCCGCCCCCTCGGGTCCCCATTCGTAGTCGTCGCGCCGCTCGAACGTGTAGTGGTCGTTGGGTGCGACGGCTGCGAGCTCGAACATGCCGGTGCCGGCCGCGCCTGATTCCAGAATGGAACGGTCCGCCGTACCCGCCGCGCACACGATCTGCAGCAGCCCGGTCGCCTGCAACAGGAAGGGGTCCGGATTCGGCGACGTCAGTGTCACGGTGCGCGCGTCGTCGTCCGCCGTGACGGCCACGCCCGGTGGAACCCATACGCCGAGCTGCGGTGATCCATTGGCCGGATCGGCGACGAACTCGAAGTTGGCGGCAACGTCGCTGGCCGTCAGCGGGGTTCCGTCCGAGCACGTGATTCCCTCAGCGAGGGTATAGGTCACCTCGTCCAGGCCCACCTCCCACGACTCCGCCAGGTAGGGGACGGCATCGCCCTCCTCGTTGATGAAGATCAGCGAGTCGTACATGAACGTGGTCACCCACCGGGTGTTCGAGAGCACCGTCATCAACGGATCGAGGTTGCCCGGATCGGCCGCTATCACCGCACGGAACGTGCCGTCCTCCACCGGTGCGCGTTCAGCCGGTTCCTCGGTCGGCTCCGCGTCGCCGCTGCCGCCGCACGCGGATATGAGCACCATCAGGGCAGCGGCACCGGCCGCCAAGAATCTCGTACGCATGATTCCTCTTCTCATACGTCACCTGCGCAAATGTTCGACGGCAAGCCGGGCGGCGGTTCCGATCGCCGCATCGACCTGTGGCAGCCGGTAATCAAGGACGTCGGTCCGGGTGAAGACCGCGACCGCGTATTTCTGGCCATCGGGGTAGCTGACAACTCCGGCTTCGTTGCGGACGCCGGGCAACGTACCGGTCTTGCCGGCTACGTCCACCTCGTCCGGGAAGCCCGACGACAGCCGATGCGGCCAGATCTGCTGTGCCATGATCGAACGCACGTCGGCACAGGCCGCCTCCGGAGCCGCCGCGCCGGTCCAGATGGCGGCCAGGAGCGTGGTGGTGTCGCGAGGTGTCGTGGCGCTGGTGCGCGACGGGTCCAGGATGGCCAGTTTCCGGATTCGCTCCGGAGTCGCGTCGGCGAGGGCACCGCCTAGACCGTCGAGTCCGACACCGAGATCATCTGCCATCGACGCGAACAAGTCCGCACAACAACCGACGATGCGTGTACCGGTCAGGCCGAGATCGTCAAGAACCGCTTGGATCCGTTCCTGTCCCACCCGGCGGTAGATGATGTCCGTGGCGGCATTGTCGCTCATCGTCATCATGAACGTCGCCAGGTCACGCCAGCTCATCTCGACGTCGTCGGCGCAGCCGGCGGTGCCGACGCCGCCAATACGGTCGCGTGCGGTGACGGTGGTGCGCTCCTCCGGGTCCAGCCGACCGGCCGCGACCTCGCGGGCGTAGGCGACGACGAACGGGATCTTGAAGACCGACGCGAGGATGACCGGGTTGCCGGCGTTGATGTCGACCTCGCCGTGTTTCGCCTCGGCCACCTCGGGTGATGACGCCACGACCGGCCGGGCGTGCAGGAACCCTTCGACCCCGGCGGAGCGGAAGACCGCGCGGATCTCGTCTACGATGGTCGGCACGTCAGGCCCGCACTCGAGGTACGGCACGCCCCTGATGCAGGAACTGTGCCCGGCCATCGTCGTCGAAATCCACGAACGCGGTCGGCAAGAACATGCCGTACACACGTTCCCGGGCAACGAACGTGTCCGAACGCAACCTGACGATCTCGACTCGTTGTTCCTGTTGCCCGGCGTCCGCGAGGACACCCTTCGGGGTCATGGTCTGCCACAGCCGGCCGTCGCCGTCGGCGTCGACCTCGTACACGGCGACGTCGGAGGCATAACGGCCCACGTACCGCTCGGGCTCAGTTACCGGCTCAGGTTCGGCCGGCGGGGCCAACGGCGTTGGGACGCTCACGCCCGCCAGATCACTCAGCACGCGGCCGGCAACCTCGAAGAACACCGGCATCGGATTACCACCGTTGGTCAGCAACGCGACCGCCACGCCGGCTTCGGGAACGATCCGCAAGAACGCCGACTGCCCGATTGTGCCACCGTCGTGACCGATCACGGTCCCGCCTGGCCAGTCGAAGATCTCCCAGCCAAGCCCCCACGCGTCCCCCAGGATTCCCAGGTACGGAAGGTCCACCTGTCGCTCGCGCATCGCAGCCACGGAGGCTCCGGAGATGATCTGGTTCCCGTCTGGCGATACGCCGCCGGACAGATGCATCTGTGCGAAACGGACCAAGTCGGCAGCGCTCATACTCAGCAACGAGCCGGCCGGAGCGTTCGACGCGGCCAATGACCACACCGGAGCGGGTACGGGCTCGGCCCCCGGCTCGGGTTCGATGTGGCCGAGGGCGGCTCGGTGCATGATGGCCTCGTAGGCGTCGGCGGCACAGTGCTCCAGGCCCAGGGGACCGATTAAGTGATCACGCAGCGCCTGGCCATACGGCTTACCTCGCAGGACCTCGACGACTCTGCCCAGTACGACGTAGCCGGCGTTGTTGTACGAGAAGCGCTGGCCAGGCGGGAACAACTGCTGCACACCGGTGATCACGTCGAGGTACTTCTCCACGGCGTCGTCGCCACGCCCGGTCTCGGTGAAGATGTCACCCTCGAAGCCGCTCACATGGCAGGTGAGCTGCCGGACGGTGATACGGGCGCTCGCTTCCTCGTCCGCCACGCGGAACTGGGGTACGTATGCCCGGACCGGCGCGTCGAGGTCGATAGCTCCTTCGTCGACCAGCTGCATGATCAAGCTGGTGGTCCACACCTTGGTGATGGAACCGATCTGGAACACGGCATCGGTTGTGGTCTCGACGCCCGTGCGTCGGTTCACCACCCCGGCGGCCGCTTCAGCGATGTTCCCGCCGGACAGCACCGCCACTGCCGCCCCCGGTACCTGGTTTTCGGCGATCAGCTCGGCCAGCCGGCCCGGAAGCCAGTCGCGGATCTCATGGAGCTGCCCCATGGTCCCCTCCTCCTCATCGGAAAGCACCAACGTAGGGGCCGTGGCCGCGCGCCGATTCGTCTCAGACGATGAACCGGCGGTCGCGAAGTTGTGCAACGGTCCAGCAGCGTCGGATCGCTGACCGGACGCCGTCAGGCGCCGAGAAGGCGATGAAGCAAGCCGACGACGACGCTGGTGCGGACCGGCATGTGTTCGAGCACCACGTGTTCACCCGGCGCGTGGGCGTTTCCGCCTACCGCGCCCAAGCCGTCCAGCGTGGGCGTTCCAGCGCCGGCGGTGAGGTTGCCGTCCGAGCCGCCGCCGACATGTGCCCAGCCCAGCGGGTCAATACGCAGTTCGGCAGCCACCTCCTCGGCGAGGGCGTACAGGTCTGCCGAGGAGTCCGGCTCCAGCGGAGGATGTGCCGGACCAGCGACGACGTCCAGTCCCGCTCCGGCCAGCCGCGGCGTCAGGCCACGAATGGCCGCGTCGACGCGGCGGTGCTCGGCGACGCTGGGGACCCGGACATCCACCTTCACCGATGCCTCCGCCGGCACCGTGTTCGACGCTGTGCCGCCGGTCATCAGCGTGGGTGTCACCGTGGTGCCGTCCGGACCGGTGCCCAGCTCGGCCAGTGCGAGAATCTGGTGAGCCAGCTCCACCGAAGCGTTCACGCCCTGCCAGGGCTCGAGACCGGCATGCGCGGCTCGGCCGCGAACTCGCAGCTCGTAGAGGGCTATGCCTTTGCGTGCGGTCTTCAGCCGGCCGCCGTCCGCGCTTCCCTCCAGTACGAGTGCCGAGGCACATCGACGTGCCTCGTCCTGGATCAGCTCGCGTGACGTAGGCGCCCCCAGTTCCTCGTCACCACTGACCAGAACAGTCACACCTCGAGGCGACGGCAGCGACGCGAGCGCATGGAACATCTGCACCAGGCCCGCTTTCATGTCGAAGCATCCCGGACCGTAGGCGAGGCCGCCGGCGACGCGCCACGGATGCTTGTCCAGCGATCCCAGCGGCCAGACCGTGTCGTGATGACCGAGCAGCAGCACCTGGTCCCCGGCGCCGAAGCGCCACCGGAGGTGTGTACAGCCGCCCAGCTCGATCCGTTCCGGTTCGGCACCGGTCAGCCGCGAACCCAGCTCCGCCACGACGTCCGCGCTGCGGGCGATCGCCGCCAGGTCCGCGGAGGGCGATTCACAGGTGACCAGCCGACGAAGATCCTCGGCCATCGCTCCCACGGTGGTCATCAGCCGATCTTGTCATGGCAGGCAGGGAGGTGTCTTTGGCCAGTTGTCCAACGATCGGGACGAAGCGTGATCGCGATGCCTCATCTCTATGTGCGCACCCCAAGCCAGCGGTCTCTTTACCTCGCCCGCGACGCCAGCAACACGCACGACACGCCGGTGACCTGCTATTCTTCTATGAATTCCGCCACACTCGATCTAAGGCAGCCGACCTATCGCCGACACGTACGCAGGCCCGCGACCCGAAGCAGCGCCCGTTTCCGCTGCTTCAAGATCGCCGCAGAGTGTGGTGGTAGCGAGCGACACTCAACGCGCTTCCCGTCGTCGCCGTCTCCGGCTGGTGTACCGCGTGGCCGGGATCTCGGCGTTGATAGCCATCATGGTGGTCGGTGGCGTCCTGGTGCTCCCCGAGGCGCTGCCCAACCTGCTGGAAGGAATGCGCCGGCAACCGTTCGCGCCACTCATCGCGGCGGGCTTCTGGGCGGCTGCCACAGCTGCGTCGATCACCGGCAAACGACTCATCGCAGCCGGCCACCTCGGGTGGACAGGCACAACGACCGCGCACATCACCGGAACCGTCGCCAACCGGCTGATCCCCGCCGGAGTAGGGGCGGCCGGAGCGTTCGTCGCGGCACTCAGGCGCGCAGGCGCGTCGAACACGATGGCCGCCGGCGCGGTCGCCATGTGGTCGGCCGGTGGCTGCGTGGCCTACGCAGGCGGGCTGTTGCTCAGCCTGGCCTGGCTCTGGGGAGGCGGGTCACTTCTGGTGGTCGCCATCGCGATGGTGGTGCTGATGATCGTCACCGGCCCCAATCTGGCGCGTCGAGCCGGGAGCGCTATTCGCGGCCTTCCCGTGTGGGCCCGGGCCTCTCGCGGCGCTGGCAGCCAGCCCAGGACCGGCATGGGGCGAGTCCTACGAGATCGGATGTACCGCGTGGCATGCGCTGCCCGCGAGATCGCCTCGTCGGTACGTGCCCGGCCGAAGGTCGCAGTGGGCGTGGTGGTCACACAGATCCTCGCCATGCTGAGCATGGCGGCAGGGTTCGCCATGGTGACGGCCAGCTTCGGACTTCCGGTGACGATAGCCGTCGGCATGGCCGCCTACGTGGCCGGCACCGCACTGGCGGCCACCACACCTACCCCCGCGGGCATCGGCTCGGCGGAGGCCACACTGGTCGGCGCGCTCGTCGTGGTCGGTGTGGCCGCCAGCGACGCACTACCCGCGGTGTTGTTGTTCCGTGCGGTGGTCCTGCTGGCGCCGGTGGTCATTGCCGTGATTCTCGCGACCGTGTGGCCGGCCGCGCACAAGATCGCACACGGCCGGCGTCCGGCCTGAGCGGAGCGGGCTCAGGCGACCTTCGGCGTAGCGCGCGCACCGAAATGCATGTAGGGCCGGCCGTCGTCGAGCGTGTAGAAGGTCACCGGCGTCCACGTTTCGGCGCCGGGCTGACGCAGCACGAACAGGTCCTCGCGCACCGGCACCAGGTCGTACTCCTTGACCTCCTCGTCGAGACCGAGGGAGGTCTGGTCAACCGTCATGCGCATCCGCGGACCATCCGAGCCGGCGAAGACGTCCATGGTCACCAGCGTGCGCTTGTAGGTGCCCAAGTACGGCGTGATGTCCACCGGCACGGGGTCCGCCGGAGGCGCCAGCGGTGTGACCATCTCCACCCCGGCGAGGTCCCGGAAAACCTCACGCACCAGCGACTCATACAGGTCGCGGGTATGGCCGCCGTTGGTGAGTAGCGTCACCGCCAGCCCGGCTTCGGGAAGGATGCGCAGGAACGCCGACTGCCCGATCGTGTTGCCGTCGTGACCGACCAGCCGGGTGCCGTTCCAATCGAGCCGGAACCAGCTCAAGCCCCAGGAGTCGGCCACTGTGTACGGATCAGGCAGGTTGACTTCGTTGGCCTGCATCGATGCGACCGATTCCGCCGCCAGGACCCGGGTCCCGTCGGCAGCCAGACCGCCCGACAAGTGCATCCGGGCGAAGGCAAGCACATCGCCCACGGTGGAGGCGATGAGCCCGGCGGGTCCACCCGAGCGCGGCAGACCCCATACTGGCGCCCGCCTAGGCGCCTCATCCCCTTGGTGCACGTGTCCTACGGCGCTTCGGTGCAACAGGGCATCCTCGGGCAGCGTCACGGTGTGGTCGAGGCCTAGCGGCGTGTACAGCAGGTCTTTCATCGCCGCGTCCCAGACCTGCCCGGTGAGCTTCTCGATCACCCGGCCGGCAAGGGTGAAGCCAGCGTTGCAGTAGGACCAGGTAGCACTGAGCGGATGGTTGTGCTGAAGGCTGCTGAGCGCGTCTACGTAGCGTTCCAGGCATTCGTCACCCCGTCCGGTGTCGTGGAAGAAGTCACCGTCGATCCCGCTGGTGTGGGTCAGCAGATGCCGCATGGTGACCTTCGCGGTCACGTCGGCATCCACCAGTCGCAGTTCAGGCAGGTACGTCACCACGGGTTCGTCGAGATCCAGCTTCCCGGCGTCTGCCAGCGCCATGACGGCTGACGCCGTCCAGACCTTCGTGATCGAGCCGATCTGGAACAGCGTGTCGGTGGTGACCTCGATACCCGTGTCGACGTTGGTGACCCCATAGGCCACCTCCACCGTGTGCTCACCGCTGGCGATCCCCAGGGTCGCACCGGGGACCTTGTACTTCTCCGCGAGTTCGGCGAGCCGGTGCTGCCAGTGGTCGCGGTCGAGAGGGGCAGCGGTCATCAGACTCTCCTTCACGGTATGACGGGTGACCCAGTCGACGAGTCGCTGGGAATAGTCGAGACGGTGAGACGGGCGGCCTTCGAGGATGAACAGGTGCGACGCTTCGGGGTAGAGCACCAGCTCGGACGGCACACCGCGGTTGCGCAGCGCCGCGAACCACAGCTCGGCCTGCCCGACCGGACAGCGATCGTCAGCGAGTCCATGCAGGATCAACGTCGGGGTGCTGACCTGGGACACGTAGGTGTAGGGCGATTGCCCGGCGAGCCGGTCGGGATCGCGATACGGCAGCGAGCCCAGTTCGAGGTCGATGAACAGCGGGCCGACGTCAGACGTGCCCGCCATGCTGGCCAGGTCGGAGACCACCCCGGCGGCTACCGCGGCGGCGAATCGATCGGTCTGGGCGGTGAGCCAGCACGTCATGTAGCCGCCGTAGCTGTATCCGGACAGCGCCAGCCGGTCCGGATCGGCGATTCCATCGGTGACGAGTTGCTCGACAGGTTCGAGGAAGTCCCGCTGATCGCCGACACCCCAGGCCCCGACCGCGGCGGTGAAGAACGCTTCGCCGTATCCGTCGCTCCCCCTCGGATTCAGCAGCAGCACCGACCACCCCCTGGCGGCCAGCAGTTGTTGGTAGGCATGCCCCGGATCCGGCGCCGGGCTCCATGCGTTGTGCGGGCCACCGTGGACGTCCACCAGCAACGGTCCCGGCGCCGGCGCGCCGGGATCACGGATCAGCCACCCGTGCACCTCGGTGCCGTCGGAGACCATGAACACCCGCTCCTCGGGCGTGATCAGGTCTAGTTCAACGGTCATGTGCGCCGTGACCACTGTTTCGTCACCGGCGTCCAAGTCGACGACGGACACCTCGCCGTACGTGTCCCGGGATGCCACGATGACCGCTACCCGGTCAGCATCCGACGCCACGGAGAGACCGGACACGACCCGGCCGGCGTCGCCGACGAGCAACCGCGGCGCGCCGCCGGTCAGCTCGACCATGTAGACGTGGGTACAGCCCCGATCCTGCACACAGAAGACCACCCTGCGCCCGTCGGCACTGATCTGCGGCAACCCGCCGGGGTAGCCGGGCCCACCCGGCATCACGTTGCGGTCCAGGCCGGCTGCCAGGTCGACGACGGGGCCGCCGTCCAGTGGCACGCGCAACAGCATGTTGTGCCCCACGCTCACATCCTGGCGGCCGACCACGAGCAGGTGATCACCATCGGGTGTCCACGTCACCGGGCCGGCCAGACCGTCGTAGTCCCCCGCCCGTACCGGAACCGGGTCCGCCGCCTCAACGTCGATCACGTACACGGCGGACACCCCGGTGCGATCGGCGTCGGCACTCTTCGCGGCCGGAAACGCCAGCCGTGTTCCGTCCGGCGACCACTCGGGCGGGCCCGCGTGCCAGTCACCCCGGGTGAGCTGCCGGGTCTGGTCCGTTGCGACATCGACGACGTGCACGTGCTGCCGGGCTCCGCGGAGCAGCCCGGCACCGTCACTGCGATAACCCAGGCGGTCAGCGACTATCGGCGCCGAAGCACGCCGAGTCCGCGCGTCGTCGTCCTCGCCGGGTCCCGCCCAGGTGTCGACGGCTGCGGTGAAAGCGATCCTGGTGCCGTCCGGGCTCCATACCGGGGCACCGGCGCCGCCGGGCAGGCTGGTCAGCTGCCGTGGCTCGCCGCCGTCAGCCGCCAGCAACCAGACCTGCGAGGGGCCACCGGCGGCCCGCAGGAACGCGATGGTCTGGCCGTCCGGCGACCACGTGGGCGACGAATCCGCTGCTCCGTACGTCAGCTGCCGCGGCTGGGCCGTGGCGGCGGTGACCCGCCACAGTGCCGCCCGGTTCTCGTCGGCGTCCAGGTCCGCGGTCCGAAGCACGTAGACGACGGTGCTTCCGTCCGGGGAGATGGCCGGCTGCGCCGGGATCTCCAGCGCGAACAGGTCCTCCTCTCTCATGCGGCGTTTCATGGTGCCTCCAGGTGTGTGGCCAGGATGTCTTGCCCGGCGAAGTGACACGCGGCGCGGTGCGGACGCATCTGCGCACCGGTGTGTGGGTCTTCGTCAGCGCAGATCGTGCGCGACGGAAGAATCAACGGTCCGTACGGGCACCGGCGGTGGAACGCACAGCCCGGCGGCGGTTCGTGGGGCGACGGTGGATCTTGATCGAGTGCGGCGTTGTCGGCCGGCACGGCGTCGTCGAGCGACGTGCCGATCCGGGGCGCGGCGTCCAGTAGCGTTCTGGTGTAAGGGTGTCGCGGCGCGTTGAGCACGTCGCTGGCCGGACCGGCCTCCACGATGCGGCCGAGGTACATCACCGCGATGATGTCGCTGACATAACGCACCACCGCCAGGTTGTGCGAGATGAACAGGATGCTCAGGCCGAGCCGACGCTGCAGATCACGGACCAGGTTGAGTACGGCTCCCTGGACGGAGACATCGAGCGCCGAGGTGATCTCGTCGGCCAGGATCACCTCCGGCTCGGCGGCCAGTGCCCGGGCCAGCGCCACCCGCTGGCGCTGGCCACCCGAGAGTCCCGAGGGAAGAGAGGACGCCCGTGCCGGATCGAGATCGACCAGCTCGAGGAGTCTGGCGAGCTCGGCGCGCCGCTCCTTGCGGCTGCGCCGCTCCGGGATCGCCTCCGCTATGGAGTCACCGATGGTCATCCTGGGGTCGAGCGAGGAGTACGGATCTTGGAAGACCATCTGCAGCTTCCGCCTGGTGCGGGAGCGGTCCAAGACGGCGCCATCGAGCAGGACCTGCCCGCCGGCCATGGGCGCCAGGCCGACAGCGGCTTTGGCCAGGGTCGATTTTCCGGAGCCCGATTCACCCACCAGGCCCACGATGGACCCGGCTGGCACTTTGAGGCTGACGCCGTCGACGGCCGTCACGGCGGCCGGTCCGGTTCCGAAGCGCACGGTCAGGTCGCGGAATTCCAGCTCTCTCATGCCTTACCCCCTGCGCTGGTCCCACCGGCGGGCTCCAGCGAACTCAGCTGCGGATGCCAGCAGGCCGCACGCTGGCCCGCGGACACCGGGGCGAGCGCCGGGAGCCGGCGACAGGCGTCGTCGGCCAATTCACACCGGGGCGCGAAAGCACACCCAGGCGGGCGGGCACCGGGATCCGGGGGCCGGCCGGAGATGGTCACCAGTGGTTGCTCCCGGTCACTGGTCATGTCCGGTACTGCTCCGAGCAGCGCCCGGGTATAGGGATGGGCGGCGGCCGAAAGCCGCGACACTGGTAGCTCCTCGACGACGCGGCCGGCGTACATGACGACGATCCGCTCGCACATCTGCGATACGACGGCGATGTCGTGCGAGATGAGCACGACGGCAGCGCCGGTCTCCTCCTGCACTTCCCGCAACAACCGGAGCACTTGGCGCTGGACCGTGACATCAAGCGCCGTGGTGGGCTCGTCGGCGATGATCAGCTTGGGCGAACTCATCAAACCCATCCCGACCATGGCCCGCTGGCGCATCCCGCCGGAGTACTCGTGCGGGTATTGCCGGGCCCGCCGCTCCGGACTGGGAATACGCACCTTGCCAAGCCGGTCCACCGCCCGGGCGAAGCCCTCCCGGCGCGCTGCCCCCTCATGGATCCGGGTGACTTCGGCCAGCTGCCAGCCGATGCGCATCGACGGGTTGAACGACGTCATCGGGTCCTGGAAGACCATGGCCAGAGAGGTCCCGAGAAGCTTGCCTACCTCGGGGTCGGAGCGGCCCAAGAGCGAGGTGCCCGAGAATTCGAGCCGGTCGGCGCTGACGGTTGCGGTCTCCGGCGCCAGGCGGGCAACGGCCAACGCGGTGAGACTCTTCCCGCTGCCGGACTCACCCACGATTCCCACGGTCTCGCCGCGATGCACGGTGAGGTCCACACCGTCCACGGGGTAGGTGGATCCACTAGCCGACGAGAAGCCCACCCGGAGCCCCTTCGCTACGAGCACGGCGTCGCCGGTGTCCTCGTCAACCGCTCCGGGTACCGCAGGCATTTTGCCCGCCCCCGCCCGCGCCGGTTCCGTCCGCAGCCCCACCACCTTGGCGATCGACTCACCGAACAAGGTGAACGCCAGCCCGGCGACGACGACGGCCACCCCAGGTGCCAGTGATGCCGCTGCGTTGAGGTAGATCCGGTCGAGGCCTTCGCCGAGCAGCCGGCCCCAGTCGTAGGCGGGCGCCTGCACGCCGAGGCCGAGGAAGGACAGCCCGGCGAAGGCCAGCAGAGCGCCGCCGGCCATCAATGCGGCGTTCACCACGAGTGGCTCGCCCACGTTCGGCAGGAGATGCCGGAAGATCAGCCGCAGTCGCCCGACACCGGCAATACGCGCCGCCGAGACGTAATCCCGTCCGGCCACCGCGGCGATGTTCGTCTGCACGAGCCGGCCGAACGCGGGAGCACCCGCGATGCCGATGGCCAGCACCGCACCCTTGGCCCCGATGCCGAAGATGACCGCGAAGAACAACGCCAGCAGCAACGCCGGGAAAGCCACAGCGAGGTTCACGAACGCCACGGCCAGTCGCCCGGCTCGGCGCCCGAGCACGGCGGGCAGCACGCCCAGCACCAGGCCGATCGACACCGCGATCGCGGTGGATGCCAGCGCCAGTCCCAGCGACGTCCGGGTGGCCACCAGGACGCGCAACGCGATGTCCCGGCCGAGTCCGTCAGTACCCAGCAAGTACTCAGACGACGGCCCCTGTGACAACGCCGCCGGGTTGGTCTCGTCCGCCGCGTCGCCCCAGATGATCGGCGCCACCACGGCCAGCACCGCCAGCAGAGACAACAACGCCGCCGCAACCGCGCCGACGGGGCTGCGCAGCGCGTTCAGCCATTGCCGCCGTCCCATGTCACGCCTCCCTGATCGTCGAACGCGGATCGACGACGGCCAGCATGAGGTCGACAACGAGGTTGACCAGCAGCACGGTCCCGCCATACACGAGCACGGCGCCCTGGACCAGCGGGTAGTCCTTGGCCAGGATCGACTGCACGATGGTCATTCCCATCCCTGGCCACGCGAAGACGTTCTCGACCAGCACCGTCCCCACCACCATCGAGCTGAGCAGTAGGCCGCTAATGGTCAGCGTGGACGTCAAGGCGTTCGGGAACGCGTGCCGGAAGTAGACCCGCCATCGGGGCAGCCGCTTGGCCCGCGCGGTCCGGACGAAGTCTTGTTCCAGCACCGCGAGCGCCTCAACACGCACGATGCGGGCCATGACCAGCGCCGGCCCCACCGACAGTGCGATGACTGGCAGCACGTAGCTGACCGGTCCCCCACGCCCGGCCACCGGCAGCCAGCCAAGGGTGACCCCGAAGACGAAGATCAACCCCACCGCGAGAAGGAACTCCGGGATCGCCGCCAGGGTCGCGCTGGTCGAGGTGAAGCCCAGCTCGACACCGCGTCGCCGCCCGCCCCTGGTCAACACGGCCATGAACAGGCCCAGCGGAATCGATAGCATCATGATGACGACGAACGCCATCAGCCCGAGCGAGGCCGACGCCGGCAACCGCTGGGCGATCGTGTCGTACACCGGGATCCCAGAGGTCATCGATATTCCGAGGTCGCCGCTGAACAGCGACGTCACGTAGGTCCAGTACTGCACGACGAGCGGGTCGTTCAGGCCCAGTGCCTCCCGCCGGGCCTCGACCAGCTCCGCCGGTGCGGTCAGCCCCAGGGCTCCGCGCACTGGGTCCCCCGGCACCAGGTGGATCATCAAGAACGCGAGGGTCACCAAGAGAGCGAGCGACACGAGCAGCCTGAGCACCCGGCGAGTCAGGAACAGCACCCACGGGTTGCGTACCCGCGTGAACGGTCTGCGCGCCGTGACTACCGATACCGCGGGCGAGGCGGTCATGGCACCACGCGGATGGTCGGCGCCACGATCCCGTCCGAACCCCGCTCCAGCGTGACCCCCTGCAGGAAGGTCGGAATCGTCTCGTCGGCGAAGAGCAGGACGTCGTGTGCGTCGAACAGGGCCTGTTCGGCTTGCCGCCACAGCTCACAGCTCTGCTCGCCCGGCAGCGTCATCGCCTCGGCCACCGCGGATTCGTAGGCGTCGTTCTCCAGGTGGGCAAGGTTCACCCCGTCGGGCGGCACCGTGCCCGAGAAGAACGGAACGAGCTGGCTCGGCAACCGTACGTTGATCGGCAGCAGCGCAGCGTCCCACGCTCCGGTGCTGAAGATGACCTCGTTGTACTCGGTCGGCGGCATCCCCCTCGGGGTGACACCCGCCCCGACGTCGCCCCATTTCTGGGCGATCAGCTCGGCTGCCGACGCCGTCGTGTCGCCACGCGTGCTGTTGTAGACCAGTTCGATGGACAGGCGCTGCCCGTCCTTGGCCCGCACACCGCTCGCGTCCAGCTCCCAGCCCGCCGCGTCGAGCGCGGCGTCCGCGGCGGCCGGATCGGCTGCCGGCAGGTTGCCATCCACCGCGTCGTAGTCGCAGGCCACCGGGTCGATCGCGGCGACAGCTCGCGACCGCTCACCAAATCCCCCGGTGATCACCGCCGTGAGCTCCGAGTAGTCAAGCGCCTGTGCCAGGGCGGCCCGCACCTCTGGATCGGCGCCGGGACGCCCGTCGGCCTGATTGAAGAACAGCTCACCCACCGTGCCCCGGGCCGCTACCTGTTCGTATTCCTCCTCGAGCCGCTGCCGGTCGGCGCCGGTAGCGGTGACCGCGTCCAGCTCACCGGAGAGGAAGAGGTTGACCGCGGTCGACTCGTTCTCGATGACGCGCAGGGTGATGGTCTCCACCGTCCCCTCGTCTGCCGCCGAGATCTCGCCAGGACCCCAGCTGAACTCGTCCCGGCGCCGGAGGATGTAGCGGTCGTCCGGCACCGCTTCGGTGAGCTCGTACATGCCGGAGCCGACCCCGCCGGCCGTGAGTAGATCGGGATCGTCGAGTCCGGCCCGGCAGGCGATGAACAACTCTCCGGTGCTGTGGAAGAGGAACGGGTCCGGCTCATCGATGCTCAGCGTCACCGTCCTGGATTCGTCGTCGGCGGAGATGTTCATCTCGGCCGGGACCAGAACCCCGCGCACCGGTGAACCGTTGTCCGGATCGACGATGAACTCGAAGTTGGCCGCTACGTCGCTCGCCGTCAGGGGCGAACCATCCGAGCAGGTCACGCCCGCCCGAATGGTGTAGGTAACAGTGTCCGGCTCGACTTCCCACGACTCGGCCAGCCAGGGCAGTTGTTCACCGTCCATGGAGAAGTAGACCAGCTTGTCATACATGTATGCCGCCACCCCACGGGTCGCGGCCAGCGTGGTCATGTGCGGATGCAGATCACCGGGATCGGCCGGGATCGACGTGGTGAACGTCGTGTTCCGGGCCTCATCCGACTCGGCGCTGCCGTCGTCGCCGCCCGGTCCACACGCTACGCGAAACAACATGGCCGATCCGGCTACCGCGATGGTTGGACCCATACGCATGGTGGCTCCCTCGCGAACGGTTGGTTTCCGCTCAGCCTCGCCCGGATGGGTGCCACGAGTCTTTGGTGAATCAGACAACTCGTCGGCGCAGACCTCGTCAGAGTGTCCTATCCGCCGCTCGCTCAGCCCTTCAGCACCCGGCCGGCCCGGTTACCGCTGAACTCGCCGTCGACCACTACCGGGGTTCCCTCGAGAAGTACGGCTTGAATGCCGTCCGGAGTGATGTCCGGCTGGACATACGAGCCACGGTGACCGATCCGTGCCGGATCGAAAACGGTGATGTCAGCGTGGCAACCGGGCAACAGGACGCCACGCCCGGCGAGCCCGAACTGGCGTGCGATCAGCGACGTCGCCTTCCGTATCGCCTCTTCCCAGCTCAGGACCTTCTCGTCCCGTACGTAGGTGCCGAGCAGCCAGGGGAAGCACCCGTAGGTACGGGGATGCTGCAGCCCGACCGGCGGACCGTTGTCGGACCCGACACCGACCAGTGGGCTGGTCATGATCTCCCGGACGTCGTCCTCCACCATCATCTCGAGCACGATGGCCGCCGCGGGATCGGCAACCAGCAGGTCACACAAGGTATCGAACGGGTCCGCCGGGCCGGCAACCTCGGCAAGGGTGCGTCCCACTACGGCGGTGTCAGCGTGGGTGGTGACGATGACTTTCGCCGCTTCGGTGCTGGCCCACATGCCGTCGCCGGGGTTGCCTCGCTCAGCGGCTTTCCGCAGTTGAGCACGTTGGAGCGGATCGGACAGCCGGGCTTTCATCGCGCCGCCCCCGCCCGCCGCGGCGGCGTTCGGCAGGAGGGCCAGCATCACCGTGCCGCCGGCCAGGTACGGGTACTGATCGCCGACCACATCGACGCCATCGAGCCGGGCGCGCTCGATTCGCTCCAGCAACGCCCTGGCCTTGCCATGTGCCGGCAGCCCCGCCGCCTTGCAATGCGAGATCTGCAGCCGGATGCCACCGGCCTGGGCGATGGCCACGGCTTCGTCGATCGCGTCTTCGAGAAAGCGTCCCTCGTCACGCATGTGCGTGGCGTAGATCCGGCCGTACACACCCGCGACCCGCGCGATCTGTTCCACTTCGGCGCGGTCGGCAAAACACCCCGGCGGGTAGATCAGCCCCGTTGAGAAGCCGACGGCGCCGGCCTCGAAGGCCTCCGCGGCCAGATCGCGCATCGTCTCGACGGCGCCCGGGCGGAGCTCCTCATCGGCGCCGTTAGCACTCAACCGCAACGTGTGGTGTCCCACCAGGTACGCCATGTGATTGGTCGGCCCGTCGCGCTGGGCTGTGTCCAGGAACTCGGCGAACGAGCCGACCGGCACCTCGACGCCCCCGGCCAGCTCTCCGAACATCTCGCGCACCACCACCGCCGAGTCAGGGGTCAGCGGAGCGAAACTGAACCCACAGTTGCCGGCGATCTCTGTGGTCACCCCCTGGAACAGCTTGAACGGCTGAGGCTCGTCCATACCCGGCACCAGGTCGCTGTGCGAGTGCGCGTCGATGAACCCCGGCGTGACGTACAGTCCGTCGCAGTCGATCTCCCTGGCGCCGGCGGCTTCGACAGCACCGATGTCGCGCACCTTGCCGCCCTCGACGAGAACGTCGCCGCGGCGTCCGGGTGTACCCAGGCCGTCGAACACAGTGCCGCCACGCAAAACCAGCCGGTCTGTCATAGATGCCAGCTCCTCTCCGGTATCGCCTCAGGCACACCGTATGGGCCGCCGAAGCCAGAGGGTTCGTCGGCTCCGACGACACCTGGACCGCCGGCGTCGTGCGATCGTCCAGGTTCGCTCCGATCACCCTGTCCATCGCGACGAAGCCAATGCGGTTGACTTCTGACTTAACTGCATAATTGTCAGCGCTGAACTAGCCGGCCGGATGCCGGTCAAGCATGGGAGGTTGGCATGTACGTCGCTACGATCACCATCTACCTGGTGATCATCGTGGCCATCGGCGTCTACTTCAGGCGATACATCAGTGGAGTCGAAGACTTCGCTCTGGCTGGTCGTAGCCTCGGCTTGCCCGTCCTGGTCGGCACCTTGTTCGCCTCCTACATCGGTGGCGCCACTGTCGTGGGCTGGACCGGGAGCTTCTACGCGATGGGGGCGGCTTGGTGGTTCAGCGGGATCGGCGGCGTGCTCGGTATCGTCTTCGCCACGGTGGTGATGGCCGAACGCAGCCGCAAGTTGCGGCAGTTCACCGTTCCGGACCTGCTGGCCATCCGCTACGACAACTCCACCCGCTATGTCAGTGCGGTGATGATCATCATCGGGGACATCGCGATCGTCACCGTCCAGATCCTGGCGATCGCCGGGATCCTCACCACCTTCACCGACCTCACTCGGGTGCCCGCCATGGTCATCGGCGTCGTAGCGTTCACGCTGATCTCCCTGTTCGGCGGGATGAAGGGGGTCGCCTTCACCGACAGCCTGCAGGCGTTGCTGATCTTCGGTGGCCTGCTGGCGGGGGTCATCCTGCTCTTCAACAACCACGGCGGCTTCGGCATTCTCGGCGCGGACACGCCCGACGGCTATTTCCAGCCCTTCACCAACACCGACGGACTCGGTGCCTTCAATATGGCCATCGCCGTCTTCGGCACCACCGCCGTCTCGCAGGCGATCATCTTCAATCGGGTGTTCTCCGCCCGCGACGAACGGGTGGCGAAGAAGGCACTCACCCTCCTCATTCCGCTGGCGCTGGCCGGATACTGCATGGTTGCTCTTCTCGGCTGGGGCGGACAGGCCGTGCTCGGCCCGGATGTGCTGCCCGACGACGTCTTCGCCACGGTGGTCACCGAGCTGATGCCTGCCGTCGTAGGCGCACTGCTACTAGCGACCGTGGCCGCGGCCATCGTCACGTCCACCAATTCGATCCTGCTCAGCGCCAGCATCAACCTCACCCGCGACCTCTACCGGCAGCTGATCCGCCGCGATGCGTCCACCATCGAGCTGCGCAAGGTGGGCCAGGCGGCCGTCGTCGTGTTCGCCCTGCTGAGCTTCGGCCTCGCCGTCGCCATGCCGGACATCGTCACCGCCGTCGTCTTCGCCTACACGATGTATGCCGCGGCACTTCTGGTCCCTCTGTACGCCGGGTACCTGTGGCGCGGCGCCACCGCGGCGGCCGGAACCGCCAGCGTCGTCACCGGGGGCGGCACCGCGCTGATCTGGTATCAGCTCGACGACCCGCTGGGCCTGCCACCCATGGTGCCCGCGCTGGTGCTCTCGCTGGCCGTAATGGTCGTCGTCAGCGCGTTCACCCGCAAGCCGAGCGAACAACAGCTGTCGGTGTTCGACGCCTAGCGCGCCAGGCTCAGGCCGACTTCTCCCGGCGATCACGGCGACGCTGCGGCGCTTCTCTGGGGACCAGGGTGGGCAGCACGTTCTGCAGCACCACGTCGCGGTCGATCACGACACGCCCCACGTCCTCACGGCTGGGGACCTCGTACATGACGTCGAGGAGCACTTCCTCGACCACCGCGCGGGTGCCCCGCGCGCCGGTGCCGCGTAGCAACGCCTGGTCCGCGACCGCGGCGATGGCTTCGGGGGTGAACTCGAGCTCGATGTTGTCCGCGATCTGGAACGTGCGCTTGTACTGCTTGATCAGCGCGTTGCGCGGCTCGGACAGGATCCGGATGAGCGCCTCGCGATCAAGCGGGTTGACCGTGGTCAGCACCGGCAGCCGGCCGATGAACTCCGGAATCAAGCCGAACTTCAGCAGGTCGTCAGGCATGACCTGGCCGAGGATCTCGTTCGTGGAGTTGTCGTCGTTGCCGCTCATGTCAGCCGCGAAGCCGAGCCCGCGGCGGCCTACCCGCTGCTGAATGATGTCTTCCAGGCCGGCGAATGCGCCACCGACGATGAACAGCACGTTGCTGGTGTCGATCTGGATGAACTCTTGATGGGGGTGCTTGCGCCCGCCCTGCGGCGGCACGCTGGCGGTGGTGCCCTCGAGGATCTTCAGCAGTGCCTGCTGGACACCTTCACCGGAGACGTCCCGGGTGATCGACGGGTTCTCGCTCTTGCGGGCGATCTTGTCGATCTCGTCGATGTAGATGATGCCGGTCTCGGCCTTCTTGACGTCGTAGTCCGCCGCCTGAATCAGCTTCAGCAGAATGTTCTCGACGTCTTCACCGACGTAGCCGGCCTCGGTGAGCGCGGTGGCGTCGGCAATGGCGAACGGCACGTTGAGCATCTTGGCCAGAGTCTGAGCCAGATACGTCTTTCCGCAGCCGGTGGGGCCGACCAGCAGGATGTTGGACTTGGCGAGTTCGACGGCCTCTTCTTTGTCCGACGTGCGCATCGCGCCCGACTGCTTGGCCTGCACCCGCTTGTAGTGGTTGTAGACGGCCACGGACAGCGCCTTCTTGGCTGACTCCTGGCCGATGACGTACTGCTCGAGGAACTCGTAGATCTCACGCGGCTTCGGCAAGCTCGACAGGCCACCGGCCTCGGGGTTCTCGCTGAGCTCTTCCTCGATGATCTCATTGCACAGGTCGATGCACTCGTCGCAGATGTACACCCCAGGCCCTGCGATGAGCTTCTTGACCTGCTTCTGGCTCTTGCCGCAGAAAGAGCACTTGAGCAGATGGTCGGCGTCGCCGATGCGTGCCACGCGGTTCGTCCTTCCGTCTCAGGTGCCGTCTTGCCCGCCTACCGCGAACGAGTCGCGTGCGCGTCCTTCGACGGTACATCCTTTCCCGGCCATGTGGCACCCAACCCTACCTATCGGGCGCGTCGCGTTCGGGATCGAACCCGCCCGGGACCGGCTCGGCGGGCAACATGCCCACCCGAGCCCGGATCCCGGGCCGGGATCGATGTCGGCGCACCCGGACATATCTTCTACTTCGTCAGACTGGCCTTGCGTGACGCCGTGAAGTTGTCGACCAACCCGTAGTCGATGGCCTCCTGCGTCGTGAGGATCATGTCACGCTCGACATCCGAGCGGACCTCCTCGGGGGTCTTGTTCGAGTGCTTCGAGATCATCTGCTCCATCAGCGTCCGCATCCGCTGGATCTCGTTGGCCTGGATTTCGATGTCGCTGGCCTGGCCGAAAATGGCCTCGCCAACGGCCGGCTGGTGGATCAGCACCCTCGCGTTGGGCACCGCCAGCCGCTTGCCAGGCGCGCCGGCTGCCAGCAGCACGGCGGCCGCCGAGGCCGCCTGCCCCATGCAGACCGTACGGACGTCGGGCTTGATGAACTGCATCGTGTCATAGATGGTCGTCATCGCCGTGAACGAACCGCCGGGCGAGTTGATGTAGATCTCGATGTCACGATCCGGGTCCATGGACTCCAGGCAGATCAGCTGGGCCATGACCGCGTTCGCGACGTCGTCGGACACGGGAGTGCCCAGGAAGATGATTCGCTCCTCGAACAGCTTCGCGTACGGGTCGATACGTCGGAAACCGTAGGAGGTGCGCTCCTCCCATTGCGGGATGTAGTAGTTCATCGCGGAAGTCTCTTTCGTCTCGGTGGGCGCGGAGGCAGCTCAGGAACCGTTGCTCGGGAGCTCGGAAACACTGGTGATCACCTGGTCCACGAAGCCGTACTCGCGGGCCTGGTCGGCGGTGAAGTACCGGTCCCGGTCGGAGTCGCGCTCGATCTCCTCGGTGGTGCGGCCGGTGTGCTGAGCGATCAGCCGTGCCATCTCACGCTTGGTGCTCAACAGCGACTCGGCGTGGATCATGATGTCGCTGGCCGTGCCTCCCACGCCGCCGGACGGCTGGTGCATCAGGATCTTGGCGTGCTGCAGCGCGTAGCGCTTGCCGGGAGCGCCTGCACACAGCAGGAACTGGCCCATCGAAGCCGCGAAGCCCATCGCGAAGGTGGCGACGTCGGGCTTGATGTACTGCATGGTGTCGTAGATGGCCATGCCGGCCCAGACGGAACCGCCAGGAGAGTTGATGTAGAGGTGGATATCCCGGCTCGGGTCCTCCGCTGCTAGCAGGAGCAGCTGGGCACAGATCGCGTTGGCGTTCTGGTCACGCACCTCGGACCCGAGGAAGATGATGCGTTCACGAAGCAACCGGTTGTAGATGTGATCGTCCAGGCCCATGTTCGCCGGAGACGGCGAGTGGGCCTGGGGGGCAGAGACGGAACCAGGCGTCTCGAGACGTGGGTTCACCGTGCAACTCCTCAAGGCTCTCGAAGATGGTGGTCATAGGTTGTCGCTGGCAATTGTCTCGATCGATGCCGGCCTTGCCCGCCCCGGAGTCGCTCCGGATGAGCCACAGGTCGACGTCGATGCTCTGACACTAACCAACCAGAGCTCGTCCACCATCCACGGAACGCCCCTGTTCGCTGTCGGCGTGCGCCGCTGTGTCACCTGATCTCCGATTTGTCACTTGATCGTCCGCCTGATGGCGATCAGGTGTGCGGATGTGACGAGATCCGGCCGTGCCTGTCATCTGACCACGCACCGGATACCCGGCGAATGATCAGGCGCCGAAACGCAGATCAGGTGGCGAAGCCAGCCGCGCCCATGACGGATCCGGCACAACTGCCAGACCAGGCCAAGGCGGGGTCAGCTTCACCACCTGATCATTCAGAAATCAGCGCTCGCAACGACGCAAGGCTCAGGACTTCGACTCGTCCTGCTCTTCGTCGCCGTCCGCGGCCGCAGTCTCTTCGCCGGCCTCGTCGGCGTCGGCCGACTCGTCCAGCTCGGCGAACTCGACCGACGACACATCGGCGGCCGGGGCGCCCTCGACGTCCTCGCCCTCTTCGGCCAGCGAGCCGTCCTCGAGCAACCGGTCAAGCTCTACCGCCTGTCCAGATGCGTCGGTGATGGACGCCTTCTCAACAACGAGGGCGAGCGCCTTGCCGCGGCGCACGTCGGCCATCGCCGACGGCAGTTCCCCGCTCTCGACAAGTCGTTGCGCCAGCTGGTTCGGGTCCATCCGGCGCTGCATCGCCTGCTGGACGACGTACGAGGTCAGCTCTTCTTGCGAGACCTCGACCTCTTCGCTCTTGACGAGCTCGTCGAGCACGAACTGCTGGACGAGGTTCTGCCGGAACTGCTCCTCGAACTCCGAACGGTGATCGTCGTCGCCGTGGCCGTCACTGAAGTGCTGCTCGACCTGGGCCTGGACGATCTCGTCGGGCACCGGGATCTCCCCGGACTTCTCGATCAGCGCCTCGAGGACCTTGTTGCGGGCCTCCGTGGCCTGCTCGATGCGGGCCGCCCGCAGCGCCTGCTCACGCAGGTCTTCCTTGAGTTCGTCCAGCGTGTCGAACTCACTGGCCAGCTGGGCGAAATCGTCGTCGAGCTCGGGCAGCTGCTGCTCCTTGACCGCGGTAACAGTCACCTCGACGTCGACTTCCTCGCCCTCGTGGGTGCCCACCAGGGTGGTTCGGAACGTCGTCGTATCGCCGGCCGAGAGCCCAGTGACAGCCTCATCGAGGCCATCGATCATGCCGCCCTTGCCGATCTGGTACGACACGCCGGTGGCCTGCCCACCCTCGACCGGCTCACCGTCAGCGGTGGCGTTGAGATCGATCTGCACGAAGTCGCCGTCCGCGGCAGCACGCTCGACACCCACCAAGGTGCCGAACCGCTCACGCAGCGACCCGAGACGCTCGTCGACGTCCTCGTCGGTCACCTCGAGGTCGTCGACCTGGATCTCA
This sequence comes from Phytoactinopolyspora mesophila, assembly GCF_010122465.1. NCBI lineage: Bacteria > Bacillati > Actinomycetota > Actinomycetes > Jiangellales > Jiangellaceae > Phytoactinopolyspora > Phytoactinopolyspora mesophila. Next base: position 88,969 of record NZ_WLZY01000006.1, on the reverse strand, counting down.
AGGCCTTCCCACTCGGGCAGCTCGATCTTCGGCTTGACCGCGACCTCAGCGGTGAACTTCAGCTCTTCGCCGTCGTTGAGTTCCGAGACGTCGAGTTCGGGCTGCCCGATGGGCTGCAGCTCGTTCTCGCGGATCGCATCGCCGTAGAGCTTGGGAATGGCGTCGTTGATGGCCTCTTCGAGCACCACCGGGCGGCCCACGAACTGGTCGATAGCCAGCGGCGGCACCTTTCCCTTGCGGAAGCCAGGGATACTCACCTGGCCGCCGATGCGCTTATAAGCTGACTTGATGTTCGGCTCAAGTTCGGTGAATGGAACTTCCACCGCGAGCCGGACCCGCGTCGGGTTGAGGGTCTCGACGACGCTCTTCACGCTGACGTGTCTCCTGTGATGGGTGGCCTATGTCTAGGTGGCTTGTGTCACGGCCACGGCGGCGGGCTCCGTGAACCGGAACCCACCACCATATCCGCTGGCTGGTCGGGGCGACAGGACTCGAACCTGCGATCTCCTGCTCCCAAAGCAGGCGCGCTAGCCACTACGCTACGCCCCGGGCGCCCGGACAAGTCTACGGCAGAACACGGTATAGTCTTTACCGCGGGGCCACGAGCCCCACGCGGGTGTAGCTCAATGGTAGAGCCCCAGCCTTCCAAGCTGGTTGTGCCGGTTCAATCCCGGTCACCCGCTCCACGCACGAAGGCCCAGGTCAGGCGGAGTTTTCGCCGAGCCTGGGCCTTCATCGTCTCACCTCCTCTCAACCCCTCGTGCCCGTCACGTGCCCGATCGAGCACCGACGAGCGGCGGACCTTCGTCGTCACCTTCGCCAGTGTCAGCGGCCCCAATACCGGCGATCAACGAATCCAGACCGGCCGCGATGGCGCGGTCCCGGTCGCTGGTGGCGTGCTGATAGATCAGCGCCGCTCGTGCGCTGGAGTGACCCAGCCGTTGCATCAGCTCACGCAGGCTCGCTCCGGTACTAGCCGCCAATGTGGCACCGGAATGCCGCAGGTCATGAAAGTGAAGTTCGGGCAGGCCGACTTCATGAGTCGCCCGACGCCAGATCCGATGGAAGTTCGTCCGGCTTGGCGTAGCGCCCTTCGGACCGAGGAACACACGCCCGTCCGGCCCAGGCTCCGCGAACACCCGCAGGTGCCACCGCATCTCGGGCACGATCGCCTCAGGAACTGCAACCCGGCGCCGACCCGCCCAACTCTTGGGCGATGTCACCACGGGCGCACCCGAGATCTGTTGAACCGACCGGCTGATCTGGATAATGCGGCCGTCCAGGTCGATGTCACTACGGCGCAGGCCCAGCAGCTCGCCCCATCTCATCGTTCCGAACGCCGCAAGGAGAACCAGCAACCGATACCGAGGCTGGATCGCGTCTGCCAAAGCGAACACGTCGGTCAGACTCGCGGTAGATCGTTCCGGGCTCGGCTCGTGTCCCGCACCCGTGATCTGGCACGGGTTACGCCGGATCAGGCCGTCCCGCACGGCCGTGTTCATGATCGCGCTCAGCAGCCGGTACGACTTGGCCACCGTCACTGCACCCGTGCCCGCGTCGAGCCGGTCCTTCCGCCACGTCCGCACCCGTCCCGGTGTGATCTCCAGCAGCCCGAACGAGCCAAGGTCTGGCGCAACGTGGATCCGGAACAGCGTCTCGTAGAGGGCCACAGTGCGCGGCTTCAAGTTCGGCCGCTCAGCGATCCACGCCTTCCCGTAGTCCGCCAGCGCAACCATGCCGGATTCGGGGTCGATCCAGTCACCACGCCGGATCTCGGCTTCCTTCTCCGTCAGCCACACGTTCGCATCGGTCTTCGTTGCGAAGGTAGATGGTGCCGGGTGGTCCAGTCCGTCCGGCCCCAAATAGCGCGCCTGATAGCGCCCGGATGGCAGCTTCCGCACCCGCCCGAACCGTCGTTTCGCCTTCGCCATCACGCCGCCCGCCGACACGACCGGCGAGGCTCTACTGTGCCCGCCTCCACCATCTGGACCAGCGACGACGCAGGTATCCGCACATGTCGGCCGATCTTGACGAACCGGATACGGCGCTCTGCAATCAGTCGCCGTGGAAACCGAGTTGTGGTCCCCAGCAGCTCGGCGGCTTGAGCCACGGTGAGTAGACGTTCCATGGTCGGTTCCTTTCGATCATGCCGCTGTGGCGGCTCCGGGGATGGTTGCCGAAAGATTCGGGTCGGGTGGTCCGGCGCGTTGTTTGGCCTGTTCGTATTGCTCGCGCCAGGCCTGTCTTCGGTTGATGGCGTGGGCGATGAGCCGCAGATACGACGGCGCGTCTGCCTCGCCGGGGCGGACGGGTGACCAGACGTAGCGGGGTAGGCCGTCTGCTCGGGTGGCGGTTGCCGAAAACTCGCCATGGTCGTCCATATCGATACCGGCGTCTTCCAAGACAGTCCGGACAATGGCGGCCCGGTCCGCTTTGTGCTCGGTTAGCGTCTTGCCGGTCCATTTCCGGGAGACGAGGACGCGGCGGCCGCCGAGGCCGAGGTGGTCCCGGTCGTGTGCTTTGGACCGGCACAGCCCCGGTACCTGCCCGGGTCGGGTGTTCTTCGGTTGCACGCCGAAGCGGAGCCAGTGCGCACACGTCGGGGCACACGGTAGCCAACGCACTTCGTCGGCGATCCGATCGATATGTGCTTGCCGGGCCGCCGAGACTTCGCCATCGTCGTTGAGGTCGTCGGCGATGTTCTTGGTCAGGTATTTGGTGAGGTAGCCGACGCGTCGGTCGGCGGCGGGGGTTCCGGCGAGGATGCCTTGCATGTCGATCTGGGTACCGAACCGGACCACGTGCGCCGGTTCGGCGTCGGGGTGGGCGTCGAGTTGGTCGAGGGCTTCGTCCCAGGTCGGCAACGAGGCCCCGGTGTCGGGATCGACGTAGCCGCACGCGTGCTCGTCCCAGACCGGTAGCCGGTCCACGTAGGCCGGCTCATCGAAGGAGGGCCACCAGAGTTGGTGGTAGGTCGCGGTGACGACTTGCCGGATCAGGGCACGTGGGAAGGTGCCCCGGACGGCGGCGTGCAGGTGCGGGGCGAGTCGTCGTTGTGGTTCGACGGTGGCGAAGTATTGCACCGGGACACCGGTGGCGCGGCGTAGGTTCTGCCAGAACCGGTCGATGAGTTTCGGGAAGTGCAGCGCATCCAACGCCGCTTGCCGGTAGTCATACGAGCCTGGATCGACGGGAACGCCTTCACGGGTCACCCGCCCATAGGACGGCATCGTCAACGTGAGGAACATCGACGGCCGGTAGGTCTTGCCGTCCGGGGTGTCGAAGCTGCGGCCGAGAGTCGTGTGCTGCTTCGGCGGACGTGGCAGGTCGTCGGCGTCATCGCGGCGGCGGGTGGAGCGGACCCGACGCACCCCACCTTCCCCCGCCCCATCGCCGTCGCCCTCGCCTTGGTCCTCGTCGGTGTCGTCGTCGTCCTGGCTTTCGTCGTTGTCGGTGGTGGGTTCTTCGCTGAGGTGCCACCCTTCCCGGCATTGCTGCATGCGCAGTCTCCGCGCGCGGTCGGCGCAGGACGGGCACACTTGTTCGCGGGTGGCTCCGCACGGGATGAGCACCGTGCGGGTGTCACCGGTCTCAGTGTCGGTGAGTTTGGACAGGATCGGGCGCACACACACCTTCTCGGCGACGGCGAGCCCGCGTATGGTGTCGTCGTCCAGGGTCGGCGTGGTCATGGGGTCACGCTCCGAGGGAGGCGACGGCGGCGGGGCCGGTGAGACCGAGTTCGCTGGCGAGGGTGTCGATGAGTGACCAGTCCGGGTCATCGCAGTGAAGCCCACCGTCGGCGGTCTTGGTCGCGACGATCTCCGCGAGGGTCATGGCGGTGATCGCCTTGTTACGGGTGAGCTGTTGCTCGGGTAGCCAGGACACTTCCCAGTCGTGCCCGTGGACACGGCGAGCGTGGTGCGTGCTCGCGCGGCTGATCATGTGGTCGTGGTCGATGTGGATGCTCATCACGCCGCCTCCGCTTCTGTCGAGACAGCCCGCACCACCGGGCCACCGGATGCCCTGGCGGTGGACCGGTGGGGTGCGAAGCGTTCACACAGGGTGGTGATGTCGTCGTCGGCGAGGTAGGCCGCGCGGACTCGGATGGGTTCGGCGCGCCCATCTACGGCGACGTACCCGACACCTGGGGTGTGTTCGGGTATGCGTTCGCAGTGGGCGCCGCGGTGGTGGGTGCCGTCGCCGAGGACCATGTCCACCTGATCGGCCTCGGTCATGCGTAGCGCGATGCGGGTGGGGAACAGATCGCGCATGTTCACGATCTCTTTACGTGGGTCTTGCACCGCCGCGAGCACGCACAGCCCGGCCGCGCGGCCTTGGGACAGCACCACCGACAGGGCCGACGCGAGGCGTTTCGTCAACGCCCGGTCGCGCATGTATGCGGTGAGGAACGCCAGTTCGTCGATGATGAGCAGCACGAACGGATCACGTGTGGTCGGGGTGTGTTGGCGGGTGTGTCCGCGCATGGCATCGGCGCGAGTCCGGATCAACCCCGCCGCCTCCTCGATGAGCTGGACCATCGCTTCGGGTTCGTGGGCGAAGCGAGCAAACATGCCCGCGCCGGGGGCCAGTTCGATGCCGCCTTTCGGGTCAACCGCCCACACCTGCACCCACCCGTCCCGGATCGCCGGGGCCACGGCGCAGATGGTGGACCAGATCACCGACCCCTTCCCCGAGTTGGTCGCACCAGCAACGAGGACATGGGTGCCGGGCAGGCCCAACTGCCACGGGGCACCGGTGTCGGTGGTACCGAGGGTCAGCGCATCGAGCGCTACCGGGTCATCCGGCTCCAACGGCGGTACCGGCTCGTGTAGCGCGTCGGCGTGAACGAACCGCAACCACAGCACCCCCGGCTTGTCTTCTTCGACCCGGCAGGCGAGCGCCCCGAAGGTGGCGGCGAGCGCGTCCGCGCGGGCGGCGAAGTCGTCGCTGGTCTGTCCGGGGAGCAGTTTCACCCGGACGTGATCGGTGTGCGGATCACAGCGCACGGTGATCACGTGGGGGGCGTACTGCTTCGCGCCCCACCCTTTCGCCAGGCCGCACATGTGCATCGCCGACGACCAGCCCCGGGAGTAGACGCGCCAGCGTCGCCACCAGGCACGCACCTGGTGCACCACGAACCGTTCGAAGCTGTCCGGAGCACGCCAGTACCAGACCACCAGTCCCGCGATCAGGGTCAGGGTGAGGACAGTGAACGCCACGCCGTGGAAGAACAGCAGCCACAGCCCGACCACGATGGTCGGGGTCGCGACCGGGTGGCGCCACAGCAGCACGAACGGTACCGCTGCGAGCATGAACACGAGCTTGACCACCGAGATGATCAGCGGGTCGTCATCACCGGGACGGCGTGGGGTGTAGTACTCATCCCCGTGCGCCGGGTCGTTGGCGTAGTGGGCACCCATCACGACCGCCCCCTCTCCGAACCGGTGGAACGTCGGCCGGCTCGGACTGGGCGGGTCGATGGTTCGGCGCAATCAGCGCACCACTCGCCGGGCTCGGTGACGGTCAGGGCGTGGCAGCCGGCACAGGGAAACAACAGCCCCGGCCTTGTGACGCCGTTGCTGACACCAAAGGTGAACAGCGGCTCAGTCCACGTCTGCTCGTGGTGGTGGTGGGTAGGGTTGGACATGCCGATCCCTCCAAGCTGGGGGTGTTGGAAGGCGCGGGGATCAAAGGTTGGTAGCCGGTCTGATCCCCGCGCCGGTCTATGTGGGTCAGGCCGCATCCCGCGCAGCCGCATCCTTCGCCGCTGGCTTGTTGCCGGGTTTGCGCATCCCCGACGCCCGGAAGCTGAATGCCTGCCGTGCACGTGGGCCGTTGGTGTCCACATACGGCGTCACCGTCAACCCCTCAAACTCCACCGGGCGAAACGGCGTCCCGTTCAAGATCTCCGGCGGCACCGGCTGCACCTCCGCCGCGATCTTCACCGTCAACTCACGCTGCCCCTTACGAGCCTCCGGGTCGGCATCCATCACCGGCACCTGCCACACCGGCAACCCGCTGACCTTGTCCCGCTTCTGCACCCGGTTGTCCCGCGTCGACGCATCAAAATCCGCCTCCGCCGTGACCTCACCGATCACAAACGCACCATGCGGAAACACCACACCAAACTCCACCGGGATAGCACCCTGCAACGCCATGACCGCCTCCGGCAATCGCTCCAGGAGCGTGAATCGCTCCACTAGCAACCAGTACACCTAAAAGCGATTCGCTTGTCAAGCGATTCACTACCGGGACTTCGCTTCTGGAACGAGTTGTGGGAACATCGAACCCGTGATGACTTCTTGGGATGCGGTTATTCGGGGCCTGTTGATGGAGGCTCGCCGCGCGGCCGGTGGAGCTTCGGCCCTGGCGGCCGCGTTGAAGGATGCGGGGGTTGGACCGGAGTCCGGCGCCTACTCCGAGTCTGCTGTGAGCAACTGGATCAAAGGCAGGACGAGACCACCGGCCGATGTCGTGCTGGCATCCGCCGCGCTTTACTCATTGTCGTTGGATCAGCCGCTCGGGGTAACCGAGCCCGCGGCCAAGGTCGAGCTGCCCCAGACTCCCGAAGGCGACGAAGTGGGCGAGCTTCGTGCGGCAGTCACCCGACTTGAAACGCTCGTGAACGCCCGAATCTCACCCCGAGGCGGCCCCATGGACGCGCCAGCGGTGAAGGACATTGTGGCGGTATATTCGACTCGGGAAGAGACCCAGGCAGCAATGCCGCTTGTGCGAACTCTCGCCGCAGCGGATCGAGCCGACGTCATGGGACTAAGTCTCAACGCAGTCTGCCAAGGCATCTCAGACGTCACGCTCGCCGAACTGATCGAGAACGGTCTACATCTGCGGTGCCTGTTCCTCGACCCAGACGGCACATCGATTCGGGCGCGTGAAGACGAAGAAGGTATGCCAGCCGGGCACCTAGCCGAGTTGACGCGTACGAACATGCACGCACTTCTCCGGCTCACCGACCAGCTGTCGCCGCAGGCCGTCGAACGGCTCCAGATCCGCACCTATGACGAGACTCTGCGCTTCAACATCACCATCGTTGACGGCTACCGCGCGATAGTGCAGCCCTATCTCCATGACGCCCGAGGCCTGGACTCACCAACGCTCGTCATCGAGGCCAACGAACACGAGCCCCACGGCCTGTTCCCGATCTTCGGACACGTATTCACCCAAGCTTGGGACGCCGGACACGATGTTCACGCGTGAACACGCCTCGACTGCCGCCATCGACCAGGCGCTGGAAATCCTCGGCCGAAGTCGCGCACTTGAACGCACATACAAGTCCGATCGGGACTACGCCACAGCCACCGACTTCGCCATCGAAGACGAGCTGCGCACGCTCCTACGCGACCTCACACCTGACATCGGCTTCCTCGGCGAAGAGCGTGGCCACAGCGGGCCACCAGATCCCTACTGGTGCCTGGACCCGATTGACGGCACCACGAACTTCAGCCGAGGCCTACCCAACTTCGGAGTAGCGCTGGCGCTCATCGAAGCAGACACCCCCGTACACGGAGAGATCGCCCTGCCCGCCCACCGCGAACGGTACGCGACGCGCGACGGCCGGGCGTACTGCAACGACAGATCCATCCGTGCCAGCCAGACAGAAACCGTTGATGAGGTCCTGGTCGCAGTCGGCGACTTCGCCACCGGCCCCACCAGCAGTAACAAGAATCGACAGCGGTTGGCGACAATCGCCAACCTCGCCGACAACGTAGGCCGCATCCGGATGCTCGGGTCAGCCGCAACCGACCTCGCATGGCTCGCGGCCGGACGAATCGACGCAGTTGTTGTGCACTCCAACAAGCCATGGGACATGGCCGCAGGCATCGCACTCGCCCAGACCGCCGGTGCCATCGTCACGCACCACGACGGCAGCCCGTACACCCTGACCGGGCCGGACGTCCTGGCTGCCGCCCCCAGGGTGCATAGCGCGCTGGTTGCCCTGATCGGCGCATGAAGACGGTTAGAGCAACAGCCCCAGAAAGCAGTAACCCCGGCGGCATGCAAAGCAGCGGCGACCGGGGTCTTCGTCATTAAGTATACGGAAGGCAGCACGGATGAACAACCGCCGCCCTGACGGTCTTGAACGGGCACTCTCCCGAGAGCGCCTGTCGCCCTACCGCACGCATGTCGGTGGCGACCTTCAAGCCGCCATCTCACTCTATGAGTGGAATGCCACTATCTCAGCCGCCTTCTGGCTCGACCTTAGCCACATCGAAGTGCTCGTCCGCAACGCCATGCATGCCCAGCTCACGGCCTGGTGCATCACGACGCACGGTCATGACCGCTGGTTCGACGACCCCGGCCGCGTCCTGACCCAACACCACCGTGAGGACATCCTCACCGCGCGGAAGCGTCTCAAACGCACTGGAAAACAGGCCGACCCCGGCCGGATAGTCGCCGAGCTCAGTTTCGGCTTCTGGCGCTACCTTGTGGCGTCGCAGTACGACCGCACTCTCTGGAAACCAGTCCTGCGCCATGGCTTTCCACATCAGCCGCGCCGCAGGCCGCTACACGATTGCCTCACCCGTCTTCACCGTCTTCGCAACCGCATCGCACATCATGAGCCGGTATACCGTATGCCCCTCGAACAACACCTTGCCGACCTCAAGACTCTCGCTCGCTGGGTCGACCCGGACCTATGCGCCTGGATCACATCGCAGTCCGAAGTCGCGGCCATCTTCACAGAACGCCCCGCCTAACTTGCCGAGTTGACCTCTTAGAGATCAAGGCGGCGCTGACGCGCCGCACCGCCCGGCCTGCGCCGGGCGTGCGGCCTGGCGGCCGTTCCGGGCGCGACCGGGCGGCCTGGTCGCAGTATCGATACCTACAAGAGCCGAACTGAAAGCTCGCCCAATCGGCATCCCCCTCGTTGCAGCCATCCTCTGAGCATCGCGTCCCGCGTCAAGGGCAAAGTCGCTTCGCGATCTCGCAAGCTCGACCCTTGACCCGGCCCGCTCCGCCCACAGGACCGGCAGCTACGAGGAGGACGCCTCAGAATGAGGGCAGCCAAGAGGAGCACGGCTCAGCACCCCCCATGATCTGCCGCGCTGTCAGGCAAAAAGCGGCCCCTGGCCGACGCCACCGGCCGGGACCACATACGTCCCCTTCGCAGGCAGCACCACGACCAGGCCGCGCTCACGCAGTTCAGCGACCGCGCGGCGGGCAGTGCCAAGCGATACGCCGTACTCCTCGGCCAACGCCCGCTCGCCTGCCAGTCGCCCATCAGGCGAGAGTTCACCGCAGCGGATACGGGCCTCGATGTGATCAGCCACTTTCGCGAACAAGTAGCCCGGACCACCCCGATCAGGTTCGAACGGCTTGACCGGTTCGCGTGTCATCGCGCTCACCGCGCGGCCGGTTGGTTGAGGAGCTGGTGGGCGCGTTGGTGGGACACTCCGAGGATGGTGCCGATGTCGCGCAACGACAACCCCTCAGCCGCCAGCGCACTAACAGCGGCGCGGCGAGCGGCGGCAGCCTCACGATTCGCCCACGCAGCAGTGGTGCGCAGCTTCCACGCCCGAGCGATGTGATCCCTGACCGCATCGGGCAGCAGCGGCTGCACATCAACGGTCAGGTTGGCCACCGGCACACCCACAGCGGACGCAAGCACGTGCCGTTGACGTCTGGTGGCCTGGGCCAGAAGACGCCCACGCGTACGTACGTGCGGGTGCTGGACACACTCGACAATCCAGAGATCATCGTCACGTCGAGCAGTACACGAGAAGGTGTGTAGATTCTGATGCACGGCCGGAACCTCCTAGTTAGGTTCGGTCGAGGCCCCGCCACGGAGGTGCTACTCCTGGCGGGGCCGCCTGAACTGAAGTCCTCTTCTGTAGAACGGGTGCGCTCGCGTGCCCGATACGTGCCCGATCGATCGGCAAACCCGGGACAACAACGGTCACATGCGGCCAGCGGGCGCATGTTTACCAGCGAGAATGCCGCCACAGCTCACGCCATCCGCGCCAAGTCGGGTCGGACGTTATCTTCCAAGCTGGTTGTGCCGGTTCAATCCCGGTCACCCGCTCCACAGCAAAACAGCAGGTCAACGACGCACCAGGAAAGCCCGGCCAGTCAGACTGAGCCGGGCTTTCGCATGTCGTGGGCCACGCACGGGCCACAGTAGTGGTCATTCGGAGTCCTCCCCTTCGCCGTCGTCAGCGCCAGCCAGGGCATCCATAGCGTCGGCGATTGCCCGTGCCGCCGCTTCTTCAATCACGCGGATTCGCAGATGCAGAGTTGAAGCGCCGCATCACCGGCAAATGGTCGACTGGACCAGTCGCTGAAGCGCTCGACGAGCCGAAGGCCGCCGAGTGAGAGGAGCAGCGGCAGCTCTTGCGGGAAGATGCTCCTGATTTCCAGCGGTGCGACGACGAAGTCGGGCTCGGAGCTAGTCGAGAGGTACCACGTCCCGCGAGTCACTTGCGCGGGCGCATCGTAGACCTCAGCGACATCGACGCTAACGTTGCCACGGTCAGGGTCCAAGAACGACAACGACTCCCGGGTGCGACGCACGCCATCGGCTTCAGCAAGTAGGCGCACGCTTGGGTTGAACACATCGAAGACCAATCGTGCTCCAGGTGCCAGGTGTCTTCGAACCGACCGGAAGCAGCTCACCAGATCCTCAGCCTCATGCAGATGCAGTAAGGAATTGGCTGCGATAAACACGAAGTCGAATGTGCGGTCCAGATCGAAGGTTCGCATGTCGCCCTGCACCCATTCCACCGCTACACCGCACTCGTTCGCCTTGCGCTGAGCCTCAGCCAGCATGTCTGACGAGAAGTCCAGACCGACGCACGGATGCCCGTCGGACGCGATGGGGATCAGCTTGTGCCCGGTGCCGCACCCGAGTTCGAATACGCGCCCGCCTCGCCGATTGGCCTCGGTGCGGTAGAAGTCGACCGCGGGCACGCCGCCCGGGAACATGAGGTCGTACAGCGTCGCGTGCGAGTAGAACGCTTCACTCATGAAACGCCTCCTCCTTCCGGCTCATCCGCAGTTGGCTGTGGTGGCCTGCTGATTCAAACGTGTCGCCATCGGCGTGTCGGCCGATGGCTGGGTAGCAGGATACGAGCCTCGTATTGCCGGTAGTTGCGGTAGCGGCGCCCATGCACTTGATCGCGGTGTTCGCGGCGCATGCGGTGGGACGACGTGGCGCTCATTCTCGTCACGCAAGTTGATGCCGCCATGCGCGAGGTTCCCAGCCAGCGACGAATGCGTCTTCGAACGTGTCGTTCATCGAATGCAACCGCGCATCCACGCGACCGCCGCTTCGTTCGGCATCCTTACGTCATCTCAACGGAACAAGGCTCTACGTTGAGATGACGTAAGGATGCCGATCACACCAACTCGCGTTGAGATCTCGCACTACATGACAAAGAATCACGAGTAGATTTGATATGTGAACCTCACGACGTTCTCAAACAGCCCCATCGGCTACGGCGCAGTCGTGACCCAGCGCCGTCCCGGATGCCGCGCGGCACCGCGCGTTCAGTGACACCGTCTCGCCCGCGACCGGTACCGGGTGCAGTCCTTGACGAATGCACGGCTGCTCTGCGACAGTGCCTGCACGGCGGCGACCAGTCGCCGAGCTGTGGAACATCCACCCCAGCCGGGGTTCCATTGGCGAAGGGGAAATCGCCCTCTCGGTCGTCGACGTCACAAGCCATTCTCCAACACCGCGTCGCTGGGGGACGAAGGTGTTCAGATGAGGCTTGTTCCCATGACCAGGGACGCCAGCTTCAAGAAGGTTGTCCGGCGCCACGCCCAAGAAACCGGGCAGCGCTACACCGAAGCGCTGACCGATCTCGAGGGCCTCGGTACCCGCATGAACCACGAACCCGCCGCTGACCGCCTGCTCGCCCATCTTCGGGATTGCTACGGCATCCACCCGGTCGCGGCGACGAAGGTCAGTGTGCACAAGACCTACGTCTTCCGCATCGACAGGCGTGACGGCGACCCGTGGATCGCGCGTGCGTTCCCTCCCGCCCGTCCGAGGGCCGGCGTCGAGGGCGACGCCGCGATCCTGCGATTCCTGGAGCGGCACGACTACCCCGCGGAACGCCTCGCGCTCGACGGCGGTGCTGGATCTGAGTTCGACGGAAGCGCGGCGCGGTCAAGTACGCCGATCTCTCCCCCATCGCGAGCGATTCGCGCAGATCCGCGCCCAGATGCGCTCGGCTGACGACGGTCACGGCCTTCCCGAGGCGTTGCTCCACGGCAACCTCCTCCACGCCCCCGATCACGCCGTCGTGAGCGAACACGGACCCGTCGCGATCAACTGGAAGGCGTCTGGGCGCGGTCCGCGACTCGTCGACTTCGCCTACCTGATGTGGGGCACCTGGCTGAATGAGGAACTGATCGACGCGGGCGTCAACGCATACCGGCGACACGTCGAGCTGACCGACGAGGAACTCGACCGACTCGGGGCGGTGATGTGCATACGGCCGCTGTACCTCATGGCGTTCGACTATCGGCGTTACATCGATAGGCACCACGGCGGTGAGGTCGAGTGGTTCGATCCCGAATACATCCGCGCCGCTGCAGCCGCGACCCGAGCCGCGTTCCACAAATGATCAGGACCTGTCTGAGCGTTGGGCACGCCCGAACGTCGCGCGGGCCGACGCGCACCGGGCTCGCGTCTTCGAACGTGTCGTTCATCGAATGTAACCGCGCGTCCACGCGACCGTGGGGTCCTCATCAGGATGGATCCCGAGAACCGCAGTTCGTGCCTCGTCGAGGATCTTCTGCGACCAGACAGGCCGATACAGCTCCACCTCGGCGATTCTCAGCAATGTGTCCGCAAGACTGATCGGCACAAGGACGCACGCGTCCAGCACGACGACGAACCTCGACACGTCAAACTGCCGGCTTCCCGCGAGCCTTGCGCAACGCCTGCGTGTACGCCTCGGACGAAGCGTCGTACAACCCGTCCTCAACAGCCTGGCGAGTCATATCATCAAGCCGAGCCCGCCGTTCCTGACGCCGACGATCACGGTATGCAAGGACATCGCTCAGGCGAACCCGGCGGTGCCGGCCAGGTTGCTCGTATGGGATCTCGTGCTCGTCAAGCAACTTCACCAGCGTCGGACGACTGGTCCCCAGGAGATCCGCTGCCTGCTGGGTTGTCAGCCGCTGCTCCAACGGCGCCACCGCGATGGCCTTACCCGCCTTCATCGCAGCGACGACCTGCACAAGCACTTCGTACACCTCCAGCGGAAGCGGCACCTGCTCACCGTCAGGCCCGACCAGCCCCGGGGGCTCGCTGTGCCGCTTCAACAGGCTGGCAAGCCGCACCATTGCCGCCATATCGCTAGGCGGAAGCACAATAAGCTCGTCGTAGCGGGCGCTGTCCTGTACATCCGTGTTGATAGCAGCCATCCTGCCGAGCAAAACGAAAAAATCGCAACAACTAGGCATCATCCCGGGCGTTGTTCTTGCATCCCCTTCTCAAATTACCGCGAGGAGTGGCTCGGCTCGCGGATGAATCCCCGACGAGCAGGTCCCCAGCGCTCACCGAGCGCAAGCTTCATCCATCATCAACCGAGGTCGCTTAAGCGATTCTCATCAGCATCCGCGCCGGGGACGGCAGACTTCGGGCTCATCGACCTCCGGACGGTAGCCTGTCGCAGCGTGGTCGGCAGTAGAGACACTCGGTTGGTGATCTTGCGCGGCAACTCCGGCGCAGGAAAGTCGACGGTCGCCCAGCAGCTCCGCCGACGACTCGGCCGAGGTGTGGCCTGGGTCGAACAAGATCATCTTCACTGGACACCGGCCCGAGAACGCCACCGCGCTTCGTGGCTACATTGAGGCGTTGCGGCACCATCGCAACCGCGAAGGGGGTTCTGGGTCGCCAGCGCTGCCCCCGAAGCCGCACAAGATGCCGCCACCGGCACCGCCCCTCGCGCGTGATACATAGTGTGAGATACACTTGCTGAGATCTATGCGAAGGGGTATCCGAATGTCTAAGACTCAGATTGACATCGACGACGACCTACTGGCGCAGGCCGGAGAGATCCTCGGCACAACGACGAAACGCGCCACGGTCGAAGCCGCGTTGAGAGCGACGACGGCCAAGCACGCACGTCGTCGGCTGGGCGACCTTATCGCCGAGTCGGACATGACACCTGCCGAGCTTGACCGTCAGGCGGATGAAGCGTGGCGCTGACGGGATATCTGCTCGACACCTCCGTCATACACCGCTTGGCCACGCCTGAGGTCGGCGAGCGTGTCGAAGAGCTGGGAGTCTTGCGCCCCCTGTACCGCTGCGCCATTGTCGATCTCGAGGTGCTCAGAAGTGCCACCTCGGCCAAAGACTACGATTCCCGTCGAGCTGCTCTGGTCAGCGGTTTCACTGAGCTGCCAATGACGCACGAGGTCATGACGCGCGCACTCGGAGCTCAGCGGCAGCTAGCCAGCAGAAGCCAGCATCGTGGAGTCTCACTAGCCGACCTCACCATCGCCGCGTGCGCCGACGTCAACGACGCCGCCGTCTTGCACTACGACGCTGACTACGACCTGATCGCCGAGGTCACTGGGCAGCCGACAGAGTGGGTTGTCTCGGCTGGTTCGGTAGCCTGACCCACTCAGCCAGACCAGCGCCACTAGTCGACAGGCGGTGCCCATCGAAGGCTCGCCACCGCAGCAAAGGCCAACGCCGCGTCAATGTCGACGTCCCCACCTGGATGATCCCCTCCCGGGACCTGGAGCACGACGACCGGGCGTCGCCCGCCAGTCCATCATCAAGATCTGGATCGCCGAACGCATCGAACAACAACGGGGCACGGCCGCTTAGAGGAACGTGTCCAGGAGTCTCCTGCGTCGTGCGATTCGCGTGCGATAAGGCCCAGCCAATCAGAAGCCTGATCGGACAACCACGGTCACCGTTCGCACTGGTCAACGGCCCAGCACCTGGCTTGGCGCCGTTCTTCCAAGCTGGTTGTGCCGGTTCAATCCCGGTCACCCGCTCCACGCGCTAAGGCCCAGGTCAGATGGTAGTTTCCGCTGATCTGGGCCTTCATCGTCTCACCTCCTCTCAGCCCTTCGTGCCTGTTACGTGCCCGATCGAGCGCCGACGAGCGGCGACGAGCGGCGGACCTTCGTCATCGTTGCCTGTCTCAACGGCCTTGAGACCTGCGATCAGCGTGTCCAGACCGGCCGCGATGGCGCGGTCCCGGTCGCTGGTGGCGTGTTAGTAGATCAGCGCCCTCGCGCTGGAATGACCGAGCCGTCGCATCAGCTCACGCAGGCTGGCTCCAGCAGCTGCGGCAAGAGCACTGTGGCAGCACTGCTCAAGGTGTTGGCAGCCCATCCGGATGCATTCGGCGTCGGTCCCCGCATGTCATGGGATGGTGAAACTCCGATGCCCGGCGAGCTGAGCGACAACACCGGCATCTACCTCAACCGTCTTCACCCATGCTGCGCGTTGATTCCGAACGCCCCGCTCTTTCGTGATATTGCCGAGCAGGTCGGACTCTCGTGCGCTCGCATGCTGTACGCCGACCACGACGAGTATCTCGACACCTTCGAACTGATGACTAGAGTCATGCGAGCGCACGGGCGCCGTCACGTCATCGCCGACGACAAACTGATCATTCATGCCTTCGCCGTCTCCTATCCGGACGAATCCAGCAGACTGATCCCGGCGAAGGGACAGCGCCGTGAGAGGTGGCTAACCACCATGCGGGCCAGCGTCTGACCGCCACTCCGCACCGACAAGCCCCCCTCACCTTCTTTGTGGCCCTTGAGCAAGGGCTCTGGTCGCCAGGCCCCGGCCCCCGATGACCGATCAACTCTTCCAGCCAGCCTCACTGAGAACCCGATACGAAACCCATCACGGCCAGATCTGGATGGACCACCCCGTACGCGTCATCGCCGACTCCGGCGATCAGTTCGCGGCCCTGCTCAGCCCAGGCTCGACTTCCGATTTCACGATGATGATCACACGCCCTGTTGTCCGCGCCAGACCACGAGTGTAACATGTTGAACATGAGTACACACAGCTTACGTGACCTGCGTAACCAGCTCGGCTCGATCGTCCGTGAAGTCGCCACGTCCGGCGAAGAAGCCATCATCACCGACAGCGGCTCTGAGGTGGCCGTCATCGTCTCGATGGCGGACTACGAACGCCTACACGAACACGCAGACGTCGCCGACGCCTTGCGCCTTCGGGGACTCCGCGCCGAGGGCTTCGCCGCCGTGCCATTGTCCGAGATGATGGAGGCCCTCGGCGTCAGTGCCGATGAGGTCATAGCCTCGTGAAAATTCAGTTCCACCCCGACGTTCTGAAGCAGCTCCAACGCCTACCACGCGATGCCTTCGAGACCGCGCTACTTAGGATCATCGACCTGACAACGGAACCGCGCCCGCACGGCGCGAAGAAGCTCGCAGGCAGCGACCACGATTGGCGCATCCGATTCGGGCAGTACCGCATCGTGTACGAGATCAACGACGCTGAACGAACCGTGACAATCTTCACCGTCGCGAAACGTAGCGACGCTTACCGCTAGCGCCCTGCGCCCACGAGACCATCTCTGGCGAGCAGGACCAGGCCGCCGTATCCGCCGACTCGCCGCCGAGCACGCCGCTCCTGACGCCGGCGATCACGGTATGCGAGGAGCCGATGCCCCAAAATTGAAGGCGGTTCTGTGCCAGTTTTCACGCAGAGATCCTCCCTGCCTCCGAGTCCGCGCGGAGTATCACAGGCCTCCTCCGTCGAAGGACGGAACAAGTCACGATCCACCACTCCTGTTCCCGGTAAGCTGCCCGCGTGAGCGGAGAACGCGAGGAGTTGGCTCGGCTGGTCGCGGAGCTTCCCGATGAGCAGGTACCGCGTGCGCTCGCGGAGATGCGTGAGTGCCTGCGTGCAAGCCGAAACCGGCCTTGGCCACCGGCGTGGTTCGGAAGCACGGGCGGAGACGGCACCGCCGTCGGGGCAAACAGCGAAGAGCACCTCGCCGAAGGGTTCGGCCAGTTCAAGTGATCGGCTGCGACATGGCCCCCGAGCGCGGTCGCACTGAGGAGTCGGCATGGCCAGCCTCATTGAGCAGTATGCCGACCTACCTAATGGCCACCTACCTGGACCTGGAATCCAACGATTCTCGCAACCTCATCAGCCTCTTTATGAATGTGGATCGCAGAACGCGGTTCGCCATCCAGGGGTCTCGAGTAGGTTCAGAGCCCATTCGTACTCCGGGCCGCGGAGTGTGGTCAGTTCCAGGCGGCTGGACGGGCCCAGGTAGGCGAGGTCGCGCAGGAATGTCAGAGGCGTCCGAAGGATCGCGTAGGGAAGGGCAGCGCGTTCGGTCGGGCTGAGCGGCACGGTGACGGCGGCGTCGTAGAAGTCGACCAGGTTGCGCAGCGTGGCGATGCGAGCCTGAGAGGTGTCGTCGCGACCAATGTGTTCGTTGATGAAGAACAGGGTGACGGCCAAGTCGTCGACCCGCGGGCGTTCACCGAGGAAGTCCATGTCGAGGAGCAAGGTGAGCTGGTTGCCAGAGATGTAGACGTTGCCGGCCCAGAAGTCGCCGTGGACCAACTGGCGGGGCAGCTCAAAGCCTCGGGACTCTTCGGTGAGTGTCACGGCTAGCCGCTCGGCGGCCTTGAGGTAACTCGCCTCCTCCGGGGAGAGGTTCCAGGCGCCGATGCCGGCGATCATGGGTGCAACTACAGCATCGGCTTCGAGATGATTCGCCATCGGAGGATTGGCCGCTGCCGGCGAGGCAGACACGGCGCGAAGGTCTTCATGGAGCCGCGCGAGCCACCGGATGCCAGCGTTGATCGCAGGCCAAGTGGTCATGCTCGTGCCGCGTGGCTCGACGTACCGCTCGACCTCCACGAGGCGGCCGCGCCATGGAGCCAGGCCCCTGTCCGATCGAGTACGAATCGTCTGGGGAATGGGCCAGCCCTGGCCGCGGAGATGCTCACGCACCGCCTGCACTGCCGTAAGCCGGTCCACATCGACCCACTCTGGTGAGACCCGGACGACGAAGGCACCTTGGGCGGCAGAGACCTGCATATTCAGGGTTGAAGTTCCCGCCGAGGTCGCGCACGAAGCTCACCTCGGCCAATGGGTACTCCCGGCGGACGAAATCCAGCCAGTCCGCGGTCGCCACCGCTCGTACCCCGCTCACAGCCTTATCCTCACGGTCATCCCGAAGCCAGGGCAACTTGACTCCCCGGTAGCCCACATTGTCGGCCAAGGTCGCGGCATCTCCACGGGCTGCCGAACCCCAGATTTGCCGACCGGCCCATCCGTGTTTTGTCGATCATGCGACCGCGAAGCATGAGTCAGGCGCAACCGAACTGAGGCGACCTAGGGATCGATACATCGAGTTGGAGACACTACCGGGTTACGCCCCGATGAGGCCTGCCCGTGGCGGTCCGGTCCGCGGGATTCGGGCCGGTGATCAAGCACGGCACGATAGCCACGTTCAGTCGAGCCGTCTGTGCGGCTAGGGGTTTCTCCGGGTAGGCACCAGATCACCCGCCGACAGGGGTTGCCACCAGAATGAGTAGACCCGGCCCACGAGGGGGCCGGGCGGTATGTGTCTCTGGTATGACGCGCTTCGCGCCAACGTGACAACTCGAATTACGAGCCGGGTGGCCGATGGAGACGCCCGACTGTTTGAGGGTGCTGAGACGTCCGCGGCGTGAAAACTTGACTTCAATACCGTCAGACCTGATTCGCGGCTGTTCTCGCGGGTTTCTTCAACCTGGCGGTATTGAAGTCCCGTTGGGCACAGGTCCAAGTAGTGTCCGCCCGAGACCTGCCCTTCAAAGACAATTTCTAGTTGAGATCTCGCGCTACGCGCGCCACAGCCAGCGGAGCGCGTCGGGCAGCAGCACGCCACCGTGATTCGGGCTGTGGCCACCATCGCCCAAGACGAGACGGAAGTCATAACCCGCTTCGGCGAGTGCCGCGGCCACCCGCAGGTTGTTCGCCAGCCAATTCCACTCCGGTTTATTCCAGCCCAGGTCACGGTGGCCGGCCTGCAAGAAGATGCGAAGCGGCTTGCGCGCAGTCTTGGGAATCAAGTCCGGGTACGGATTACCTTGCGGCATCTGCACGAAGCTGGACAGGAAGCCGATGACCCGGCGGAATCTGTCCGGGCGCAACCATGCGGCCGTGAATGCGCAGTTGCCGCCGCTGCTGCCGCCGCAGATGCCCCACCGGTCAGGGTCCTCGGTCACCGAGTAGCGTTCCATGACCTGCGGGATGATCTCACTGAGCAGGAAGCCGACGTAGCGGTCATCGAAGGCGTCGTACTCAACGTTGCGGTTCTTCCGCCGCTGAGCATCCGCGACATCGTCATACACGCCGGGATCGACGAATAGGCCGATCATGACCGGGATGTCACCGCGGTGGATGAGATTGTCCAGGACGATGCCGCCGCGGACCTCCCCGTCGGGGTCGAGGTACAACCGGCCGTCCTGGAACACCATCAGCGCGGCCGGCTCCGCCGGATCGTAGGATGCCGGCACGTGGGCCCAGAACTTGCGCGTGGTGCCCGGATAGGTCGTGCTGTCTGTCCAATGGAACTCGACCGTCTCGCCAGCAGGCACACCCGGCTGCACCACCGAATCCGGGCCGTGGGCGTATCGAACATCCGACTGATCCACCGGGATCGGGCGATAGGGCACCTGCGTGGTCACGGGCGTCAGGGTACGGACTACCGAATTGCCGAGCAATCGACTTTCGCGGCGCCGGCGCAGCCTAGGTCACTCGGCTCCCACTGCAGGGACGACCCCGGATGAAGGTACGTTCAGCAGCGACTGAACCGAAGCCGTGACGACATAGGCCACGTCGGCGCCGTCGAGACGGCCGCTGCTCTCCTCCTCCGAGGCGGCATGCAGGAGATGGTGCACGGCGCTGACCAGCCAGGACATCGGCAGGTCGGTGCGGAAGACCTTCTCCTCCTGGCCCCGGCGGATGAGTTGCTGGACGCGCTCGGCCGGGGCAGCATGCAGCTCGCGGAGCCGCCCTGCGGGCAGGACTCCCTGCGCCGCTTGAAGCAATGCCGCGGACTCGGCGACGAGAGACCAGCTGGATTCGAGCAGCCGCGCCAGCGCGTCACGCGGATCGCCGCTGAGATCGACGGCGGACAGAGTCTCCTCGCCGGCACGCAGGGCCTCGACGAGTGCCGCCTCGACCAATGCGGCGCGGGTCGGGAAATGGCCGTACAGCGTCATTCGCCCCACACCCGCGGCCTTGGCGATGTCGTCAATGGTCGCGTCCGGGTCCTGGCTGAGGCACGTGCGCGCCGCCGCGACGACGCGGGCGATGCTGCGTTCAGCGTCGGCGCGACGACGCGGGCGTGGTTCGGCAGACGGCATGTCACCAACTGTAACTCGTACGGGAATACACGAGTTAGACTCCCAGTTCTTAACTCGTACATCGAGATACGAGTTACGGCGGGAGGCCGATCATGAAGCAAGACCAGGCAGTCGAGGCACGCGCGCCTCACCCCCTGCGCTGGCACATTCTGGGATTCCTCGGGGTCGCTCAGTTAATGCTGATCCTGGACATCACCGTGGTGGCGATCGCGTTGCCGCACATGGAGATGGATCTGGGTCTGACTCGCGAGGCGCTGACCTGGACCGTGAGCGTGTACGCGCTGACGTTCGGTGGTTTGATGCTGCTGGGCGGGCGGCTGGCCGACCTCGTCGGAGCCAAGCGGGTAGTGCTCACCGGACTGCTGGTGTTCACCGCGGCGTCGCTGGTAGCGGGGCTCGCCGATTCCCCCAGCATGCTCATCGGCGCACGTATCGCTCAGGGAGTCGGGGCGGCGCTACTGTCACCGTCAGCGCTATCACTGGTCGTCACCCTGTTTCACAACGACGAGCGCAATCGCGCACTCGGAATATGGTCCGCACTCGGAGGTGGCGGCGCGGCACTCGGTGTGCTGGTCGGCGGCGTTCTGACCGCTGGCCCGGGTTGGCCTTGGGTCTTCTTCATCAACATTCCCATCGGATTGGTGATCGTTGGCGCCCTCGCCCGCATGCTTCCGCGACAGGTCCCCGCCGCGCCTCGCGCCCGGTTGGACATCCTTGGTGCGCTACTGGTCACCGCAGCGTCAGGCACGTTGATCTATGCGTTCATCGCCGCGGGCGAGAACGGCTGGCTCACAGCCACCACCGGGTGGCTCGTCGCGCTCGCGGCCGTGGGGTACCTGGCGTTTGTGACCTGGCAGAAGCGGGCCACCTCGCCCCTGATGGACGTCAGGCTGCTCGCCCGGCGCCCGGTGGCAACCGGCACATTCCTGATCTTCCTGGCAACCGCGCTGATGATCGCCGTGTTCTTCCTCGGAACGTTCTACTTCCAGCACGCTCGCGGGTACGGCGCGATGCAGACCGGCCTGCTGTTCCTCCCCGTCGCCCTGGCGACAATGGCCGGAGCCAACCTCACCGGCCGGAGCATCGCACGCCTCGGTACCCGCACGCTGGGCGTCGTCGGCCTGCTGGTCGCGGCGGCCGGGATGGCCATCCCGGCGCTGTCGCTACACCCGGCCACCGTGGCGGTCGGGGTGTCGATCGCCGCCTCCGGCACCGGCGCGATCTTCGTGGTGGCATCGGCGACCGCCCTGGGTCAGGTGGCCCCGCACGAAGCAGGCATCGCATCCGGCATCGTCAGCACATTCCACGAGTTCGGCGCCGCCAGCGGCGCAGCCATCATCTCCAGTGTGGCCGCCGTCAGCCTCGTGGACAACACACTCGACGGCTTCACCAACGGCTTCGTCGTCGCCGCGATCGCCGCGGCCGTGGCCGCTGTGGTTGCCGTCAAGCTGACCCCGCCGAGACCGGCTCACGACGGTTCAGCCTCACGGTGACACCAGCGGTTCGGCCTGGTAAGCCCGGTGCAGCAGTTCGACGAAGGACTGCGCACCGGGCAGCGGCACCGAGCCGATTCGATGCACCGGCACACCAGGTGTCCAAGAGTTCATGACCACACCACCGGACAACCCCGGCAGGTCGGCCACCGTGACCTCTTGGACACGCTGGGGAACGTCGAGACGGTCCAGCTGACGGCGGACAATGCCCATCGTGGTTCCAACCAGCATGTCGGCCGCCGGCCAGATCACCGTCGAGCCGTCCCAGAAAGCCAGGTTCCAGATGGTTCCCTCGCCGAGGCGGCCATGGCGGTCGACGAACGCGGCGTCGTTGAAACCCTGCTGCACAGCTCGGCGGCGAAAGTAGGCTTTGGCCACCTCTCCGACGTGCTTGACATCCGGGAGCACACGTTCGTACTCCACCGCCGCGAGCGTCAGCGGTCCTTCCGGACCAGAGGCGGCCGGGCGGGTGCGGATCAGCAGGTCGAGCCCGGCGTCCGCCTCGCGGGCAGTCAACTCACCGGCCGATGAGTACACCGTGGCCGTCAGAGAAAGATCGGCCGGTCCCGCCTGCAACGCCCGCCTTAGGCAGGACCGCACCCAATCGTCGGAGAGAACCTGACCGAACATCTCCATTGAGGCATGTCGCAGCCGCTCCAAATGGAGGTCCAGGCCCCGTATGTGACCGCCGCGCACCTGCATGGCAGTGAAATGGGCATACCCGGCGAACGCAAGCGGCGCCAGTTCGGCCGCGCTAGCTTCCTGGCCGTTTCGATGCACGACATATGACGTCATCTACCGCTCCAAGCACCTGCGAAATGTCGTTTCATGGGCTCCTGAGCCGACGCCCGAAATCGCACACACATGCGCCGGCTCACCTACCAGCGGTGCTGGCCCGGACGATGAGCTCCGGGTCCATGGTGATGGTCCGGTGCTGATGAGACGCGCCGGAGATCTCCTCCAGGAGGAGCCTGGCGGCCGCCCGCCCCATGTCGACGCCGGGCTGCCCAACCGTCGAGATAGGTACAACGTGGTCGGCAGCGAAATGGTTGTTGTCGTAGCCGATGACGGCGATATCGCCCGGCATCTCCATTCCTTCGTACATCATCGCCTGCACAGCGCCGGAGGCCAGAGCGTCGGCCGCCGAAACGAGCCCGTCAGGCCGGTCGCCAGGCGCCCGGGCCGCGATGCCCCGCCCGACGTCCAGCCCGCGCTTCACCGTGAGTTTGTCCGTCTCAAGCAGTTCAAGCTCGACCACGCCGGCTTGTTCGGCCACCGCACGACGCGCGCCGGACAGCCGCTCAGCGACGGCGCTCAACGTCAGCGGCCCACCGGCGAAGAGCAACCGCCGGCAGCCGATGTCGATCAGGTGCCGGGTCGCCGTATACCCGCCGAGTTCTTCGTTGACGACGACGCCGCAGCTCTCACCGTCCACGCCTGGCCAGTTGACATACACCACGGGCGTGCCCCGCTGCCGCGCCGCCTCGGCCCGCGTCATCGGTGCGTCGAGCGGCGCCAGCAGGATGCCGGAAACCCGCGATTCCTCGAACAGCTCGATGTAGGTGCTCTGTTTGGCGAGGTCGACATCGCTGTTCGCGAGGAGGATCCGCACACCGGACTGATCCATCACCTCTTCGACTCCGCGCGCAATGTCGACGAAGTAAGAGTTGGCGAGGTCAACCGTGACGAATCCGATGGTGTTCGCGTGACCGACGGCGAGAGAACGGGCTATCCGGTTCGGGATGAACCCCAGCTCGGCAATGGCCGCGTTCACCCGCTCACGTGTCTTGGCGGTCACGATCCCCGGGTTGTTGAGCACGTTCGACACCGTCCCGAGCGAGACACCGGCATGCCGCGCGACGTCCTCCATCACGGGGTTGGCGCGATCACGTCGCGCGGGCTCAGGTGCGGTATCGGTCGACATCGTTTAGCACGATACCTCTCGGGAGGGTTGCGGTGAGGCACACATGGCCCTAGATTTGAAGCGCTTCAAATTGAACCCATTCAAGGAGGAATGATGGCTCGCTCCCGAAGGACGGCGCGCACCAGCGCCGGAGTGGCAGGATTGTCGATGGCCTTGATCGCCGCCTGCGGGGGCGGCGACGGCGCGACCGGCGGCAGTGGTGAGTTCGATGTTCTCATCCACGTCGAGAACACCGACGTACCCGCTGTGCTGGAGACTCTCGCCGGCGGAGCGTGCGCCGCGGAGAGCGAGGCGGCCCCGGTAACCGTTGAAACGGTGCCCCAAACCAACCTCGATCAGCAGCTGCAACTCCTGGCGGGCCAGGACGGTCTCCCCGTGCTGTACGCGGCGGGCAATGCTCCAGCGCTGACGCAAACCCTGGCCGAGTCCGGGCATGTGCTGGACTTCGAACAAGCGCTGAGTGAGCTGGACGCAATCGAGCACATCCAGCCCGCGGCCGTCTCCACCATCGAGGCGCTCTACGGCGGGTTCAACGCGCTTCCGCTGGAATACAACATCGAAGGCATCTGGTACAACACAGCCCTCTTCGACGAACACGGCGTGTCCGTACCGGCAACCTGGGACGATCTCGTAGCCGCGGCGAAGACATTCGCCGAGGCCGGTGTCGTTCCGTTCTCGGCCAGCGGCGACCAAGGCTGGCCCATCACCCGGCTGATCGGCAACTACATCTTCCGCAGCATCGGCCCGGACGCCTTACAGCGGGTCGCCGACGGAGAAGCCGAACTCACCGACCCGGAGTACGTCGAGGCAGCACAAGCTGTCGCCGATCTCGGCGAAGCCGGATACTTCGGCCGCGGCGTGGGATCGATCGACATGGACACCTCGACCAACGAGTTCCTGAACGGCAACGCCGCCATGTACTACATGGGCAGCTGGGCACTGAGTGATTTCGCCGACGAGGAGCGCAACGCGATCGGTGCGGAGAACATCGCGTTCATGCCGTTCCCGGATGTGGCGGGCGGTGCCGGCCACAGCGGCCAGCTAGCCGCCAACGTGGGGTTGCCGCTCACCATGAACGACCGGAAGTACGACGACGACGCGAGCGCGTGGCTGTCCTGCATCGCCGAGAACTACGGCAGCACCGCGCTGGAGGAGCGCAGCCGTATCTCCGGGTTCGCGGTGAACACGCCGGTGGACGACGTCCCGCCGCTTGCTCAACAGGTCCAGGAACAGATCGAGGCGACCGACGAGACAGTGCTCTGGTTCGAAGCACTCTTCAGCACCGAAGCCACCATCACCAGCCAGACAAACGCGGCGCCGCTGGTGACCGGATCGATCTCAGCCGAAGAGTTCATGCGACTGGTGCAGGACGACCTTGACTGAAGCGCGTCCTTGTCCCCTGCCAAAGCAGCGCCCAGCGCTGCAGCGCTGTCCATGAGGAGGGCAGATGGAACACGTACTCGGCGATAAGCGATCCGTCGCCATCCTCGTCGGACCGGCGCTGCTCGTCTACACGCTCGTCATGCTGGTTCCGATCATCTGGTCGCTGGGCTACACGGCGTTCGAGGGCAATGCGGTCACCGGATTCAGCTTCGTCGGCATGGACAATCTCACGCAGCTCGCCGGCGACCGCAAGGTCCGCGAGGCATTGGGATTCACCCTGCGCTACGCCGCGGTCATCACCGTCGGCCAGGTCCTTCTCGGCTACGGGCTGGCCTTGCTGTACGTCTTCGTACTGCGACGGTATTCGAGCGTGGTCCGCACGCTCGTGTTCTTCCCCATTGTCCTGCCGACGGTGGCCGTGGCGCTGCTCTTCCAGCAGATGTTCGCCATCGCACCGCGTGATGGGCTGGTCAACTCGTTCCTCAACGTCTTCGGAATCGAATCCGTCGACTGGTTCGGAAGCGGCGGCACCTCGTTTCTCGTCATCGCGATCATGGATATCTGGCGATCGATGGGCTTTTACGGCGTGTTGCTGTACGCCGGTCTCGTCGACATCCCCGAAGAAGTACTCGAATCAGCGCGAGTCGACGGCACCCGCGGCTGGAAATTGGTCCGGCACATCGTGTTGCCCCTGTCGCTTCCGGTCCTTGTGTCCGCGATCATCTTCAGCATCAACGGAACCCTGAAGGTGTTCGACAGCATCCTGGCGCTGACCGGCGGTGGTCCCGGAACCGCCACCACACCCCTCACTATTCACATGTTCCAGACGTCGTTCGCCTACGGCCAATACGGCTACGGCAGCTCGATCGCGTTCCTGCTGACCTTGCTCTGCCTCATCGTGACCGTGTTCATCTTCCGGGCCTCCCGGCGCGACCTCACCAAGGGGTGACCACTATGACCACGGTTGAGCTCCACACAACCCACGGCCGGGTCGGCGGCGGCCGCCAGCAGCGGCGCGGCGCTCGACGATGGCGACAGCGATTCAAGCGGTGGCCTGCGCACCTGCTGGTCACGCTGCTCCTCGTAGTCGTCTGCTATCCCATGGTCTGGTTGCTTCTCGGCTCGTTCAAGACCCAGCGGGAGTTCCTGGAGAACTCGGTGGTCGCCCTGCCGGAGCAGTGGAACTTCGACAACTACGTCGAGGCATGGACCACGGGAAACTTCTCACAGTACTTCCTCAACAGTGTCACCGCGGTGGGGCCGGCATTGCTGGTGATGCTCCTGCTCGGCACCGCTGCCGGTTTCGCGTTGGAGGTACTGGTCTGGAAAGGCCGTAATGCGGTCCTACTGATCTTCCTGGTCGGGATCATGGTGCCGATCCAGATGATCCTGCTGCCCTTGTTCACGGTGTACTTCCAGACCGGCCTGACCGGTACCTTATGGCCGCTGATCATCACCTACACCGCCACCGGACTGCCGCTCACCGTGTTCCTCATGGCCACGTTCTACCGGGCGGTTCCCCGCGAGGTCTTCGAGGCCTCGACGATCGACGGCGCCGGCATCGTGCGGTCGTTCTTCTCGATCGGTCTGCCGATGATGCGCAACGCACTGTTCACGGTTGGACTGGTGCAGTTCTTCTTTTTCTGGAATGACTTACTCATCGCCCTGACATTCACCAACTCCGGCTCGTTGCGCACTATTCAGGTAGGTCTATTGAACTTCAGCGGCCAATACGGCACCACTCAGTACGGACCGCTTTTCGCGGCAATATCGTTGAACATCTTCGGAATGCTGGTGATCTACCTCGTGTTGAATCAGAAAGTCCAGAAAGGTCTGACGGCCGGGTCGGTGAAAGGATGACGAAACTGAACGCTCCGATCGTCAGTCCCATCCAGTTCGAACATCTCAGTGAAGCACTCGGAGTAGGTGCGGCCCGGCCCCGGCTCAGCTGGAAAGTGCGGGCTGAGCGCCAATGGCGGCAAACGAGCTACGAGATCGAGATCAAACGAAACAGCGACGCACCAGTCTCATATCACGTGGAATCATCCGAACAGGTGCTCGTTCCGTGGCCCGGCGAACCGCTGGCCTCACGGGATGTCGCCGAGGTCCGGGTGCGGGTCTTCGGCTCTCATGGCGCCCGCTCCGGCTGGAGCGATCCGGCGACCGTCGAAGCGGGTCTGCTCTCACCCGATGACTGGTCCGCGCGGCCCGTCGGTCCGGGCTGGGCAGAGACCCCGGGCACTGATCGCCGCCCGGGCCTGGTCCGGCGTGACTTCAGGGTCGGAGATCAGATCCTTCGAGCGCGCCTCTACGCCACGGCACACGGTGTCTTCGAAGCCGAGGTCAACGGCAGGCGAATCGGCGACGAGATTCTCGCACCCGGGTGGACCACATACAGCCACCGGCTGCGATACCGCACCTACGATGTCACCTCGGCGCTGCGCGAGGGCGAGAACACGATCGGGGCTTGGCTGGGCGACGGCTGGTATCGGGGACGCCTCGGCTTCAACGGCGGACACCACGACATCTACGGCCACGATCTCTCCTTCTTGGCGCAGCTCGAGATCGTCTATGCGGACGGAACCCGCGACACGATCGCCACCGACGAGACGTGGCGGGCATCATTCGGCCCGATTCAGCTCAGCGGCCTGTACGACGGCGAGCGATACGACACCCGGGACGAGATACCCGGCTGGTCGAGTCCCGGCTTCGACGACACGACATGGGCGCCGGTCAGCGTCGCGCACCGCGCCCCGGAAACGCTCGTCGCGCCCGAACTGCCGCCGGTCCGGTGCACCGGGGAACTCACACCCACCGGCACCACGGTGCTGCCGGACGGCACGATCCGGCTCGACTTCGGGCAGAACATCGTCGGGCGGCTGCGGCTGCGGGTCGACGGGCCCGCCGGTCACGTCGTCACGGTGCGCCACGCCGAAGTGCTCCAAGACGGTGAACTCCACACCCGCACGTTGCGGCTGGCGCCGTCGGTCGACACACTCGTTCTCGACGGTGCCGGACCCCGGGTGTGGGAGCCCCGGTTCACGCTGCACGGGTTCCGCTATGCCGAGATCGAGGGCTGGCCCGGCGGGGTGGGCGAGGATGACGTCGTCGCACGTGTCTACCACACCGATATGGAACGCACCGGCTGGCTCGAGACGTCGAACCCGCTGCTGAACCGCCTGCACAACAACGTGTTGTGGAGCATGCGCGGCAACTTCGTGGACATCCCCACCGACTGTCCCCAGCGCGACGAACGGCTCGGCTGGACCGGCGACATCCAGGTCTTCGCCCCCACGGCGTCCTTCCTCTACCATTGCGCGGGTTTCCTGACCTCCTGGCTGGTGGATCTGGACAATGAGCAACTCGACGACGGAACGGTCCCCTGGTTCGTGCCGACCATCCCGGGCGGCCCGATGTGGACGCCGCCCCGGCCTGCGGCCGTCTGGGGAGACGCCGCCGTCCTGACCCCCTGGGTGCTGTACCAACGATTTGGCGACCGGGACATCCTGGCCCGGCAGTACCGTTCCGCGAAGGCCTGGGTAGATCTCGTTGTCCGGCTGGCAGGTCCGGATCGGCTCTGGGACAGCGGGCTCCAGCTCGGCGACTGGCTCGACCCAGCCGCCCCGCCCGACGACCCCGCCGCTGCCCAGACCGACAAGTACCTCGTCGCCACCGCGTACTTCGCGTGGTCGGCCCGCCATCTGGCCGCGACCGCCCGAGTTCTCGGCCGATCAGACGACGAGCGGTATTACGCGGACATCGCCGACCAGGCGAAAGAGGCGTTCGTCGGCGAATACATAACCGACGACGGTCTGATGCGAAGCGATGCCCAGACGGCTTACGCCCTGGCCATCGTCTTCGACCTGTTGGACGACGAACAGCGGACTTGCGCTGGGACACGTCTCGCCGAACTCGTACGTAAGGCGGGAAACCGGATCGCGACGGGATTCGCCGGCACTCCGCTGATCACGGATGCGCTGTCCAGCACCGGTCACGTCGACGTCGCGTACGATCTCCTGCTCGAAGAGGAGTGCCCGTCGTGGTTGTACATGGTGCGTCAGGGGGCGACGACCATCTGGGAGCGCTGGGACAGCATGCTGCCGGACGGCTCGGTCAACCCCGGGGACATGACGTCGTTCAACCATTACGCGCTGGGCGCGGTCGCCGACTGGATGCACCGTGACATCGGTGGGATCGCGCCGATGGCTCCGGGCTACCGGCGGGTCCGGTTCGCGCCCAAGCCGGGCGGCGGACTGACATACGCGAAGGCCAGCTACGAGTCGCCCTACGGCCCGATCCATTCACACTGGCGCATCGAATCCGGCATGTTCCATCTCACCGTCGAGCTGCCTACGGGGACAACCGGCCTCGTCGAGATACTGGGCCGCCCCGCCGTCGAGATCGGCCCCGGGACACACACCTTTCGCTCGAGCGCACCTGGCGATGGAGACACCTGAGCATCCGCGTCCAGTCGCACACCCAAGCCGCCGACGCTGCCGGTGTGCCCGGCTCATTCCTGACCCTGAAGCCGCGCCAGCGTGTGGACCTGATCGCGGGTGGCCGGGTAGAGCTCGGTATAGGTCCGGTACGTCTCGGCGTAAACCCGCCGGGTACCGGGATCCGGTTCGACGATCTCGACCGTACGTGCCCAGTCCGTCTCCGGTGGGACCAGGCCGGTGCCGACCGCTGCCATCAGACCGGCGCCGTAGCTGGCGCCGATGGTCTCGGCCGGAACGTGCTGGGCGAGCCCGGTGACGTCGCTGACGATCCGCGTCCACAGTCCGCCCTGGGTGCCGCCGCCGACCGCGACGACTCGCAGCGGTGGGCCCGCGGCGGAGTCGAGCGCGTCGATGATCTGCCGGATGCCGTAGGCGATGCCTTCGTAGACCGCGCGGAAGAGGTGACCGCGCTGGTGCCGCAGGGTGAGCCCGGCAAGGACACCACGAGCCTGAGGATCGAAGATGGGCGAGCGCTCGCCGGCGAAGTAGGGCAGCACGACGAGCCCGTCGCTGCCCGGTGGCACCGCACTGGCCTCCTCGACCAGTTCGCCGAACGACGCTCCACCGGTGAGTTCCTGAACCCAGCCGGTGAGCGATCCGGACGTCGCCATCCCCGCGGCCAGCGTGTGTGAGCCGGGCTCGACGCCGGACGTGGTCCACAACCCACCTGCCACGGTGAACGCCGGCACCACCTGCACCATGAACATCGTCGAGCCGTACATGAGCATCAGGTCGCCGGGGCGGCGCACCCCCGCGCTGTACGCCTCCGCCCACGCGTCGATGGTGCCGGCCATCACCGGCGTGCCCCTGGGCAGGCCGGTGGCCGCCGCCGCATCCGGCAGCACGGCGCCCACCTGCTCAGCGGGCCACACCAGCCGCGGCAAGGACATCCCCGGGAAGAACTGCTCTGCCCAGTCGTCGGCCCACGCCTGGGCCTCGACGTCATACAGGGGGTCGCACTGACTGGCGGTCTGGTGATCCATGATCCACTCACCGGCCAGGCGCTCCACGACGTAGGTGTGTGAGCTGTGCCAGTGATCGGCCGGATCCCACGCGTCGGGCATGTTCCGCTGCAGCCACAACAGCTTGGGACCGGCAGCCTGGGTGGAGAGGTCCTTCCCGCAGCGTTTCAGAATGGCGTCGGCGCCCAGCCGCTCGGTCATCTCGGCGATCTCGGCCGTGGCGCGCATGTCGATCCCGTACAGGATGGCGGCGTGCCGTGGCGCGCCGGAGCCGTCCACGCGCAGGACACATGGACCGATACCGGACACGCACACCCCGGCTATCTCGCGGCTGCCGGCGCTGGCCATCAGCTCCCGGGTGACTTCGGTGAAGCCGTCCCAGAAGTCCCGCTCGGCATCCATCTCGGCCCAGCCGGGCCGGGGCAGCGACATCCGGTGTGCGCGCCGGGTCGTCGCGACGATCTCGCCGGTTGGGGTGGCCAGCACCCCCTTGGTGCTGCCTGTGCCGATGTCGACGCCGATCACCGCCGGCTCCTGCACCGCTGTCGTCACGCTGCGACCTCCGCCCTGTCTTTCGGCACCGGCGCCTGCCGGCGCCATTTGTTTCTACGATCTGACCACCACGGAACGATCCGGGTGCTCAAGAGCATCATCATGATCAGCAACATCCCTTGGGCCACGTTCACCAGGTGCGAGCTGACTCCCTGACTGAGCAGGCCGGTGGCCAGGAACTGCATGGCCAGGGCCGCGATCACCACGCCGAACACGGTGATGTACCCGCCCTCCGGGTTCACGCCGGCGAGCACGGCGACAACGATCGCGAGCAAGATGTAGCTCAGGCCGTACTGCGAGTTCGCGCCTGATGCCCGGGCGGAGATGATCAGTCCGGCCACGCCCGCGAGCGCGCCGCTGATGACGTACGCCTGGACGAGTACCCGCCGGCGCCGGATGCCCGAATAGTCGGCCGCCACCGGGTTGGCCCCGACCATCCGCATCCGGAAACCGAGCGCCGTTC
The DNA here is from genome assembly GCF_010122465.1 of Phytoactinopolyspora mesophila. Lineage (NCBI taxonomy): Bacteria > Bacillati > Actinomycetota > Actinomycetes > Jiangellales > Jiangellaceae > Phytoactinopolyspora > Phytoactinopolyspora mesophila. Next base: position 57,347 of record NZ_WLZY01000006.1, on the reverse strand, counting down.
GCGAGACAAGCACCGCGACAGCCCCAGCCAGGAGCAGCATGATCAGGAAGATCAGCGGGATACCGGCGACCGTCACCAGCGCTAGATCGGTGAAGGATGACGGCAGCCCCTTGATCACGGTCCCGCCCGAAATCACCAGGGCCAGCCCCAGGAAGAGCTGGGACGTACCGAGTGTGGCGAGGATCGGCGGCACGTTGAACTGAGCCACCAGCACGCCGTTGACCAGGCCGCAAGCAAGCGCGGTAGCGAGCCCGGCGGCGCACCCGAGCAACAGCCAGGTCGGTGAACCGTCGGATGCGACGAGCACCTGTGCCGCCACGATGGCCGACAGGTTGGCGATGCCCACCACTGACAGGTCGATCCCGGCCGTGAGCATCGCGATGGCGATCGCCAGGCTCAAGATGGCCAGCTCCGGTGTCGCCAGCGCGATGTACTGAAGGTTGCTCCCGCTGAGGTAGACGCTCGGGTTGAGCGCGCCGAAGACGAGGACGATGAGTGCTGACACCGCCAGCAGGCGCAGGAAGCTGCCTCTGGTGCCGAGCAGCTTGACGATGTCGAGCCAGGACCGGGCTGTACCCGCCGAAGGTGTGGTCATGCCGGCAAGACCTCCTTCTCACGTGCCGCGGGCGCGGCGAGGATGGACCGGTCGGGTTTGCGCGACGCCGTGACGGTCTGCAGGGTCACACCGATGATCAGCAACACGCCGACGGTGGCTTGCTGCCATATCGACGGCACACCCAGTGGGACCAGCGACGTGCTGATCAGTCCGATCAGCAGCACGCCGAGCACCGTGCCACGCACCGTGCCTCTGCCGCCCGTGATCAGCGCACCGCCGAGCACCACGGCCGCCAGGATGTTGAGTTCGGCTCCGCTGAACGTGGTGGGGTCGGCCCGCCCGGACAACGTCACATGCGTCATTCCGGCGACGCCGTACAACGCGCCGGACATGGCGAAGACCAGCGTCCGGGTCCGCGGCACCGAGATCGCGGCCCGTTCGGCGGCCAGCGGGTCGCCACCCACGCTGTACACGCTGCGCCCGGCGATGGTGAAGGTGAGAAACCCCCAGACCAGCACACAGATGACGGCGACGAGCAGGATCAAGATGTTCAGTCTGGTGGTGCCCCGCGCCGCGCCGGGCGCGGTGAACAGGTTGAGCTGACCGAGTTCGCGCAACGGTTCGGGCAGCGTCGGGATGACCCGCCCACCGATGTAGGCGAACATGATTCCGGTGTAGATCGCTCCGGTGGCCAAGGTGGCGATCAGCGTCGAGACCTTGGCGCCGAGCACCACGGCAGCGTTCACCAGGCCGAGCATCAGGCCGATGGCCCCGGCCAGGGCAAATGGCAGGATCGTCGCCCACAGCGGGCCGTCGTCGGGTATCAGCTGCACCGTCAGGTAGGCGGAGAAGATCCCTATGGCCAGGAACGAGACGTCGATGCCCCCGCTGATCAGGACGAGCAGCACTCCCAGGGCGAACAGGATCGAGACCATCGAGCCCCGAAGCACGTTGAACAGGGTCTCTACGTGGAAGAAGCCCGGAACGGCGATGATGATCGCCGCCAGCAGCAGGAGAATCAGGCCAACCAGCAGGATCTCCTGGTTGGCCAGGAGACGATAGCTCAAGGGCAGGCGCCGGGCGCCGGAGCGGGCAGCAAGTTTCATGCGGCGATCGCCTCCAGGAGCCCATCCTCGGTGAGCTGATCTCCAGACAGTTCGGTCATCAGCCGCCCGCTGTGCACCACCAGCACGCGGTGGCACATGGAGATCAGCTCGGGCACGTCGTCGCTGATGATCAACACGCCGAGCCCCTGCAGGCTCTGTGCGGTGAGCACAGCCAGGATGTCGAACTTGCTGCCTACGTCCACGCCCACGGTCGGGCCGTTGAGGATCAGCACCTTGGGCTCACCGATCAGCCATTTGCTCAGCAGCACCCGCTGGGCGTTGCCACCGGAGAGACTGCGCACGGGATCGTCGGCGGAGCCCATCTTGATCCGGAGGTCGCGGATGGCGTCGCGCACGGTGGTGCGTAGCCGGCCGGAGTTGAGGAATCCGACACCGCGACCGGCATGGTGGTCAAGGTGGGTGACGGCGATGTTGTCGCCGATGGGCTGGTCGAGAAACAGCCCCTGGGTGAGGCGGTCCTCCGGCACGTAGCCGATTCCCGCGGCGACGGCCTCCGGCAGGGACCGGACCCGGACCGGCGTCCCGAGCACCTCGATGGTGCCGGCGGTGGCCGCCTTGATCCCGGCGATGGCCTCGGCGATCTCGGTGCGCCCGGAGCCGAGCAGGCCGGCCAGTCCGACGATCTCGCCCTGTCCAACGCTGAACGACACGTCGGCGAACAGTGGATCGCGTCCCAACCCGGTGACGGACAGCGCCGGCGGGTCGTGGCTGACAGCCCGGTGCGGCCGGTCGGTGGCCGATGTCTTTCGACCGGTCATCGTCTCGGCGAGCGAGGCATGGGTGAACTCCCCCGGGCGCCCGGACTCAACCACGCGTCCGTTGCGCATCACGCTGACCCGGTCACTGACGCTGAAGACCTCCTGCATCTTGTGGCTGATGAAGACGACCGACACGCCGTCGCGGCGCAACCCGTCGACCGTCTCGAAGAGCGCGTCGACCTCCTTCCAGGTCAGCGCCGTGGTCGGCTCGTCCATCCCGATGAAGCGGGCGTCGTGGGCGAGAGCTCGCGCAATGGCGCACAGCTGACGCTCAGCCACCGAGAGGTCACCCACGGGGGTATCGAGCTCCAGATCCACGCCCAGCCGCGCGACGGCACGCTCGGCCACCTCAAGCGCGTGCCGCCCCCGGTACACCGCCGAGCCGGCCGCGACCAGGTTGGGCAGGGCGATGTTCTCCGCCGCGGTGAGGTTCGGCATGAGCGAGAAGTCCTGATAGATGACGTCCAGGCCGAGCGAGAACGCCTGCCGCGGGTTCAGGTGCGGATACGTCGCGCCGTCGACCACCACCTCGCCGGAGGTCGGCCGGTGGGCCCCGCTGATCACCTTCATCAACGTGGACTTCCCGCATCCATTCTCACCGGCGATGCAGTGGACCTCGCCGGAGTTGAACGAGATCGACGCGTCGTCCAGCGCGAGCACGCCGCCGAACCGCTTCGTGATGTTCCTGGCTTCGACCAGGGGAACCGTCTCGCTCATCAGCGACCCTCAGAAGTCGTAGTCGTCGACGGTGTCGGCGGTGATCTTCAGCTGGGCGTCGCCCATGAACACCAAATCGCTGTCCGGGGACTGCACCAGGCTCTCGTAGCCCTCCACTCCCAGGTCGGTGCCCTCGGTGAGCTCGCCGCCCTCGGCGATGATCCGCCCAGCCTCGAGCATCGCCTGCCCGGAAAGGGCGGGATCCCACAGGTAGATCGCGTCGATGGCGCCGGAGGTCAGGAACTGCCGCGTCTCACTCGGCACACCGGTGCCGAAGACACACGTGTCGTCTTCCAGGCCGGCTTCTTCGATGGCCCTGGCGATGCCGGGAACGTCCTGCGACGACGCGCCCTGGAAGCCGACGAGCTCCGGGTGCGACTGCAGCAGTTGTTTGGTGCGCTCGTAGGCGGTGTCGGCGTTGTCGTCGGATTCGACCGGGTCGGAGACGCGAGTCATGTCCGGGTAATCGCTCTGCTGCAGCTCGAGTGCGGCGTCACTCCACTCCATGTGGGTCTCCGCGGTGAGCTTGCCGACGAACTGCACGTACTCACCCTCGCCGCCCATACACGCCGCGAGGTCTTCCATGATCGTCTCACCGTAGACGTCGTTGGCGAACGGCTCGATGTCGGCGTCGGCGTCCTGGATCTGCGGCGCCTCATGGGTGACGACGACGATCCCCGCCTCGCGAGCCTGGGTGATGACCGCCTGCATGGCGCCGGGGTCGGAGGGAACCACCCCCATCACGGTCGGCCGCTGCGCGATCAAGCTCTGGATACTCGCGACCTGCTGCTCCGGGGAATCTGTCGACGGTCCGGTCTGGGTCGCGTCGATTCCCGAGCTGTCGGCAAAGGCGCGTACACCTGCCTCCATACGGTCGAACCAGGCGATGCCGGTCAGCTTCACGACGTTGACGTAGCTGCCTTCTTCGACGTCCTCGTCCGGGACGTCACCGGTGTCCTCGTCGCCGCCGCCTGCATCGGCCGGGGCCTGCTCCCCGTCCGGGTTGTCGGCAGGTGCATCGGTGTCAGCGGTTCCACAGGCGGCAACGGTCAGCAAACCGGCCGCGGCGGCTGCGATCAGGGTTCGACGCATGGGCCACTCTCCTTTGGGTGATTCGCGCATGGCTCGTGCCGACGACCAGATCGGTTACTGCGCGATGACGGGAAGATGTCTGCACGATTTCGTGCAGAGAACGTAGCGCACTCGTGCATCGGCGTCAATGGCCCACTACATTGATGACCAACGCGTGACATGATGTCGCCATGGAGACGGCGTGATCGTTAAGGAGGAAGCGTGCGGTTGAGCTCTCGGCAGCGCGCCATCTTGGGCGAGATCAGCGATGGCGCGTACGTCGAGGTCAAAGACCTCGCCGCACGGCTCGACGTCGACGTCTCCACCATCCGGCGAGACCTGCAGGCTCTGGTCCGGCACGACCTCGTGTTACGCCTGCACGGCGGCGTCCGCCTCAACACCCCCGACGACGGCTCGCCGATCCCGCCCACACTGATCCCACCGGCCACGACGGAGGACAGCCGGCACCGCGCCATCGCCAGCACAGCCAGGCGGATGATCCGCGACGGAGACTCCATCGTCCTGAGCGCGGGTCCGTGCACCGATGCGCTGCTTCCGTTGTTGCTGGACGTGGAGGACCTCACCGTCGTCACCCACAACCTGGCCATCGCGCAACGCCTCGCCCAGCAACCACAGACCCGCGTCCTGGTGGCCGGCGGCGAGATCAAATCCGGCGACGTCGGCATCACGTCAGGACCTGCATGCGCGGAGTACATCGAGGCACAGCGCGCGCGGTGGGTCTTCCTCGAGGTGGACGGGCTACACCCCTACGCCGGCGTGACAACTTCCGCGCCGTGGCGGGTCTCGGCCCATCGCGCGATGCTCGCCGCAGCGGAGCGCCGGTGCCTGCTCGCGCCCAGCCCGGTGTTCGGCGCCAGGTGCGTCGGATTCATCGCTGACGTCGACCATGCCGACCTGATCATCACTGACGAAGGCCTCGCCGACGAGGATCTCCCCGCATTCGCGGGCCGGGTGGTGCGCGGGGTCATCGACCCGGTGGACGACTGGCACCACTGACGCGCCGGAGCCGCTCTGCGAACACTGCGTCCTGCACATTGTGGCCAACAACGCTCGGGTTGCAGGACGCACCGAACCCAGCGGCGATCGCGCCGTGGGACCTACCAGGAGCTGGGCGGCCGAGCTGGCATGCGAAGATCGGCGACGACGCCGAAGTGGTCGGTCGCCCACACTCCGTCCACCGGCTGGTCGAAGGCGAGGAAGCAATCAGCGACCTCGAGCGTGGGTCCGTGGGAGCCGCAGCGCACCATGATGTAGTCGATCCGGCGACCGGTCTCGAGGAACATCTCGCCCTCGCGCACAAGCGGATTACGCGGGGAGAAGGTGTGTCCCGGATCGTCCGGGTGAAGCGCTTCCCATGCGTCCTGGTAAGCCACGCTCATCCCACCCAGAGACTGGCGACCGGTCCAGAACCTGATGCTCGACGAATCCGGTGTCGCGTCGAAGTCACCGGCCAGCACCACATGTATGCGCCTTCCGGCGCGTTGCTCCTCGATGAAACGCGCACAGCGCAGCGCCTGTTGTTCCCTTTCGTAGGTCTGTGGGATCGGCCAGCTGGGCTTGTTGTGCACGAACAGAAAAGGTTCCGGCGCGAGGATCTCGGCCACCACCACGCCTGCCCACGGAAAATCTTCGGTGCGGTTATTGACCTGCAGATCCGTCTCCGCGACGGTTCCGAGCGGCCAGCGGCTGGCCAGCGCCGCGCCGACCCCGTCGGCAGATCTGCGGCCGTGCCACGCCAGCGCATAGCCGGAGTCCAAGAAGTCCGCCGTGACCACTTCTTGCAAGGCGATCACGTCGGGGCGGAGCTCAGCCAACGTCGACTGGAGCACGGGCTGGCGACTGTCCCAGTCCGCGTGCTCCGGGGAAAGGACATTCGTCGTCATCACACGTACGGACATCCCCGACCTGTACCCGCTGAGCATGGCCCCAATCCGGACGCTGGAGCGGCGACCGGCTGCGCTCAGCGGCGGCTCATATGACCGAAGATTGCCTCTGCCGTACGTTTCCGCAGTTCTTCAACTCGTTGCGCCTGCTTCTCGGCCCGGTCGGACAATTCGTCCAGACGCCGAGCGGACAAGCGCTGGTCGTTCTCGGCAATAGAGCGAAGGGTGCGCCAGCCTGACGCCTTACCTTCGATGCCCAGTCGCATCACCTCGAGTTCAACGAGGGTGCTCAACGGTGACCGGCGCACGAGGCGACCGTTAGGTTTCAGCCGTCCCGCCAGTTCGGCCGCGACAGACAGCTGGATCTTGTAACGCCGCACTGGTATGCCGAGGCTGTTCATCATGCTTTCGAGTTCGGCGCGTTCACTGGCGATCTCATCGGCCAGCGTGGCCAGCTCAGGGCCGAACTGTGACTCTTGCATGATGCGGGCCACTTCGCGCATGCGCCGGGTCCCGGCGGTGGCGCCAGCCAGGTGGTCATTGAGATAGATCGCCAGGAGTTGCTGTGCTTCTCCGCGGCGTAGCGAATCGTCACCCATAAGGAACAACCACCCCTGCACTGTCCGGTCCCGGGAGGATCACCCGATAACCGACGGCGATACCCGCCGGGCCGCAGCCCAAACCCGCCAGCTCGGGACCAGGGGTCAGCAGCCCTCAGGAGACCAAGTGGCCGTCTTGCTGGCACAGCCGGTCGACCTCTTCCCGGACCGACGCCAGCACCTCCGGAAGCGCGTCGGCTGCCTCGCGGGGCTGCGGCAGTAGTCCGTCGAGGTGCGAGCCGGGCTCGGCATCACCGGCAGAGGTAGCCAGGCTGGCCACCCGCTCGGCCACACCCGCGATATGGGTGGCGCTGTCGAGGTCGGCGAGCTCGCGTGACAAAGCCCGCAGGCGGTCGCGGTAGGCGGCCAGCAGGCTGACCCGATCTTCGAGGCGACTGGCGACGGCGTCCAATGAGGCCAGCGATGTCTCGCGGACCGCGGCAGCTCGCCGGCCCGTTTCGGAGAAGCCCTCGGGTTTATCACCGATCTCAGCTCGCAGCCCAGCGATTTCATGGCAGCGCAATGCGATCCGCCTGACTTCGTCGTCGAGATCGACACGAAGGTGGTGCTCGTCGAGATGGTGCGAGTTCCAGGTGGGCATGGCGCGGATCTGGGCGACAACAGACATGAGCTGGTGGAACACGTACGACTCCGTGCCCTCTGATCGCTTGATCTTGGCGGAGTCGACAGTGACCAATGCGCTGAGGACGGCCTCGACATGTTCTGTCGGCACCGGCCCGGGTTCGCGGCTACTGTCTTCCGCGGGATCCGCGTTCGCCAGGAAGCATCCGCCGCCCGGCAAACACGCCGCGAGGTGGCGGCGGACCTCGCTGCTCGGCCAGTAGTCGAACTGGCTCAGCTGCCGTTCGACCATGTCGATGTCGATCACTTCGGCCGTGCCCGGCGCGAGCTGGTCACGGTCGAGGACATACACGGCTCTTCCGTAGGCGCTGGACATCCAGTGCGCTTCCGCGCGCAGAGCCTTCACCGCGCTGACGGTGCTCGCCTTCGCCCGATTGCTCACCAACGCCGTGAGATGCTCGTCCACAAGATCGTCGTCGAACACCGTCAGGCTGGAGCCGAAGACGTCCGTGCGGCCATACCCCGAGGTCACCGTCAGCCGGCTGCGGAACTTACGAGTCAGGCGCCAGGTCCGGATCTCGTCGGCGAGCGCCTGGCGGCGAATCCACGTCAGTGGCTCAGCGGTGGAGTCGAGAGTCAGTACCCGCGCGTTGGTGACCACGAGGCAGTCGACGGCAGGCTTCTTGCCGTTGAGGCGCACGATGAGTTCGATGTGCTCGCCCGGCGCGATCTTCAGGCTGCTCTGGATCCGACTCCTGAGCCTGTCATGGACATCACGGCCTACCCGCATGTCCGCCCCTCCGTGTTAAAAGACGATCATCGACCCATTGCCACTCTCACAGGTAAAACACCCGCGCACAACCAGAATCGGAAAAACCATCGCCCGCTGGGCGATAGCGGATTCCTCGGTTCACAGTCGTCGCCGATGATCTTAGTACGCCACCGGTGGTCGTGTCTCCCGGCTCCACCCCAATGCGCGGCCACCGCGCGCTACCAGTCAGTTTCGTACGAGCTTGAACGCGTGATCCCATCCATGACTGACCACGCCTGCCACGACCCACAGCATGCACAGAGGCTCGATGGCTCGGGCCGCTTCCGCGGCCCCCATGTCGGCGACGTCCCAGCCGAATTGGTCCAGAATCTGGCTCACCGTCCGCTTGGCGTCGCCGTTGTTGCCACAGATGAACATCGTGGGCGGACCACCTTCGAACCTGGGATCCACCATGTGCTGGTTACCGACCGAGTTGAACGCCTTCACCAGGCGCGCATCCGGGAACTCTCTCTGCAACTGTTCCATGAGGGAATCGTTGGGCCCGGTGAAGAAGCTGATGACGCCGTTGGTGGCGGGCCCGTCCGCGATGGGATTAGTGGCGTCGATCACCGGCTTGCCCGCCAGCGCCTCGGAACCAACGGCGCCAAGGACCTTCGCCGCGACCGTGCCCTTGACGGCGAGCACCACGACTTCACCGTGGCTCGCGGCCTCCGCGAAGCTCCCCACTCGCGCGGACGCGTGAGCGGCCACCCAGTTCTCGAGCTTCGACGCGTCCCGGGTACCGATGACGACCTCGTGGCCATACTCGACGAAGCCGGCCGCTAGCGCCTTCGCGACATCGCCCGAACCTAATACACCGGCCTTCATGCCGGCTCCCTTCCGTTTTCTGTTGTGAACACGCCCCGCGACAACCGCATTCCGCTCCGGACATCATGGGCGTGTGTAGCGCCCAATCTAGTCGGCCCGGAAAGTGACGCATGGGCGAGGCAGCCAGAACCACAGGTTGTCGCCCGTCTGCGGTATATGTCGTTCCCGACTGTCGCGTGTACTGTTGAGGTATCGGCCGTGCAGCCGGTTGGCACTCCCCCGAGCCTCGGCGGACGCCGCGGGCAGGGAGTGGTGCCAGACACGGGCGGGAGCCGGCTCCATGGAACGTTCTGGGCGAAGCTTCAACTACAACGTGTTCTCCACGCGCACTCGCCCCACAGAAGACGGGACTCGGGCTCCATGCCAACAACCAATTCCGCCGCAACTGTCCAGGCAGCGCCTCTCAACACGGCTGCCGACCAAGCACAGGGACCACGCGGGCGTTACGTCAGCGCATACACCGACCTCGCCCGCCAGGTCCGCGATTCCGGACTACTCAAGCGCAGGTATGGATACTACTGGTCCATGATCATCACCGGCATCGCGGCGTTCGCCGGGATCTGGGTGGCCTTCGCGTTCGTCGGCGATTCCTGGTACCAGTTGTTCCTCGCAGCCGGGCTCGCGGTCGTTCTAGCTCAGTTCGGATACCTCGGCCACGACAGTGCGCACCGGCAGATCTTCGCCTCGAACCGCTGGAACGAGTGGGCTGCCCGGGTCTTCTCCGGCTTGTTCACCGGCTTGAGCTACGGATGGTGGCAGTCCAAGCACAACCGGCACCACGGGAACCCGAACAAAGAAGGTGCCGACCCCGATATCGCCTCCGGCGCTCTCGCCTTCACCCCCGCGATCGCCCAGGAACGCCGCGGACTGAGTGCCCGCCTGGTGCGCAAACAGGGGTACTACTTCTTCCCGTTGCTCTTCCTCGAAGGACTCTCGCTGCACGCCGCCAGCATCCAGACGATCATGAGCCGCAAGCCTTTGAAGCACCGCGCTTGCGAAGCGGCGTTTGTTCTCACTCGTCTCGGCGGATACGTCGCTGTGCTGTTCATCTTCCTGCCGCCTGGCAAGGCGGCGGCGTTCCTCGGTGTGCAGATGGCGCTGTTCGGCTTACTGCTCGGCGCGTCATTCGCCCCCAACCACATCGGTATGCCGATCGTGCCCTCGAACGCGAAGGTCGACTTTCTTCGCCGGCAGGTGCTCATGTCCCGCAATATCCGGGGCGGCTGGGCCGTCGACGTGGCCATGGGCGGCCTCAACCATCAGATCGAGCATCACCTCTTCCCGAACATGCCCCGGCCCAACCTGCGCCGGACCAAGCCCATCGTGCGCGAGTACTGCAATCGGCACGGCATCGCCTACGCCGAGACCGGCATGTTCGAAGCATTCGGCTTGGTCGTGCGATACCTGAACCGGGTCGGACTGGCCGGCAAAGACACATTCCGCTGTCCGCTGACGCTCCAGTACCGGGCTTGACCATTGTTCGCGTGATGAGTTCGTGAACTGTCAGTTCTTCGATAAGTATCTTCGATATCTGACGTTCCACGGTTCATGTAAGGTCTCAGCGTGGCACGAAGCGCTAGCCGCTCAGGGCGGAGAAGAACACCAGACCCCCGCCCCAGTACCGGTGGGGACCGCTCCTTACTCCGGCGCATCAATGCCGCCGCAGCGCTGTCAAGAATCCGCCAAGGGCCGGCCACCGTGGCCCAGGTGGCCGACGCCGTTGGCGTGTCGCGCACCGCTGCCCAGCAGATCGTCGATGAGCTCGTGGGGCTGCGATGGGTATCCGAGGACGGCAGCGCAGGCAACACACCCCCTCGAATCGGCCCAGCCCCGCGGTACTACCGGTTCCGAGCCGAGGCAGGCTACGTAGCCGGCGTTGACATCGGCCGGCATCGGGTGTCCACCAAGCTCGCTGATCTAAGCGGTGCCGTCGTCGCGGCTGCCAGCCGGCCGGTGGCGATAGACGCCCCCGTGGCCGCGCGCTTCGACGCCGTGCGTGACCTCGTGGAATCCTGTCTCACTCGGGCTAGGGTTCGGTCGAGCCAACTGTGGACGCTAGCCGTTGGCTCCCGTGGTGTGGTGCACGACGGACGCGTCATCTATGTAGGCGAGTTCCCCGGATGGTCGGGGATCAACCTGGTGGACACGGTCTCCGAGATGTTCGACCGCCCGGTGGTCGCCGACAACGACTGCAACCTGGCCGCCATGGCAGAGCACTGGGCCGGCGCGGCAAAGGACGTCGATGACGTCGTTTGTATCGAGGTGGGCCGGGCCATCGGTGCGGGTGTCATGATCGGCGGCCGGGTCCTGCACGGGTTCGGCGGATACGCCGGTGAGCTGCACCATCTTCCGTTCAACGGCTGGTTGCACGCCGCCGAGCACCTCGATGCCGATCCGCGACATGCCTCGGACATCAAAGCCGTGTTCGATGCGGCACGCGAAGGCGATGCGGTGGCGGCATCCGCCGTCGACAAATACTCCAGGGTCCTCGCCGAGGGGATCGCCACCATCTGCGCGGTGGTCGACCCCCAACTCGTTGTGCTGGGAGGCGCGGTGTCCGAGAGCGGCGACACCCTGCTCGAGCCGGTCCGCCGTCATCTAGAGCAGTTCACGGCCCGCATGCCGCGGATCCAGTTGTCGACGCTCGGCGCGGATGCCGTAGCGCTCGGCGCCGTCCGGGCCGCACTCGACCATGTCGACACCCTCGTCACCGCCGCCACCGATCGGCGCGGAGACCTGCCACCACCACAACGCCGGGTCATCCAGCCGCGGGCTCAGCAACGCCGCGGCGCTTGAGCGCCGTAAGGGACGTCAGCCAGCCTGGTTATCCTGACGGTCCGAGATCATGATCAGGCGGCGTAGCTCGGCGGCATCCCGGACCACGTTGGATGGGTCGTCACCCGGGACGAACTCCATCAGCGCGTCGACCGGTCGCGCCCTGTCTCGCAGGACCGCGAAGGTGTCCTGCCACAGCGCGGCGCGGTCACCCAGCGGCAACCGTTCGGTACCCGGCCACCATGAGAACACATGTACGGCCGGAACGATATCGCCGAGCCTGCGCAGCGTCTCCACGGCCGCGGCATCCGCCATACCGTTCGGCGGCTGCCAGTAGCTGGTGACGTTGTCCCGGCCGACCTCCGCCAGCAGCCGCAGGGCGGAATCGACGTCGTCGGTCAACGTGTTCCCGTGAAACTCGTAGCCCAGCGCGATTCCTTCGGCTGCGGCCAAGTCGGCCGCGCGCCGGGTGGATTCCACCACGGCCCGTCGGTACGCGGCGTCCGCCTCGGCGGAGCCCAGTGTCCCGGCCCAGATCCGGATGCGCGTCGCACCCAGCGCCGCAGCGCTGGCCACGACGCTCCCGAATTCGTCGTCGTCGCTGGCGCCTGCTCGGAAGTAACTCCCGTAGGATGCCACCGCCAAGCCGGCATCGGACGTCAGCGCCGCCACCCGCCGAGCCGTCGCGACGTCGCCGGCCGGAACGTGAATGTCGCCACCCCACTCCACACACCGCAACCCGGCACGCACCGCCACGTCGAGAACCTCCTCGACGGATAGCGCTCGCAACGTTATCGAGCAAAGCCCTGGTCGGATCACAAACACCACTCCCGCTCGCTGCGCCTTCCGGCGGCCGATGTGCAACCGGCGCGGACCATGGCACCAGGCAGTCCGCCCCGGTTACGCCCCGTCTCGGGCGAATGCCAGCCGGAGCTGACTGACCAAGCGTACGGAATCCGCTTTCCCATTCCATCGTCCGGTCGATGACTACCGCGGCGGAGCGCGCTACGGAGGGGTGCCCTCATCGGACGCCCCGGATCACAGGATGTCCACGATGGTAGGATTTCTCGGCAACCGGAAATGGGTCATCATCTAGTGGGACCGACCGTATGGGAGGCGCGCGTGACGGATCTGCTGATCCACGGCGGGCTGATCATCGACGGCACCGGAAACGATCCAGCCGCAGGTGACGTGCTGATCGAAGATGGGCGTATCACCACGATCCTGCAGCCTCAGACACCCCCGCATCACCAGGCCGCCACCGTCATCGACGCCTCCGGCCTCGTCGTAGCGCCAGGTTTCATCGACATCCATACCCACTCCGACGTCAGCGTGCTGCTCGACGGACGCGCCCAGAGCAAGATCCACCAAGGTGTGACCACCGAGGTCACCGGCAATTGCGGCTTCTCGCCGTTCCCGCTCACACCCAGTCACCTCCACGACCATCTCGCCCTGCTGGCCGGGATAGGCGATGATCCCGTGCAACCGACGTGGACCGACCTCGACGGGTATGCCGACGCGGTCGAGCATGCCGGCATCGCGCTCAACATCGCGCCGCTCGTCGGACATGGCCAGCTACGCATTGCTACCGCCGGCCTCGCCGAGCACGCCGGCACCGAGACCATCGGAGCCATGCGCGCACTTCTGTCAGAGTTGCTGGAGCAGGGCGCGTTCGGCCTCTCCACCGGCTTGACCTACGTCCCGTCACGCTACGCGGACTCCGCCGAACTCGAGGCCCTGTGCACCACCCTGGCCGGGTACGGGCGGCTCTACGCCACCCATTCCCGTGCGGACGGATTCGCCGGAGCGGCCGAAGCGAGCACGCTGGGTCGGCGCACTGGGGCCAGGATCCAGTTCTCGCACCTTGCCATCAATCAGCCCGGGCTCTGGGGTCAAGCGGAATCGTTGCTGAAGATCTTCGACGACGGCCGCCGCGGCGGCGCGGACATCGCATGTGATGTGTATCCGTACGACGCCTCGGCCTCAGCACTGACCCAGTATCTGCCCCCGTGGGTCCAGGAAGGCGGCGTGGACACGATGCGCGCCCGGCTGGCTGACCCTGGCATCCTCGCGCGGGCCGAGAGTGAACTCGCGGCCGGGTGGGGCGCGGGCGGGCGGATCCCGTGGCATTGGGATCGGGTGGTCTTGTCCCGCACTGACGGCGTACTCGACGCCCCGGAAGGCGCCACCGTGCAAGACGCCGCCGCGGCCGCCGGCGTCAGTCCGGCACGTTACACGCTGGAGCTCTGCCGTGAGGGCGGCAACCGCGTGCAAGTGGTCCTGTTCTACCGCGTCGAGCACGACATGCGCACCTTCTTGCGCCACCCGCATACGCTCATCGGGTCCGACGGCTCCGCATTGCCCTACCAGCAGCACGGCCGGCGCCCGCACCCTCGCGCCTATGGCGCCCATGCCCGGGTACTCGGCCGATACACCCGCGAGCTGGGCGACCTCGAACTCACCACCGCCGTACACAAGATGACCGGCGCCGTGGCCGAGCGGCTGGGACTCACCGACCGCGGAGTCCTGCGCGCCGATGCCGTGGCCGACCTCGTGGTGTTCGACCCCGAGACGGTCATCGACCACGCCACCTATCTCGAGCCGTGCCAGCCGCCGTCGGGCATCCGGGATGTGGTGGTCAACGGCGAGCTCGTCCTCGCCGGCGGGATCCAAACCGCCGCTCGCCCGGGGCGTGTGCTTCGATCGCGATGACGGAAGTGCCCGATGCGAGAGACGAGGCGGCCCACGTGAGATCAATGGGAGTAACGATTCCGGCGGTCGAGGCCACGGACACATGGACCATCGACTGGCGCTGCAAGAGTTTCCCGCCGTCGGCCGAGGGTATGCCGGCGGCGGATGTGCCATCGGCTGGCTGGCGCCTGCCGAGCGACTTCACGACGCCCGTGGCTGCCCTCACCGAGAGCGCGCTGGCCCACAACCTGGCTCTGATGCAGCAGTACTGCGGCAACCATGGCGTCCGTATCGCGCCCCACGGCAAGACCACCATGTCGCCTGAGCTCATTGCCCGCCAGCTCGAGCACGGTGCGTGGGCTATGACAGCGGCTACCCCCTGGCAGGCACGTGCCATGTTGGGATTCGGCGCACGGCGCGTCATCATCGCCAACGAATGTCTCGACCCGGTCGGACTACGCTGGGTGGCCGAGAGCATGCGTGCCGACCCCGATGTCGAGATCTTCGTCTTCGCCGATTCCGTCGCGGCCGTCGAGTCGATGCGGCAGGTATTAAGCGAATGCTCATCCGGGCGGCCGGTCCCGGTGCTGGTCGAGATGGGCGTCCCGGGGGGCCGGGCCGGTGCCCGGGACACCGCGGTGGCTGTCGAGGTAGGCCGTGCCGTGGCGGCGGCACCCGAGCTGGAACTGGCCGGCGTCGCCGGATTCGAGGGAGTCATCGGCTCCAGGCGGGTGCCGGACGTCGTCGCCCCCGTCCGCGAATTCCTTGGGACCATCCGCGAGGCCGCCGAGCAGCTCATGAGCGCTGAGGCGTTTCCCGCGCACCGGCCGGCGATCCTGTCCGCGGGCGGCAGCGCGTTCTTCGATCAGGTGGTCGAGGTCTTCACCGCCGATCGGCACCGATACCCCCGGCCCGTCGAAGTCGTGATCCGATCCGGCTGCTACATCACCCATGACCACGGGGCCTATCGGGAAGTCTCGCCGTTCGCCGGTGACGCCGCACATGACTTCCGGCCCGCCTTGCATGTGTGGTCCCGAGTTCTGTCCACGCCGGAGCCCGGGTTGGCGATCGTCGACGCCGGCAAACGCGATATCTCCACCGACGGCCGGATGCCGGTGCCTCTGTCCCGGATGCGCGGCGACAGCCTCGCCGCGCTCTCCGGCGTCGTCGTCGATCATTTCAATGACCAGCACGGATTTCTCCACACCGCAGCGGCGCCCGAGGGGGAACTTCAGGTCGGTGATCTCGTGATCATGGGCGTCTCACATCCTTGCACCACATTCGACAAATGGCGGGCGATCCCGGTGGTCGACGACGACCACCGGGTCGTCTCCGCCATCCGGACCTACTTCTAGCGACGCTCATCAGCCGAACCCGGAGTTTGTCCCAGTTCCATCTAGTTCCACAACCGAGTTGAGAGGTACACATGAACACTCCTGACGCGCGACTGACCGCTGCCATGCCCCACGCCCCCGCGAAGCTGCCGCCGGGTGCGCCCATCGAGGCGGTCGTCGTGCAGGACGGCGTGGCCTACGTCTCCGGCCAGGTGGCCTTCGTCGGCGAGGAGGCTCCCCTGCTGGGGCAGGTGGGTGACGATGTCACCGTCGAGCAGGCCGCCGAGGAAGCACGCAAGGCCGCGGCCAACGGCCTGTACCGGCTGATCGAGACCTTCGGCTCGCTGGAACCGGTCGAACGCATCCTGAAGCTGACGGTGTTCGTCAACGCCGTCTCGGGGCTGACCACCCAGCCGGCGGTCGCGAACGGCGCGAGCAACCTGCTGATCGACGTGCTCGGCGAGCAGGGCCGGCATGCGCGCTCCGCGGTCGGTGTGGCGAGCCTCCCGCTCGGCGTTCCCGTCGAGATCGAGCTCGTCGCGAAAGTGTCCGCCTGATGCGCCTGGCGGCGGTGGGTTTCGGCCATGAGGCCAACTCGTTCGCCCCGGTTCAGGCCAGCCTCGACGTCTGGCAGCGATGCGGCATCTTCGAAGGTGCCGCGATCCGGGACCGTTACGCCACCTCCGAGTCGATCCTGGCCGGGTTCTTCGCCTACGAGGCCGAAGAACCCGGCGTCGAGATCGTGCCGCTGGTCTTCAGCTGGCTGACCCCCACCGGCATCAGCACCGAGGAGGCGTTCGAGCACCTGACCCGCCGGATGCTCGGCGCGCTGCGCGAACACGGCCCCTGGGACGGCGTCCTGCTGCCCCAGCACGGCGCCGCTGTCGCCGAACATCACCTCGACGCCGACGGTGAGTTCATCA
This sequence comes from Phytoactinopolyspora mesophila, assembly GCF_010122465.1. Taxonomy (NCBI): domain Bacteria; kingdom Bacillati; phylum Actinomycetota; class Actinomycetes; order Jiangellales; family Jiangellaceae; genus Phytoactinopolyspora; species Phytoactinopolyspora mesophila. Next base: position 40,671 of record NZ_WLZY01000006.1, on the reverse strand, counting down.
GTCGGGTCCGTGATGTGGTGGGACCCGGAGTTCCGGTCGGGGTCACGCTCGACATGCATGCGAACATCTCGGATCGGATGGTGCGGGCCGCCGACGTCATCACCGTGTTCCAGACCAATCCACATGTCGACGCCCGCGAACAAGGCCTGGCTTGCGCGCGGCTGATCGGGCGGCAGATCCGCGGTGAGATCAGACCGGTGCTGGCGCTGGCCGATCCGCCACTGGTGATCAACATTCTGCGGCAGGGTACCGCCGACGAGCCGATGGCAGGGCTGCTGCGGCTGGCGCGTGAGCAGGAACGACGTCCAGGCATCCTGTCCGTCAGCGTGGTCGAGGGATTCCCGTACGCGGATGTGCCCGAGATGGGTATGTCGTTTCTCGCGATCGCCGAGGACGACCCCGGGCTGGCCGCCGATGTCGCGCAGGCTCTCGCCCATGCCGCATGGGATATGCGAGAGTCGTTCGTCGGTGACGCGCACAGCATCGACGACGCGCTGCTGGAAGCCGCGGCGGCCCCCGACGGCCCCGTCGTCATCCTCGATATGGGCGACAACGTCGGCGGCGGGAGCCCGGGAGACTCCACCCACGTGCTGCACGCGGCGCGAAGACTCGCCGTCGGCGGCCTGATCGAATCGCTCTACGACCCAGAGGCCGTACAGGCGTGTGCGGCTGCCGGCGTCGGCGGGCGCGTCGATCTGGCCGTGGGTGGCAAGGTCGACAACCGGCACGGCGCCCCGTTCCCCATCACCGGCGAAGTCATCGCCGTCACCGATGGCAAGTTCGAGGACCCGACCCCCACACATGGTGGCAGCCGGTTCTTCGACCTGGGGGCGTCGGCGGGCGTCCGCACCGATGACGGGTTCGAGCTCGCCATCCATTCCCGGCCAGAAGGCACTCGAAGCCAGGTGCAGTTCCGCAATGTCGGAATCGAGCCGACCGAGGCGAAGATCATCGCGGCCAAGGGTGTACATTCTCCGCGCGCGGCTTTCGAGCCGATCGCCACCGCTCTCATCTGGGTGGCCTCGCCCGGCTCGACCAGCGCCGACCTGTCCTCCTTCACCTACCGCCACCGGCGGCGCCCCATGTTCCCCTTCGAACCAGACGCTACCTGGTAACCCCCTCTCCCACGCCCCACCCGTGGGTGAGCCCAACCAGAATCCGCCAACGGTCATCGCATCCAGAGGCGCTGGGGTTTCAGTCAGTGAAACTTCTTTGCCAAGGGCCGCGTCGTGTCGTAGGGTGTGGTTTCAATAGACAGCAATGAGATTTTATTAGATGGGACTCCCTGAGTTCTCGTCACGACTGGGAAGGTTAGGTGTCTGGTGTCGACGTTGACGCGCGCCCGATCCGCTGAGCTCTTCGAACGCGCTTGCAGCCTCACACCAGGCGGGGTGCACTCCAACGTACGGCTGGCCAGCCCTCCGGTCTTCTTCGAGCGCGGCAGCGGCGCCTGGCTGTACGACACCGACGGCCATGACTACGTCGATTACCTGCTCGGCCAGGGCCCCAACTTCCTTGGGCACGCCCCGCCGTCGGTTACCGAGGCCGTCGCCCGCGAAATGCGGCGCGGCTCCGTGTTCGGCGCACAGCACGTGCTGGAGAATCAGGCGGGCGAGTTGCTGCTCGACAGCCTCGGCTGGGCTGACAAGGTGCGTTTCGGCGTGACCGGCACCGAGACAGACCAGGCGGCGCTCCGCCTGGCCCGGGCCGCCACCGGGCGCACCAAGTTCGTCCGCTGCGGCGGCGCCTACCACGGCTGGCTGGACAACGTGCTGAGCACCACCGTCGACGGCCAATCCGAACCGGCCAGCGCGGGTCAGCTGCCACATCACCTTCAGGACAGCTACGTCGTTCCGTTCAACGACGCCGCCGCGCTCGACACAGTGCTCACCGAGCATGACGACATCGCGGCCGTGATCGTGGAGCCGGTCATGTGCAACACCGGCGTGATACCTCCGGTTCCCGGATATCTCGAGAACGTCCGCCGGCTGTGCGACCAGCGCGGCGTCGTGCTGATCTTCGACGAAGTCATCACCGGCTTCCGCCTTGCCCTCGGCGGAGCGGCAGAGCGCTTCGGCGTCACGCCGGATCTCGCGGTCTACGGCAAAGCCATGGCCGGCGGCTGGCCGGTGGCCGCGCTGGCCGGCAAGGCCAGTCTGATGGACATGCTCGCAGGCGCGGTCACCCACGCGGGAACGTTCAATTCGTCGATCCCCGCCTGCGCCGCCGTCATCGCGTCATTGAGCTTGCTCCGCGAGCATCCGCCGTATGCCGGTGTCGAAGCACACGGATCCAAGCTGATGGAGAGCATCGAGAAGCTTGCCGCCCGGCACGGGGTCCCGCTCCGCATCCAGGGGCTGCCGGCAGCTTTCCATGTCTCGTTCGGCGACTCCGAGGTCATCCACGACCACACCGGCCTGGCGAAGCTCGACCTGGCGGGTTACGCCGAGTTCGCGAAGACACTGGCCAACCACGGCGTCTGGGTTGCGCCACGGGGCGTCTGGTACGTGTCGGCCGCGCATGGGGACGACGAACTCCGGGCTGCCACTGAGCGCATCGACGCCGCCCTCGCGAGCCACGCCGAGCGCTAGCACCGGACAACTGGCCGGCTCACTCCATGAAAGACACGTTACATTTGATTAATGAATCGCTCATTACATCTGATGACACGGCTACCGTCTATTCGAAGGATGTGCATGGCGTGCATGCCGAGCTAGTCGCTGAGCGCGATGGCCCGCGCACCGTCCTCGGTGAGAGCCCACGCTGGGACGGCGACACATGGTGGTGGGTCGACGCCACCGACGGGGTGTGGTGCCGCCGCCCGGGTGGACCGGCCGTCGCGGTATGGCAAACAGGTGAGCGCACATCACTGGTTCATCCCGAGCGAAGCGGGGGCGTTGTCGTGGCTCGGGGCACGGACCTGTATCTCCTCCGGCAGGGAGCCGACGGCGAATGGCGCCCGCTCGGGCCATGGTGTGAGCTTCCCCTCGAGGACGGCTGGCTGGTCAACGACGGCGTGGCGGATTCTCACGGACGCCTGTGGATTGGCGCCATCGCCCCCGATCGGGCCCCGCTGGCGGGCGTCCTCCTGCGGATCGAGCCGGACGGCGTCGTCCACGAAGCGGCCGACGGCTTTACCCTGACCAACGGGATGGCGTGGGGCCCCGGGGAGAAGCGGCTCTACCACGTCGACACAGGAGAACGCACCATTTGGGCTCACGAAGTCGACAGCCGCTCCGGCCGGGTGCTCGACCGCGAACCATTCCTCGATTTCGCGCGGGACGACGGCCTGCCGGACGGTATCGCGATGGACACCGACGGCGGGATCTGGGTGGCCATGTACTCGTCCGGCCAGATCCGCCGGTACGACGCCATGGCCATGCTGGATGTGGTGATCGACCTCGACACCCCGCAATGCACCAGCGTCGAGTTCGGCGGACCGGACGGCCGCGACCTTCTCATCACCACAGCACGCGAAGGGTACGACGAATCACGAAGCGCCCGCGAACCACTGGCCGGCAGGCTGTTCCAAGCCCGCACCCGGCACGCCGGACTTGGCAAAGCCAAAGCCGCAGTCGAGACGGGGACGTTCAAATGACAGCCGCACGCCTGACTGACCGGGTTGCCATCGTGACCGGCGCCTCACGCGGTATCGGCGCCGCCGTCGCACGCGCTTACGCCGCTGAGGGCGCGGCCGTGGCCGTGGCACACGAACCCCGCCCTGAACCGACCGAACAGGCCGAAAAGCTGGCGGCCGAACTCGCCGCCGCTGGTGCTCACGTCCTCCCGTTGGCAGCAGACCTGGCCGACCCGGACGCGGTGGAGCGTTTGGCTGCCGTCACCCGATCGGAGTTCGGCGGCATCGACATCGTCGTCAACAACGCGGCGGCGTCATCACGCGCCCCGTGGCACGAGCTCACGGTCGAGGAATGGGACCACGTTCACCAGGTCAATCTGCGTGGATCCTGGCTCCTGACCCGCGCGGCCTACCCTGATCTGCGCGCCAGCGAGCACGCCTGCGTCATCAACGTCACGAGCGTCATGGTCGAGACCGGTCAGCCCGGGGCCGTGCATTACACCGCCAGCAAGGCCGGCATCGTGGGACTCACCCGCGCGCTGGCACGGGAGATGGGCGGCGACTCGATCCGGGTGAACGCCGTGATGCCGGGCGCGATCCGCACCGAGCACGAAGCCGAGGTCGCCCCCGATCCACAAGCGGTCTTCGAGCGTATCGTCTCGGCGCAATCACTCAAACGCCGCGGATACGCCGACGATCTCACGGGTGCGTTCGTGTTCCTCGCCAGCGACGAGAGCTCGTTCATCACCGGCCAGGTGCTGAACGTCGACGGCGGCTGGGTCCACTACTAACCACCTCTCCCCATGATCATGAACACTTGGTAACCAATATGGTCACCAAGTGTTCATGATCATGGGGTTACCAGCGCGCGTCGTTCCTGGTGAAGCCGGGCTGGAACCTCTGCATGTAACCGGTGTCGTCGCGCTCCCGGATGCCACAACGCACGTAGTTCTCGTGCAGGCGAGCCAACGCGTCCCGGTCCAGTGACACACCCAGGCCAGGTGTGGTCGGCACCGGCACCGCGCCACCGGTGAACACCAGCGGGTTCGCGACGACGTCGACGCCGTTCTGCCACGGCGTATGTGTGTCCGCGGCATACGACAGATGCGGCGTGGCCGCACCCAGATGTGTCATCGCCGCCAAGCTGATTCCGAGGTGGCTGTTCGAATGCATGGACAGCCCGAGACCCCAGGTCTCACAGATGGCAGCCAGCTGAGCGGACATCTTGAGCCCGCCCCAGTAGTGGTGATCGGCGAGGACGACGCCGACGGCGCCCTGTTCGATCGCCGACGGCAGGTGGGCGAACTCCACCACGCACATGTTGGTCGCCAGGGGCATCGGCGCCCGCTTCGCGACCTCGGCCATCCCGGCGATGGTGGGCGTCGGGTCCTCGAGATACTCGAGGAGCCCATCTGTCTCCTCCGCCACCTTGACCGACGTCTGGACCGTCCATGCCGTGTTCGGATCGATACGCAGCGGAAGCGCCGGGAATGCCGCGCGTAGCGCGCGGATGGCAGCGATCTCCCGTTCCGGCGGGAACACACCACCTTTGAGCTTCACCGACCCGAATCCATACAGTTCGATCATCCGCCGCGCCTGCTCGACGATCCCCTCAGGATCGAGCGCCTCGCCCCACTCGTCCGGCTCGGCGCCCGGGTGAGCCGCCCACTTGTAGAAGAGGTAGGCCGAGAACGGCACCGTGTCGCGAACCCTGCCGCCAAGCAGATCGCTGACCGGACGGCCGATGGCCTGGCCTTGCAGGTCCAGCATCGCCACCTCGAACGGAGAGAAGGCGCTCAGTTCGGTCTTGCGCTCGCTCGACCCGCCGGTCAGCCCATGCCGATCCGCCGCGGCTGCGCCACCGACGACGCGTGCGACGCGTCGGCGCAACTGGGCGAGATCGAAGACATCCAATCCCGGCAATTCGCCCGCCACCTGGCGGAGCCGATCTAGGTGTCCCGCGTCGCCGTAGCTCTCCCCCAGCCCCACCAAGCCGTCACCGGTACGTATCTCGATAATGCTGCGCAGCGCCCACGGCTGGTGCACCCCGGCGACGTTGAGCAGCGGCGGATCGGGGAACGCGACCGGAGTGATGTCGACGCCGGTGATCTCCAGCGCGCTCATCCGATGACCTTCCGGCCCTGTTCGATGATCGCCGCCAGAGCGCGCACGTCCTCATCCGCCGGTTCCACCAGCGGTGGGCGCACGCGACCCACGTCGAGCCCAGCCAACCTGGCTCCGGCCTTGGGCAGCGCCACCGCATAACCACGCACCTTGTCCCGCAACTGCTCTAAAGGCACATAGAAGTCGGCCAGCAGCCGGTGCGCCAGGTCGTCGTCGCCTTCGGTGAAGGCCCGGTAGAAGGCCACCGAGATATCCGGCGCGAACGCGAGGACGGCCGACGAATAGCCGGCGATGCCGATAGCACGGTAGGCGTAGGCGGACAGCTCAGCCGTCGGCTGGCCGTTGAAGAACGCGAAGTCCGGGCCCCGCGGATGTCCACTGGTGCGTATGGCCGTGACCAGCCGGGTCATCAGGTCCACGTCGCCGTGACCGTCCTTGATTCCGACCACCTGCGGCACATCCAGCAGTGCGACGGCGGCAGGAACATCGAGGATGGCGTTGGCCCGCTGGTAGACGACGACCGGCACGGTGCTAGAGCGGGCAACGTAGCGAATGTGCTCGAGCAAGCCACCCGGGGTGCACGCCACCAGGTACGGCGGCAGCAGCAACACACCGTCGGCGCCGGCCTGCGCAGCCGCCACGGCGAATTCGCGAGCCAGCTTCGGCCCGCCACCGATACCCGCGAATACTGGCACCCGGCCCGCGCTGACACCCACGGCCGTCGAGACCACCTCTCGGTACTCCGGCAGCGAGAGGGCGGTGAACTCGCCGGTGCCGCAGGCCACGAACAGCGCCGACGGACCGGCGTCGACCTGCTGCGAGATATGGTCCGCCAACACGTCTAGATCGACGGCGTCGTCGGCCGTGAAAGGCGTCAGGGGGAACGACAGCAGGCCGTCGATACGCACTCAGAACCTCCGTGTCCACATATATGGACAAAGTCTTGATATATGGCAGGCTTGCACTTATAAGGTAGGTGGGAGGACCGCTGCTGGTCAACGGCTCGTGTCAGCGCCGCGATCGCCCACAGCCGGCGTGCGCCGCAAGCCGGAGAAGGAGTTGTTCATGGCTGACGCACCTGCCGATGCCGCCGTCGTCCCGCCGGACGGCCGCGGAGTCAAGTCCGCCGGGCGGACGGTGAAGATCCTCGAAGCGCTGGCCGGCTCCCGCCACCGCGTCACCATGTCCGAGTTGCAAGCGATCACCGGTTATCCCCGATCCAGCTTGCACGCCCTCATCCGCACTCTCCGCGACCTCGGCTGGGTGGAAGCCGACGAGACAGGCTCGGCTTTCACGGTCGGCCCGCGGGCGTTGCTGGCCGGAACGTCGTACCTCGACAAAGACCCCGCCCTGCCGCACGTCCACGCGACTCTCGAAGACCTACGCGATGAGCTCGGCTATACCTTCCACTTCGCCCGGCGCGTCGAAGCGAACGTGCTCTACCTGGCCAGTCGAGAGGCGCGCGACCACACGCGAACCGTCTCCCGGGTAGGGCGGCAGCTCCCGGCTCATATCACCGCCCTGGGCCATGCGCTCCTGGCCGAGCTCACTGAGCCGGAGGTCGACGCCGTGTTGCCCGACCCGCTGATCGCCCACACTCCGAACACCATCACCGATCGCGCCATGTTGCATCGGCATCTCGAGTCGGTGCGCACGAATGGATGGGCCGTAGAAAGACAGCACGGAACCATCGGCGTCGCCTGCGTAGCCACCGCAGTCGGGTACCGCATCCCCGCCACCGACGCGATCAGCTGCTCCATGCCCGCCGGCCTCGCCAGCGATGCCGAGGTCAGCCAGATCTCCCAGACGCTTGTCTCGCGTGCACAGGCGCTCGCCGCCCGTCTGCGCCGGGAGGGAATCCGATGAAAGGAATCGCCAGGTGACCGGTGCCGTCCAGACCGTCGTTGTCACCGGAGCGTCCGGACGTATGGGGCGCCAGCTGCGTCCCAAGCTGGCGAGTCCTGGCCGCCTGCTGAGACTCGTCGACCTGGTGCGGGCCGACGACGCCGGCAGCCGTGCCGTCGACGAGGAATTCGTGTCCGCCTCAATCACCGACGCTGCCGCCATGGCCGACGTCTGCGCGGGAGCCGACGCCGTCATTCACCTGGCCGGGGCATCGGCCGAGTCCGATTTCGGCACCGTGACTCAGCTGAACATCCACGGCACCCACAACGTATTGGAGGCCGCTCGGCTGGCCGGTGTAAAGCGAGTGGTGTTGGCGTCGTCGCATCATGTGGTCGGCTTCACCCACCGCACCGACGTGTCGGAACGTTTGCCGGCCGGCACACCTGCCCGGCCGGACACGCTGTACGCATGGAGCAAGGCCGCCCTCGAGACAGCCGGGCAGCTCTACGCCGACCGGTTCGGCCTGGACGTCACTTGCGTGCGTATCGGCACCTTCCGCCCGGTGCCGCTCACCCATCGCGACCTTTCCTGGTGGCTTTCCGTCGGCGACGCCACCCGGCTCTTGGAAGCGTGTCTTGCCAACCAGCAGCCGGGCTTCCGGATCGTTTGGGGCGTGAGCCGGAACACCCGCGGATGGGGCTCACTCGACGAGGGCGCCGCCATCGGATATCTCCCGGTCGACGACGCCGAGGATTACCTGGACGCGATCGTCGCCGAGCACGGCGAGCCGGACTTCGTCTCCGATCCGACACTGAACCGTGCCGGTGGTCCGTGGTGCGACATTCCGCTGGGTGTGCCTCTGCGCAAGACTCGCCGGTGAGGTAGTGCGTTCGGCACGAGCGGGCGCGAATAACAGGTTGCCCTGAGGCCTTTCGTTCATCAGGATTCCGGACATGGAACTCGTGGCTACGCTCCCGGTCTTCGTTCTCGCCGTGATATTGATTTCAGCGTCGCCGGGACCAGCGATGGTGCTCGTGGTGCGGCGCGCCGCGGAAGGCGGCTTCACCCGGGCCGTGCCCACCGTTCTGGGCCTGCAAACAGGCCTGTATATCTGGGCGCTGCTGGCAGCCGGGGGGCTGGCCGCGCTGGTCGCCGCGTCAGAGGCGGCCTTTGTGGTGCTCCGGGTGCTCGGCGCGGCGTTCCTGCTCTACCTCGGAGTCAAGGCGTGGCGTTCGGTGTGGAAAAGCCGCGGTGCCGTGCCCCGGGAGGACATCCCGGCCGGCGCTGGGCAGAGTCAGTGCCTCGCCTGGTGGAAGGCGTTCGGCGAGGGCCTCGTCGTGATGCTCGCGAATCCCAAGGCCGCGGCCTTCATGGTCGCCTTCTACCCACAGTTCGTACCGGCTGATCAGCCACTGTTCGCCACCACCGCGGCGTTGGCGCTGCTTCAGGTCGCCATTGAGATCGGTATATACCTCGGACTCGCCAGCGTCGTCGGGCGAGCCCGCGGGTGGTTCACCAGCCCGGCCGTACGCCGCAGGCTCGAGGCGGTCACGGGCACCGTCTTCGTCGCGCTCGGGCTCAGAGTCGCCATGGCGAGCCGCTAACGGCCCCAGAACCGGTCAACGTGCGGGGCGAGGTCTGCCCAGCCCATGATCACGCGCCCAACCGCCGGTTTCCGGCACCGACTGCGCCGACACCGTCTCCGGCGGCTCGTCGTCGCGTTCGTTCTTCTCGTGCTCGGCGACCTTCTTGCGAAGATACTCGATCTCCCGTCTGCGTTCCTGTACCTGGCGGAGCCCGACGGCGAGCACAGCCAGGCCCGCCACCAGGAGCAGCCCGGCCGCAAGCCCGCCGACGAAGACAGCCCAGACAGTGGACTCCACGCTGAAGCCGAGGGCCTCGATGGTCACCGTGCCGCCGCCCTCCACCACCACGGTGGCAATCAGCGCGATCACAGCGGCAAGGAGAAGTACCGCGAGGACGATCATGACTCAGCCCTCCATATTCGGGCAGCAACGGTGGCGACGAGCACCGGGAGGTGCCGGCCGCGCGCCAGCAGCCTGCTAGTCCGCTTCACACCAACATCATTACCGGTGTGCCGCCCGAGCAAACCCCGGGTTGAGCGGCAGCCAGGGCGACGCCGATCCCTCGCGGACATATCGCCGCGGAGGTCAGCACGGGCACAATGACGACGTGCAGAAGCGCCACCGTGTTCGCGAGGTCGTCAACTGGGTCAACTTGTCCACGCCACTCGGGTTGCTGGTCAGCGTTATCGGCAGAGCACAGATCGAACGCGGTGAACACGGTTTGTTCCTGGCCAGGCACTACCGCTTCCCGCTGCCTCCGGCCCCCGCCTTCACCGTTGGCAACGTGATCCTCGTGCGCCTCGACGAGGCGAAGCTGGCGCGTCGCCCGCGGTTGCTGCTTCACGAAGAGCGCCACGCCACGCAGTACGCCTGGTGCCTAGGCCCGGCCATGCTGCCCCTATACGGCCTGGCGGCGGCCTACTCATGGTTGCTGACCGGCGATCCCGCATCCCGGAACGTGTTCGAACGCCGCGCCGGCCTGAAAGACGGCGGCTACAAGGAGCGACCGCTGCGCCGGGTCTTCCGGGTAAGGGGCGAGTGATCAGGCGGCTGGCCGCCCGCGCCACGTCCTTGACGTGTATCAGCGATACAGCACAGTGCTCACTCTTTGCGTCCGGTGGCCGCCAGACCGACGCCGAGGCCGACCATGGTGAGCCCCGCGGCGCCACCGACCAGGTCAAGCCTTCTCGGAGAACGGGCGAACCAGCCGCGGACCGTCCCCGCGGCCAACCCCCACATCGTGTCCAGCGTCAGCGCGACCACGCAGAAAATCGCGCTGAGAAGCAGCATCTGCACGCTCGCGTGCCCGCGAGCCGGATCGACGAACTGGGGCAGGATGGCGGCGAAGAAGATCACTGTCTTCGGGTTGGTCAAACCCACCACGAACCCCTCCCACCAGGTCCGCCGTCCACCGATCTCGCGCCCACCTGCCTCGAAGGCCTCCCGGAGTGCCCGACGGTGCCGAATGGCCTGAAATCCGAGGTTGACCAGATACGCCGCACCGAGCAGCTTCATGACGGTGAACACCACGATCGACGTCTGAACAATCGCGCCGACGCCCACCGCTACCGCCGCAGCCAGCACGAACGTGCCCGCGGTACCGCCGAGCACAGTGGTCACCGCCGCCCGCCGGCCGTACGCCAGGGCCCGGCTGATCACGAACAGGACCATCGGCCCGGGAACCACGATCAGCACAAAGGATGCGGCGGTGAACGCGAGGACGAGATCAGGCGCCACCATCCGGCTCACTCTAGACGATACGCAGCGGCTTCAGGCCCGCGCTCGGCGCTGCCCTCGCGTCACCGCGCCGAGGGCCATGGGTCAAGCGCCGGCAAGACACGCCGCTGGCCATCGACGAAGGCCACCGGCATGCACGCTGGCACACGACCGGCGAGCCACATGGCGATGTCGTGTATGTCCCCATGGACGGACACATACGGAGGCGTCGACGGCGCATCCGGTGCTCGCCACGGCTCGTGACCATTCGGCCGCAACTCGACCGTCGTCCCCGAAGGCAGTCGGGGTGCCAGGAACTCGAACAGGTGGCGGCAGAAGGTCTCGCTCCAGGTGTCGGCTCCGATCCCGGCGTCGAGGTCGACCAGGTGGATTCGTGTCTCCCTCCACCAAGCCAGAGCCACCCCGAACACTGTTCCCTCGCGGTAGCTGACCCGCTGATCCCACAAGGCTGAGCCGGGCGGCGGCCACGTCTGTTCCAGCCGGTCGAACACTCGCGCGAGACGTTCCTGGTGTTCGGAAGCAGGTAGGACCGCACCCGCCTCGATGGCAGCGTTGCGACCTTCGCGTCCACCGTCATAGAACTCGACCAGCTCAGCCCGGGCAGCGTACTCCACTTGCCGGGCCGCGGCGTCGCCCACATTGGCGATGTGGGCCAAGACGTGACCGCGCGACCATCCCGGCAACGCCGATGGGGCATTGACGAACTCATCGTCCACAGCGGCCAGCACGTCACGCAACACCCCGCCGGCCGATGCGCATTCTTCCAGCACCACCTCAACGTCCGGGGTCACGGCCACAGTCTCCGCTTCCGCCAGGTTCCGGCTGGCTTGTCGTAAAGCAGCCGGATGTGGGCACGGTCATGTGAACCTTGCCAGAACTCGACCGACGCCGGCTGAACCCGGTAGACCGTCCACGACGGCGAGACGATCTCAGGGTCGGCCGCCACTTGCTCGGTCGCTCGTGCCAGTGCGCTGCGGTACTCGGACTCGTCGCCCAGCGTCTCGCTCTGCCGTCCGACCAGGGTGGCCGCGCGTGAGTCCGCCGGGCGGGCACGGAAGTCGCGAGCATTGGTGGCGGCATCCATCGGGGTCGCGGTGCCCCGAAGCCGGATCTGGCGCCCCTGCTGCACCCAGAAGAAGGTCAGCGCGACGCTGGCGTTCGCGGCGATGTGCCGGGCCTTCGGGCTGTCGGCGTGCGTGGCGAACGACCACCCCGAACTGTCGGCGTCTTTCACGATCAGCACCCGTGCCGCGGCCCGGCCGTGACCGTCGACGGTCGAGAGCGTGACCGCGTGCGGGGCCGGGACACCGGCGTGGATCGCGGATTCGAGCCACACACCGAACAAGGTCACGGGGTCTTCCGGCGCGCTGTCCGGGTCGAACTCCGGCATGGCGGCAGGGAAGACCGGCAATCCACGCAGCAAGTCACGTGTGTTGGTCTGACTCGGCACCTGAATTCCTCTCACGAGCATCGGGGACAGCCGCGGATGTCTCGAGCATGTCGAGGAGCCCCTCCACGGCACGGGTCAAGGCTTCTGGATCACCGAGCGCCCGGCTCAGCACATAGCCGCCTTGTACGGTCGCCACGGCTGCGTACGCCCGGCGACGAGCCTCCGCGGACGACGTGTCAGGGAGGTCGGCGAACACCGCTTGGATCATGTCGATCAGCGCGGAAAAGTATTCTTCGACAGGTTTCCTGAGCACCTGATGGTCGACCACGTGCTGTTCGTACACAAGCCGCCCTACACGGCATCCCCGCAACGCCGCCCGAGGCCGCGACAGGTAGCCGCGCAACTGCTCAACCGGGGTTTCGGCCTCACCCAGCGAATTCCGGACCTGGGACAGCGCCTCCGCCGCGGTGGCGGCGATCGCGGCGGAGGTCAAGTCTTCTTTGGAAGGGAAGTGGTGGTAGAAACTGCCCTGCCCGACACCACTGGCCGCCATCACCTGGCGCGGGCTGGTCACGGCGACACCCTGGCTCCAGAAGAGCTCCTGCGCCGCCGCGATCAGTCGGTCACGGCTGCCCGCTCCACCTGGCTGGCCGGCCGGGCGGGCCGAGTCTCCAGGGATCTGCTGATTCATCCCGCGACCGTACCATACCTACCTCCAGGTATGTCCGCACTGTCGTCGTGAGAGATGAGATAAGCCCCCACCCCCTCGCACATGTTTCGCAATTGACTGTTTCGTGACCGAATCCGCTGTTTGCAAGACGCGTCGGGCATTTGTCAAGGACACTGTCACGTGGTTGTTCCGTCATCGAGCTGCCGGCAGTAAAGGAGTCTGATGTGACCGCCAGCACCAGGGTTTCCCGAATCATCGTGTCTGCCGCTTTGACGTGCCTGGCGGCTTCGGGCGTGGCCACACATGCGACGGCCGGCGACGCCACTCCGGACGACACCGCGTCGGTGGAAGAGCTGAAGCTGGCCAACGCATGGGTGCCCCAGAACCAAGATTTACGCTTCGGCGCCGTACCGCTGGGCTACGTCCGCGACGCTGCCGCACAAGCCGCCGACCAGGCCTCATGCTCCATCTCACACAATGCCGCCACCGCCTTGGTGATCGCCATGACCTGGCCGGAAGTCGCACCGTCCGGAGCGGCTCCGTCGCCGATGACACTCTCGAGATACGACACCCAGTCCTCGCTGGGGGATCCGCAGAACCGTGCTCCCGGCCTCTGGTTCCATCCGGGTATCGGCATGTGGCAACTCGACTCGGCTGGGCTCGGCACGGACTACACCGCCGCCGAGGCCATGGATTCGCGGTACGCGGCCAACCGGATGGCGCCGTTCATCGTCAACAAATATTGCACCCGGATCAACAGCGGAGCGTCGCCGGCAGCAGCCCGATCACACGCGTGGACCGACTGGGTGGCCTGCCGCCAAGGAGCATGCGAAGACACATACCAGCGCGCACTGAGTGGCGTCACCGCGGTCGACGGTGTGGACCGGCGCGGCGGCACCGAGATGCGCCGTTGCTGGTACCGGGGCGCAGCCCATGACTGCGCCTTCGTCGACCCGGCCAAAGCCCAGGGATCGGCCTGGTGGGCCGCACCGGGAGGCGGGCGCTCCCCCATCGCCGCACCGTTCTACGTGATCAAGCTGGAGGGCAGCAACACCACCGAGTTGCGCTACTGGCTGTCCCAGGATTCAGGCGCCAATACCGACGTGGAAGCCAGACGCCCGTTCGGCACCAACGCCCGCGGTGGCCTGACCTGGAATACGGGCCCCGGAATATGCGATCTGACGGCCCAGCGCGGCGATTGTTGACACACCGGAGCTCGAGCGGCGGCGCATCGCCCGATGCGCCGCCGCGGAAAACTGCTGTACACGGCTGACAACGGTCGTGTACTGTCGCCAGCATGTGATTTCTCCTGATCGCGACGCCGTCCATGCGGACCGGTTCGCGTCTTCGCCGCCCTGCATGTCCACCGAGCATCGGCCCATCGCCGTGGCTCTTTGGCAGACGTAGCGGTCTGGCCAGTGCTCACAAGCACCTCAGGAGGTCCCCAACCATGTCTTCGCCGAACCAGCATTCCAGCGATTCCACGAGCGCACCGTCGAACCGCGCCGCCCGCCGCGCCAAAGGTAAGGGCAAGGCCGGCGCCGAACAGCCATCCCTCGACCGCAGAGGTGGTCCGCTGAGAGACAGTCAGGTCAAGGCGCAGCCCAAGCTCAAGGGCCGCCGGGGCAACCGCTAGCCGCTTGATCGACCCGCACTCAGGTGCCGAAGTGCCGACATCGCGGTGGCAACAGCAACCGCGATGCCGGCACATCGAGACAGGACCTTTCAGCGGCCGAATCCGAACGTCAGCACCGGCGGCACCGCACCAGCACGGATGTGATCGAGCACGAGGCTTTCGTGCGGAACCATCGGCACCGGCAACTCGCCGAGGGTGAACCATCGCAGGTCCGCGGCCTTCTCCGGCTCCACGAGCCTGGGCGTCCCCGACCATTCGCGGCATTCGAAGAAGAAGTCCACCCGTTCGTCGACCGGCAGGCCCGTACCGCCGGTCCGGTGCATGACACACAAGGGCTTCAGCTGCGAGAGGTCCACGGCCAGCGCCAGTTCCTCACCCGCTTCGCGGCACGCCGCCTCGAACACCGTCTCCTTCGCTTCCACATGCCCGGCCGCGGCCATGGCCCAATGGCCATCCATGTACCCGGTGTTCTGGCGCAGCTGCAGCAACACCTCATCGCCGGCGGCTCCGCCCCGGAGGAACACGATGTAGGCCGCAGGCACGACCAAGAAGCGTTCTGTCACCCCCCGAACCCTATCGCCGCGCCAGCGCTCGCTGGCGACGCCCGCCCGGCATGCGCATGAGCTGCCCCTCCCCGCCCACGAGGCAGCACGGCGTGGAATCCCCTGCCTGCTAGCGACAAGCCCGAGCTTGGCGGCACCGAGAATGCAAATGCGCAACCCATGAGTTGCACTAAAGCACCGGACGTGCAACCATGTGATTGCACTTAGAACTTACGAAGGAGACTGACGGATGCAAGACAGCATCGAACGCGAGGTGGTGGTCCGGGCGCCTATCGAGCGAGTCTGGGCGGTACTCACCGAGCCCACCTACGTCGGGCGGTGGTTCGGCCAGCATGCCGAGTTCGACCTCCGCGAAGGTGCCCCGGCCCGGTTCGGCTGGGATGAACACGGCTGGTTCTCCGCCCGGATCGAGAAGGTGGAACGCCCGCACCTGTTCAGCTTCCGCTGGGCCGAAGACCCCGATGTCGCACTGGAAGACAGCCCGTCCACCTTGGTGGAGTTCACCCTGACCGATGCCGGCGAGGGCACCCGTGTGCATGTGACCGAGTCCGGGTTCGCGTCCTTCCCACAAGCGCGTCACCGAGTGGCGCTCGACGACCACATCGAGGGCTGGCGCATCGAACTCGGCGACCTGGTCGCACTGCTCGACGAACTCGACGGGGTGGTGGCGCCATGACCATCACCCGGCAGCACTCGCCAGAGTCGGTCGTGTTCTTCGCGATGGCCGACGACACCCGGCGCGAGCTGTTCCAGACACTCATCCGCAACGGCGGTACCAGCGCCAGCGAGCTGGCCCGCGGCCTGCCCATCAGCAGGCAGGCCGTAGGCAAACACCTAGAGGTGCTCAGCGAGGCACGGCTCGTACGCCCCCGCCGAAGCGGACGCGAGGTGCGCTACGAGCCGCAGACACAAACACTCAAGGAAGCATCCCAATGGCTGAACACGCTGGCCCGCCAATGGGACCGACGTCTCGACCGGCTGGCCAACCTGGCCGAATCAGGCCTTCACGACAATCCAGATGAGGAAGCATGACACCCACGTTCTCCGGCAGCGCCAACATCGCCATGAAGATCCCCCACTCCGACTACGCCGCCACGCTCGCGTTCTACCGCGACACGCTCGGCCTCCCGGTGGTCAAGGAAGACGCGTCCAGCACGCCGACCGTCTCCGAGACCTACAAGGTCCAGTTCGGGCCGATCACGCTGTGGCTGGATCGCGTCGAGACCTACAGCCAGACAGACCTGTGGCTCGAAGTCCACACCGATGACGTCGACGCCGCGACGGCACGGCTGGACAAAGCGGGGATCACCACCTGTGACGAGATCGAGCCCTTCGTCGGCGATTCCGGCACCCATTGGATCAAGAACCCGGCCGGCGTGGTGCACCATCTGGCATCGAGTTCCGCGGCACCGGCCTCGTAAGCTCCCGCAGCCCGCCCGAACGGCCCCGTGTACAGCGCGTCTGCTGATAGCTTGGGCTTGTGGGCGTACGCGTCGAGAAGACGGACCTGCCGGGCATCGGGGTCCGGCACGAGATCATCACAGCAGCAGGTCGACGCGTCGGCGTCATCACCCATCACGACGGCCGGCGCGACCTCCTGTTCTTCGATCCCGAAGACCCCGACTCCTGCAAGGCGTCAGTGCCGCTCGACAACGACGAAGCCGGTGCCATCGCGGAGATCCTGGGCGCATCCGTGATATTCAGCCAGCTCGCCGACCTCAGGCTGCAGGCCGAAGGCGTGCTCACCGAGCAGTTCCCCATCCCAGCCGGGTCCCCCTTCGCCGGACGCCCGCTCAGAGACACTGCGGCGCGCCGGCACACCGGCACATCCATCGTCGCCGTCCTGCGCCAGCAGAACGTCACGGCCTCCCCGGGGCCCGAGTTCGTCTTCGAAGCCGGTGACATCGTCGTCGCCGTCGGCACCAGAGACGGACTTGATCAGCTCGCCCAGCTTCTCACCGACGGTCCGGCCTGACCCGGGTGCACCGTGCATGAGACCACGATGCTCCTGATCGAGGTCGGAACGCTGCTGCTCGGCCTGAGTTTCCTGGCCCGGGGCGCCCGCCGCGCCGGACTGTCGCCGATCCCGCTCTATCTGCTTGCCGGCCTCGCGTTCGGCCACGGCGGGCTGTTGCCGCTTTCCGCAAGTGAGGAGTTCTTCGAAGTGGGCGCCGAAATCGGCGTCATCCTCCTCCTGGTCATGCTCGGCCTCGAATACTCACCCAGCGAGCTCGTCACCAGCCTCCGAAAATCCGCTCGATCCGGTGTCACGGACGCGCTGTTCAACGCTGTGCCCGGGGCCGCCTTCGCGCTCCTGCTCGGCTGGGGACCGGTGGCGGCCGTCGCGCTGGGTGGCGTGACGTGGATTTCGTCGTCGGGCGTGATCGCGAAGATGCTGGGCGATCTGGGGCGACTGGGTAACCGCGAGACGCCGGTGATCATCTCGGTGCTTGTCATCGAAGACCTCGCGATGGCCTTCTACTTGCCGTTGCTCACCGCAGTGGCGATAGGCGCCACGCTGGTTGAAGGAGCCACGACGCTGGCCATCGCCGTCGCCGCCGTGCTCACCATCCTCTACGTCGCGCTGCGCCACGGTCAGCTGATCTCCCGGCTGTTCTCCGCCAAAGACGCCGAGTCTCTCCTGCTGGGAGTGCTCGGCCTGACGATGCTGGTCGCGGGTGTTGCCGAGAAGGTGAACGTCTCCGCCGCGGTGGGGGCGTTCCTCGTCGGCATCGCTGTCTCCGGTCAGGTCGCACACCAGGCCACTCAGGTACTGACGCCGTTGCGCGACGTCTTCGCCGCGGCGTTCTTCGTCTTCTTCGGGCTGGCCACCGACCCACGTGACATCGCTCCGGTGCTGCTGCCCGCGTTGGCCCTCGTCGTGGTGACGACTGGAACCAAGATCGCTACCGGCTACATCGCCGCGCGGAGGGCCGGGATCGGCGTTCCGGGCCGGTGGCGAGCCGGGCTCGCGCTGACGCCGCGAGGCGAGTTCTCGATCGTCATCGCAAGCCTCGCCGTGAGCGCTGGCATAGAACCACGGCTCGCTCCGCTGGCGACGGCATACGTGCTCATCACGGTGGTAGTCGGGCCTGTGCTGATGCGCCTCACCGACTCGCCCCGATTCAAGGCGGCCGTGCGTCGCCACGCCCGCCCGACACCCTAGCGCCGGCCCCGCCGCGGTGATCATCAGTACGCTGTGGTCGTCACCCCGCAACCACAACGCACTGACGATCACCCCACAGTGACCACAGCATACTGATGATCATGGAGGGTTTCGGGGGACGCCTGGCGCCACGCGGGCTACAAGATCGGCGGTCAGGCGCCGTGGCTCATCAGCTCGCGGCGCATGTACCCCGTCACAACGGTGCCCAACGAAATCCGGTGAGGGAAACTGGGGACATGGCTGTCAGTGGTGGGTCGATCCTCAAAGGCGTGGTGATCGTCGTCGTCATCGTCGTCGCCCTGCTCGCCATTCTGTGGCTGACGCAGCGCCGGCTCATCTACCTGCCCGACAACTCAGCGGTCCCGCCCGCGGCCGACGTGATCCAGGATGCCGAAGATGTCACCCTGACCACGACCGACGGCCTCGAACTAGGCGCCTGGTACATCCCGCCGCAGGCTGACGAACGCAACGTCACGG
Source organism: Phytoactinopolyspora mesophila (assembly GCF_010122465.1). Classification (NCBI taxonomy): domain Bacteria; kingdom Bacillati; phylum Actinomycetota; class Actinomycetes; order Jiangellales; family Jiangellaceae; genus Phytoactinopolyspora; species Phytoactinopolyspora mesophila. Next base: position 21,900 of record NZ_WLZY01000006.1, on the reverse strand, counting down.
TGCTCGTGGCCAACGGCAACGGCGGCAACCGTGCTAGCCGCGCGCCTCTGGCCGAGGCCCTCTCAGAGGCCGGTTTCGCGACGCTGCTGTTCGACTACCGAGGCTACGGCGGCAACCCCGGCGACCCGAACGAGGACGGTTTGGCGCTGGATGCCCGGGCCGCGTACAACCATCTGGTCGACGACCGGGGCGTGTCGCCGGATCAGCTGCTCTACTTCGGCGAAAGCCTGGGAGCCGGGGTGGTCAGCGAGCTCGCCACCGAGCACCCACCTGCGGGCCTGCTGCTACGCTCCCCGTTCACCGATCTGGCCGAGGTGGGGCAGCGGCACTATCCCATCGTGCCGGTGGGACTGCTGCTGTGGGATCGCTACCCGGTCGCCGAGCACGTCAGCACCGTGGACGTCCCGACCACCGTCGTCTACGGCACCAGCGACTCGATTGTCCCGCCCGGGCTCAGCCAAGATGTGGCGGCTGCCGCCGCCGGCCCCGTTGAAGAAGTAGACATCGAGGGCGCCGGGCACAACGACAGCGTGATGTTCGGTGGTCCGGAAATCGTCGACGCCGTCGTCGGCCTCGCTGAGCGGGCCACTACGCCCTGAACCGTCGAGCCAACGGACCGGTAACATGACCGCTAAACATCGGATGACTCTAGGAGCGGGCTCATGGGCGATCTGGATGGCCTGGCAGCAGTGGTGACCGGGGGCGCGTCGGGTATAGGCCTGGCCACCGCGGAACATTTGACCGGACTCGGCGCCCGGGTCGCCGTGCTCGATCTCGATCCCGACGACGTCACCGGCCCGCTGATCGGCTTCCGCTGCGACGTCGCCAGCCGCGCCTCCGTCGACGACGCCATCGGTGCGGCGGTCGCGGCGCTCGGGGGTATCGATATCGTCGTCAACAACGCTGGCATGGGTGCGATCGGCACCGTCGAAGACATCGACGACGCCGAGTGGGCCCGCCTCTTCGACGTCAACGTCACCGGTATGGCGCGGGTCGGCGCAGCCGCGTTGCCACACCTGCGGGCCTCCCGGCATCCCGCCATCGTCAACGTATGCTCCATCGCCGCCACGGCGGGCCTGCCACGGCGCGCCCTGTACTCGGCCACCAAGGGAGCCGTTCTCGCCCTCACCCGCGCCATGGCAGCCGATCACATCCACGAGGGCATCAGGGTCAACTGCGTCAATCCCGGCACGGTGGACACACCGTGGGTCGGCAGGCTGTTGAACCAGGCGGCAGACCCCGAGGCAGAGCGCGCGGCGCTCAACGCCCGCCAGCCGACCGGCCGGCTCGTCCACGCCGACGAGGTCGCCCACGCGATCGGTTATCTCGCTTCACCGCGAGCGGGTTCGACGACGGGCACCAGCCTCGCAGTGGACGGTGGCATGCAAGAGCTACGGCTGCCCAGGACTTCGTAGCGGCGGCCCCGCGACGGAGTCCAGTTCAGCCGCGCCAGAGGAGCAGCAGCGCGCGGTCGTCGGCATCTGATGACGCGACTGCGTCGATGAGTTTTCGCGCACCGTCGCGGAACCCCTTGGTCACCAGCCGCTCCGCCTCGCCCTGCAACTTGTCGATACCGTCCGCCAGGTCACGCCGGGGCGCCTCCACCAGGCCGTCGGTGTAGAGCATGAGAGCGTCACCCGGCCGAAGCAGACCCGAGCTGGGCTCGTACACGTCCTTCTCGAAGACACCGAGCAATCCGCCCGTGGCATCCAGCGTGGCCCATCGGCCGGAGCCGGACTGATAGTGAATGGCCGGCGGATGTCCGGCGGAGCGCACCTCGAACCTCCCGGATGTCAGATCGACGACGGCGTGCACCGCAGTGGCAAATCCCTCCGACCAATTCTGCCGAAGCAGATATGCATTCGCCGCCGGCAGAAACTCAGCCGGCGGCAGCGAACCAAGCAATCCGCCGAAGGCTCCCGAGAGCAGCAACGCGCGGGTGCCGGCGGCGTGCCCTTTACCCGACACGTCCACCAGCGCGACTTCGAGCACCAAACCCTCCGACGAACGCGCGGCCACCAGAAAGTCGCCGGAGAACTCTGATCGACCAGCCGAGCGGTGGACCATCTCGATCCCCCAGTTCGGCGGCACGGGCGGCAGTTTTCCGTGCGCGATCAGCCGGTCTCGCAGATCCACCAACATCGATTCCCCCGTGGTGCCCGTCACGCCGAGCCGGGCGCGGGACCGGGCCAACCCAAGGGCGACCACGGCGGTGACCAGGACGACGAGGGCCGCCCCGAGAAACCTCCCGCTGAAGTCACGGGCCAGGCCGGCGGCCAACAAGCAGCCGGCTGTCACGACGATGAGCCAGCGCAGCGAGGCAAGTGAGAGCACTATGCCTCCGAGCAGGACCGGCACGACGAAAACACTCGCCGAAAGCGCATCCGCCCAATTCACGGTGGCGAGTCCGAGCGCGAGGGTCAGCGTGACCAAACAGCCCAGGAGTACCGGCTGATGTGCCAATGAGTAGTTGACGCCGTGGCCAAGCCGCCGCAACACGGGACCGACGAACCCGAAACGGTTGGTCGGCATGACATTCACAGTACGTGACACTAGTGGCATTCCCACAGGTGCAGAACCCACTTGGCTATCTGGACAGGTATTCGCCGTCTACTGTTGCCGACTCGGTTCTTGGCAATTCGGACACCAAAATAGATTCCGGGCGGCCGCCTCGCGGGTCCGGATCTCAGTACCGCATAGGAAACACGGCAAACCAGTTCGCCGATAGACGTAAACCTCCCCGCCGTGAGCATCGACCCGCGGTGGTCTCCCCATGGCATCGGGTTCGTGTTCCGGCCGGACAGTGTCGATCCGGCCCGTCCGCACCCCATGGTTCATCAGTTGCACGAGGTCTGCCCAAATGCCGCTCAGCACCACGGGGTCCACGTCCCGGCCAGGCGTCGCGGGGTCGAGCCCGGCGCGGAACAGCACTTCGGCCCGGTAGGCGTTGCCGACCCCCGCCATCACCTTCTGATCCATCAGCAAGACGGCGATCGGCGTTCTGCTACGGCTGATCCGCCGCAACGCGTGCGCCGGATCGTCACCACGGATCGGGTCCGGCCCCAGGCGCTCGTGCACAGCCAGCTTGTCGGTGTCATCCACCAGCTGGCAGCGCGTCGGCCCGCGAAGATCGGCATAGGCCGTCGCCGTCGCCAGCCGCATCCGCACTTCTCCCCACGGTTGTTCAGCCGGGCCGGGCGAGATCCGGAACTTCCCATACAGGCCGAGATGTACATGAACCCAGCGTCGTTCCGTGGCCGCGCCGAACCCTAGGAACAGATGTTTGCCGTGAGCGTCCGTCGTATGAAGAACGGTGCCGTCTATCACCGCGGCGCCGGAGCTGAACCGTCCCTGCGGGCTACTCACCTCCACCACGCGCCCGGCGAAGGTGGCATGCAGGTCACGGGCGAGCCGGTGGATCGTATGCCCTTCGGGCACGTACTGTCCTTTCTATGGCTAGCCGGGAAGCACGTGACGAACAACGACTCGATCAGGTCGATCGCCGTTCACAGGTCAACGTGTCACGCGCCACGCGCGCCCGAGACGTGTCCCGGCCCGACCCGAAGACGCTGGCGGAAGCGCTCGAGAAGCTCGAGTCCAACGGCGTTCAGCGATTCAAGCCGGTGGAGACGCCGTCGTTGACACCGGAGTCTCGGCCGGCCCCGGCAGCGGAGGAAGCTCCCCCGACTCCTCGTAGCGACTGAGCATCAAGATCCGGTTGGTGTGCCGCTCCTGCTGCGAATAGGCCGTATCCAGGAACACCTCGACGAAACGCGCGACGTCGTCGACCGGATGCATCCGAGCGCCGATGGCGACCACCCGTGCGTCGTTGTGCTCTCGCGCCAGTCTCGCGGTGTCTTCCGACCACGCAAGCGCGGCACGAATACCTTTGACCTTGTTCGCCGCCATCTGCTCGCCGTTTCCCGAGCCTCCCAGGACCACACCCAGGCTGTCCGGCTCGGCCGCCACGGCTTCGGCGGCGCGTAGACAGAACACGGGGTAGTCGTCGAGGGCGTCGTACACGAAGGGGCCGTGGTCGATAACCTCATGCCCGGCCCCCCGAAGCACCTCCACGAGGTGGTTCTTGACGTCGAAGCCGGCGTGATCGGTGCCAATGTGGACTCGCATGCCGCCTACCTTAGATGTCGAGCCCTCCGAACCGGTCTCGGGTGCCCCGCCCCCTCGCCACCCTCCGCTAAATGATCATGTTTGGTGGGTTTTCTCGCGCGTCACCATGCCTGCAGGCACCTCAAGGCACGAGGAAACCCACCAAACATGATCATTTAGGCGCGCGGGTGCCCCGTGGAGGTTGGGTGGGTAGGCCCGGCGGCTGCCGCGGTCAGTCGAAGATAGGGTCGCGGGTCCGGGTCCGCTTGAGTTCGAAGAACCCGTCGTAGGAGGCCAGAGTCACCACCGCATCCCAGAGCCGGCCGGCTTCCTCCCCCTTCGGAGCGGGCGTGATGACTGGGCCGAAGAACGCATACCCGCCTACGGCGATCACCGGGGTGCCAACCTCCATCCCGACCTGATCCATGCCGGCATGGTGGCTCTTCTTGAGGGCGTCGTCGTAGTCTTCGCTATCGGCATAGTCTGCCAGCCGAGCCGGGAGGCCCACCTCTTCCAGCGACTCGCGGATCACACCCTCAATGTCGTCCTTCTGCCCGCGCAGATGAATGCGCTCGCCCATCGCGTCGTACAGCGGCTTGATGTACTCGTCACCGTGCAGCTCACTCGCAGCCGTGATCACCCGCACCGGACCCCAGCTCTCGGCCAGCAGGCGGGCATAGCCCGAGGAAACCTCGCGGTCCTGGTTCAGATACCCCAGAGACATGACATGCCAGCTCACATGGATCGGGCGGACCTTCTCGACCTCGAGGATCCACCGCGAGGTGATCCATGCCCACGGACATCTCGGATCGAACCAGAAGTCGGCCGATTGTGGCTCCTCCCCTCCGGCTGCGGCCGGGGAAACGTCGTTCTGTCCAGTGGAAAACGTCACAGCACACCTCTGATCGTCACGAAACCATCACCTCACCAGGATCACCAGCGCGGGAACGCCGTCGGTTCCTCCATCGCCGTGTCCCTACTCCGTCCAACCACACCGACGGTCGCCGGATTCCACGCCAGCGTGCCGCGTTTCGCACCCGCGACGACACGCAAGTCTCCTCAACGGCTACCCGCGCCGACGGGCATCTGCCAGGATCAAAGCCATGACTGGCACCAATCTCACCCGCGCCGAGGCCCGCGGTCGCGCCGAAGACGTCCAATCGTCGTCCATCGAATACGCCGTGGAACTCGATCTCACGACGGGCGACAAGACCTTCCGGTCGAGCACCACCGTACGGTTCAGAGCGGAAAAAGGCACCTCGACGTGGCTGGATCTGATCGCGCCGGCCGTGCATGAGGTCACGCTCAACGGCGTGCCGCTTGATTCTGCCGAGGTCTTCACCGGCTCCCGGGTCACGTTGCCCAAGCTGACCAAGAACAATGAGCTCACCGTCGTTGCCGACGCGGCGTATATGCGCACAGGCGAAGGTCTGCACCGCTTCGTCGACCCGGTCGACGGCGAGGTGTACCTCTACTCGCAGTTCGAGGTGGCCGATGCGCGTCGGGTATTCGCCTGCTTCGACCAGCCCGACCTCAAGGGCACGTTCTCCTTCACCGTCGACGCTCCGGCCCACTGGGTTTTGGTGTCCAACTCTCCCGCGGCCGAGGTAAGCGACGTCCGCGACGGAGTGAGACGCTGGCGCTTCGAAACGACGCCAGTCATGTCGCCGTACATCGCGGCCATCGTCGCCGGGCCGTACCACGAGGTGCGTGATGAATACATCGGCCGCAACGGCACCGTGCCGCTCGGATTGTTCTGCCGGAAGTCGCTGGCCGAGCACCTCGACCCGGACGAGTTGTTCGACGTCACCAAGCGCGGGTTCGGCTTCTTCGAGGATGTGTTCGGGCTCCCCTATCCGTTCGCCAAGTACGACCAGCTGTTCGTTCCCGAGTTCAACGCGGGAGCCATGGAGAATGCCGGAGCCGTCACAATCCGCGACGAGTACGTCTTCCGCAGCCGCGTCACCGACGCCGCATTCGAGCGCCGCGCGGAGGTGATACTGCACGAACTTGCCCACATGTGGTTCGGCGACCTGGTGACCATGAAGTGGTGGGACGACCTGTGGCTGAACGAGTCGTTCGCCACCTGGGCCAGTGTCCTCGCACAGAGCGAAGCCACGAGGTGGGAGGAGTCGTGGACGACATTCGCCGTCACCGAGAAGCTGTGGGCTCTCCGACAGGACCAGCTCCCCTCCACACATCCGGTCTCGGCGGACATCCGCGATCTCGAGGATGTTCAGGTGAATTTCGACGGCATCACCTACGCCAAAGGCGCGAGCGTGCTGAAACAGCTGGTCGCGTGGGTGGGGCGCGAGCAGTTCCTTGACGGCGTCCAGGCCTACTTCACCCAGCACGCGTGGGGCAACACCACCCTGGCCGATCTGTTCGCCCACCTGGAAGAGCAAAGCGGGCGGGACCTGTCCGGCTGGGGACAAGAATGGTTGCAGACCGCCGGTGTCAACACGCTGCGCCCGGCGGTCACCATGAACGACGGCACGTATGCCTCCGTCGCCATCGAACAGACCGCTGATCCGAGCCACCCGACGCTACGCTCACATCGGGTCGCCGTCGGCCTCTACGATCTCGACGACTCCGGCCGGCTGGTACGCCGCACGAGGGTAGAACTCGACGTGTCCGGCGAGCGCACCAACGTGCCCGAGCTGGTAGGCGAACCACGAGCCGCCCTCCTGCTCATCAACGACGACGACCTCACCTTCGCCAAGGTCCGGCTCGATGAGGTCTCCCGGCAGACCGTGGTGGATTCCATCGCTACCCTGCCGTCACTGCCCCGTGCGCTGTGCTGGACGGCAATGACGGACATGCTGCGCGATGCCGAGCTCCCCACCCGTGACTATGTTGAGCTCGTGCTGCGCGGCATCGGGAGCGAGAGCGCCATCACGGTTGTCCAGCACGTTCTCCAGACCGCCAGGATGGCGATCCTCTTGTATGCCGATCCAGCTGAACGGATGCGGCTCTCGGCACGGTGGGTGACCGGGCTGCGGGAGCTGGCCAGCTCCGCCGAGCCCGCCAGCGACGCCCAGCTGGCATTCACCCGGGCTTGGGCGTCGTCGGTCGCCAGTGAAGAGCACGCCGCAGATCTGTGGGCCCTGCTGAACGGCTCGGAAGACATCCTGCCGGGCCTGGCGGTGGACACCGACCTACGGTGGCATCTGCTGCAGCGGCTGGTGATCATCGGCCACGCCTCGGACGACGACATCGACGCCGAGCTCGAACGCGACAACACCGCCAGCGGCGAACGGCATGCCACCATGGCTCGCGCCGCCCGGCCCACCGAGCAAGCCAAGCTCGACGCCTGGCTGAGCGCCGTCGAGACCGACGAGCTTCCGAATGCCCTGCTCACCGCCACGGTGCAGGGATTCGCCCAGCCTGAGCAGCGCACGCTCCTGCTGCCCTACGTCGACCACTACCTCGAAGCTGTGCCCCGCGTCTGGGCAGAGCGGACCAATGACTCCGCCCAGACGATCATTCAAGGGCTGTTCCCCCGGCTGCTCGCCGACGCCAGCACCGCATCGCGGGTCCGGGAGTGGCTGGACACGGTGGACGAATTGCCCCAAGCCGCGCGGCGGCTCGTCGTCGAAGGACTTGCTGACCTCGACCGGGCGCTGCGAGCACAAGCCTGCGACCGCGAGGCCGCACCATGATCAGCCCGCGGCGATCTCCTCGAGCGCGGCGAGATCCTCCGGCGTCGGCCGCCATGCGGCAGCCTCGACGTTGGCCACGATCTGCTCAGGTTTGGTGGCCCCGGCGATGACCGATGCCACGGCCGGCTTCGCGGCCAACCCGCCGATCGCGACGTCGAGAATCCCGATACTCCGCTCCGCCGCGTAGCGCTCCAGCGCTTCGATCACGTCGAAGTCGGCGCCTTCGAGCCGGGCCGGCTGGGTGGCCAGCCGGCTGTCCTCCGGTGCCGCGTGCCCGCGCTTGTACTTTCCGGTCAGCAGGCCGAACTCCAGCGGGAAGAACGGCAGGATGCCGACGCCGGCGTGCTCGGCCGCCGGCACGAGTTCGGCCTCGGCAGAGCGGTCGTAAAGGGAGTACTTGTTCTGGGCGCTGATGAAACGGTCGAACCCGCTGGAACGAGCCACCCAGTCGGCGTCGGTGACTTGCCAGGCGGCAAAGTTCGACGAGCCGACATAGCGGACCTTGCCTTCGACAACCAGCTCGTGCAGGGCCCCGAGCGTCTCCTCGATCGGAGTCCGCGGATCGGGAGCGTGCATCTGATAGAGGTCGATCCAATCAGTGCCTAGGCGTTTCAGGCTCGCTTCGACGGCCTTGCGAATGTAGCGGCGGGAGCCTCGCACGCCCCAATCCGGCCCATTCGAACCTTGCATGTCCATACCGAACTTGGTGGCCACGATCACGTCGTCGCGCCGCCGGCCCAACGACTTGCCGAGCAGGGTCTCGCTTTCCCCCTGTCCGTAGATGTCTGCGGTGTCGAAAAGGGTGATGCCCTGGTCGAGTGCGGTGTCGACGACGGCACGGGTGGTGTCGGCATCTATCCGGGAGCCGAACGCATTGCACCCGAGGCCGACGACGGAAACGGTCAATCCGGATTCGCCCAACTGGCGGTGTCGCATTTCAGTCACGGTGTCTGAGCCTACCTAGCCGTGCGGCGCTCCCCCAGGCCAACATGCCCCACTTCAATACCGCCAGGTTGTGTTCGGGCCCGAGATCGGCCGGGAGCACAACCTGGCGGTATTGAAGTGGCGGCTGAACTCCGGCGAAGGTCATCCGTGACGAGTGCGAGCCTCTGTTCACGCGGGTTCCAAGGTTTCGGTCTCAGGCGACGTTGACCGAGATTCGGTGCCAGCCGGTGGCGCCGTCGGGCGCGGGCTGCGCGACGACGCCGGTCTGTTCCTCCCCGTCGGCCGTCGTCGCCCGGACCTCGAGCGCGTGTTCGCCCGGCGCGGCCTCCCACGCAAACGCCCACTGTCGCCAGGTGTCGTCGGTGAGGACCGCACCCAGGTCAGCCGATTGCCAGCCGCCGCCGTCGATCTTGACCTCCACCCGCTCGATGCCGCGGTTCTGAGCCCAGGCCGAACCAGCGACGACAACCGTGCCCGCAGCCACTCTGGCTTGATGACGCGGCACATCGATTCTCGAGGACACCTTGATAGGCCCGCGTTCCGACCACCCGCGAGTGGTCCAGTACGCGTCGAAGCTGTCGAATCGGCTGACCTCCAGCTCGACCACCCACTTGGTGGCGCTCACGTACCCGTAGAGGCCGGGCACCACCATACGCACCGGGAAGCCGTGCTCGACCGGGAGCGGTTCACCGTTCATCCCGACCGCCAGCAAGGAGTCCCGCCCGTCAGTCAGTGCCTCGAGCGGTGTGCCGCAGTTCCACCCGTCGTGTGATGTCGACAGCACCGCGTCCGCCTCGGCGAGCGGCCGGGCCAGAGCCAACACGTCGGCTACCGGCACACCGGTCCAGAGCGCGTTGCCGATCAGACTGCCACCCACCTGGTTGGAGACACAGGCCAGGGTCACCCATCGATCGACGAGTCCCATGCTGATCAGCGCGTCGTAGTCGAGTTCTACCTCCTGCTCCACCAGCCCACGGATTCGCAGCCGCCAGTCTTCGGGCGTCAGCAGAGGAAGCTGGAACGCTGTGTCTATGCGGTAGAAGTCTTCGTTCGGAGTGCGCCAGGGCTCGGCGTCCGGCACTTGGAGGTCGACGCCGGGCGGCACGTCAGGGCTTGGGAGATCGATATCTACGGCGAGTTCTTCCCGCGACGCTTCGACCACACCCCTGCTGCCGCCGATCCACCGGCCGACGGCGCCCGCTGCCACCGCAAGCGCCATGATGCCGCCGGCGCTGCGGAGGAACACGCGGCGCGCGACGTCGGTCCCAGCGCTGTCCGGGCCGTCGTGCCCGCTGCTGCCGTGTTCGCCGGCCGATCGGCCGCTTCGGTCATCGTCGTTCCCAGAGCCTGCCACGGCGCGCCCGACCAGCCACACGAGTACCGGCAACGCGACGCAGCCACCGACGAGCATGGGCACGAGGTCGGTCCCCGACGTATCCGGGCGGGAAGCGACCACCGACGCGGCGACACCGACGAGCAGCACGCCGGCCGCCACTCCGGCGGGCCGCGCCCAGGCTGTGAGGAACCCGGCGCCGGCACCGATGAGGGACAGGACGACGGCGATCCCGAAGCCCAGCGCCAGCTTGTCCGCCGTACCGAACAACGAGATCGCCGCGTCGGCCAGCCAGCCCGGCACTACCTCGATGAACCAATCCCCGACGGCCGCGATGGGCGATGCGGCAGCGCGAGACATGGCCCCCGCGACGAGCTCCGCCACACCGATGCCCAACGCGATCGCCGCCACCCCGCTCAACGCGGTCCAGCGCCGGCTGGGCGCAGCGCTCCCGCGCAGCCGTGACCAATTCCGCCGGCGTCCATTGCTGGGCCGGCCGTCCTGAGGCGCGCCCGGTGCATCGACGTTCGGGTGGGCGTTCATCCTCCGATGATGCGCCCTTTTCGGACCATTGTGTCCGCCCCCTCCCCGATCGTCATCAACCTTTAAGGACACTCGTGATCGGCGGCGATCTCAGGCACCCGGGTCAAAACGCGCAGCACAGCCGGAACAGCGCCATGTGGCCCAGAGAAACGGCAACTGGCTGGCTCTGTCAGCCGGACCGGCCCGGCTGACAGGATCGGCCCGTGAATGCAGAGCGATCAGCCACACACACCTTCCACCATGCAAGCCAACTTCGGGCAGAGCATCCCCGGCTGGCGGCGGGGGTGCTCTTCGCCGTCGGCATCAGCGCTGACGCCGATGTCAGCGGCCCCGTGGAACATCTCACCGGAATCGCCAGCTCACGGCTCTCGGCAGCATCGGAGAGCGAACTGCCTGAGGTGCAGGCCTGGCGTCGCGCGTTCTCGCGGATGGGGCTCAAGCCCACCCAGTTCCGGTGCGCCTCCGAGTCGTTGCTGCGTCGCCTGCGAAAGGAGGGCGCCCTGCCGCGGATTCATCCGCTGATCGACCTCTGCAATGCGGCATCGGTCGCTTTCGCGACGCCGGTGGCGGTGCTGGACGTTTCAAAGATCACCTGGCCGCTCGAGGTCCGTCATGCCAGCGGCGACGAGCAGTACACGACATTCTCCGGAGAGATCGAGAACCCGGCACCAGGCGAAGTGATCTTCGCGGACAGCGCCGGGCGAGCACACGCGCGGCGGTGGACGAACCGGCAAAGCGGCTATTCCGCGGTCAACGACGCAACGGACTCCGTGTTGATCGTTGCCGAAGCTCTACACGAATCGGCCCTTACCGACATTCAGGAACTCACGGCGACGCTGACAAACGCGCTGAACACTATCTGGGCGGTTGTCCCGGCCACGGCGATACTGACCCACCAGCAGCCCCGGTTCGACTTCTCACCCGCGCAGCATGTCACCTCGTGACAGGTGGCATGCCGCGCCTGGCATAGGTTGACGATCAGCCAAGGCGGTCGAACAGCAGCGGGGCAATGGCGCGGAAAGCCCGGCCCCGGTGGCTGATCGCGTTCTTCTCCTCGGGTGTCATCTCGGCCGTCGCGCGGGTGTCGCCTTCCGGAACGAAGATGGGGTCATAGCCGAAACCGCCGGCACCACGCGGCTCTCGCAACAGGGTTCCGGGCAGGCGGCCCTCCTGGACTATCTCCTGACCGGTGGCCGGATCGCGCGGGTCGACGAACGCCGCGACACAGACGAAGGCCGCGCCACGGTGCTCGTCCGGGACGTCGCGTAACTGGCCCAGCAACAGTTCCAAGTTCGCTGCATCGTCACCATGGCGTCCGCACCATCGCCCGGAGAACACACCAGGCATGCCGTTCATGGCATCGACGCTGATCCCCGAGTCGTCGGCCAGCGCCGGCAACCCGGTGACCTCAGCCACTGTCCGAGCTTTGAGCAGCGCGTTCTCGGTGAACGTCAGGCCGGACTCAACGACGTCGTCGACGTCGGGAAATTCCGTGACACCCACCAGATCGAGAGGCGCTCCCGCATCACCGAGAATCCGGCGTATCTCGACCACCTTGTGTTCGTTGCGGGAGGCCAGCACCACCCGCGGTGGCGTTGCCGTCATGAGGCCAAGGCCTGCCGCTGGAGTTCGGTCAACCGCGCACAGCCTGTCTCGGCCAATCCGAGCAGTGAATCCAGCTCCGACCGGGCGAACGGCGCGGCCTCGGCCGTGCCCTGCACCTCGATGTACGTGCCGGCGCCGGTCATCACCACATTCATGTCGGTGTCGGCGCGCACGTCCTCTTGGTAGTTCAGGTCCAGCAACGGCTCACCGTCGACGACACCCACGGAGATCGCGGCGATCGAATCGTGCAGCACGTTCTCACCCGCAAGCAGGCTGTGTTCGCGCAGCCAGGTCACGGCGTCGTGCAGCGCGACGTAAGCTCCGGTGATCGCGGCCGTACGGGTTCCGCCGTCGGCCTGAAGTACGTCGCAGTCCACCATCAGCGTGTTCTCGCCGAGAACCGACATGTCAACGACGCCGCGTAGCGAGCGGCCCACCAGCCGGGAGATCTCGTGCGTGCGGCCACCCACCCGACCCTTGATCGACTCGCGGTCAGACCGGGTGTTGGTGGAGCGGGGCAGCATCGCGTACTCAGCGGTGACCCACCCCTGGCCGGATCCTTTGCGCCAGCGTGGCACGCCTTCGGTGGCCGAGACGGCGCACAGCACCCGTGTCTTGCCGAACTCGACGAGGACCGAACCCTCGGCGTGATCGAGCCATCCGCGGGTGAAGCGGACCTGCCGGAGTTCATCGGCGCTACGGCCGTCAATTCGAGTCATAGGCCGAGGCTATCGACGCCTACCGACAGGGGACACAGCCGGGCCGGTCGGATGGCTGTGTCCTGATCTACCACTCGCACCCACAACTCCGTGTTGATCATGGGCAAAAGCAGAGTTGAATCGTTTGAACACCGGCAGGTGCCCATGATCAACACGGGTTGGTGCACCCGTGCCCGGCACTAAGGACCCGCGCGACCGCTAAATCGGGAAGACCTCGAAGCTGCTTGCGTAGCGGCACCCCAGGCGGGTGCCGGCCTGGCGAGCGAAACCCTCCAGGAACTCGGCCGGATCCATGCCGTCGCCGAGCCCTTCCAGGTACTGCCGGTGCGCCCGCAACGATTCCAGGCCCAGCTCGAACGTCTCCGTGGTGTCGACGGCGTGGCGTCCTTCCGGCGATGCCGCCGCCCAGACCGCCCGGACACCGTTCCACGGCTCGAGTCCTTCATCCAGCAACTCACGGAAAACCCAACGGTTCCCGGCGTCACGCACAGCATCGAGCACAGCGCGGCCACCGGCGATGTGATCGGCCTGGTTGAGAAACTCACCGCCATAAGTCTCGCGGAAATTGCCGGTCAGCACGATCTCCGGGCGGTGCTGCCGAATCGAACGAGACAGGGCACGACGCAGCGGCAGACCATACTCGAGCACGCCGTCGGAGAAGCCGAGGAACTCGACGTCGTCCACGCCCACGATGCGCGCCGAGGCGCGCTGTTCCTGTTCGCGGATCGGGCCGGCCACTTCCGGTGGTATCGCGTCGATGCCGGCTTCGCCGCTGGTGATCATCGAGTAGATGACGGTCTTGCCTTGCGCCGTCCATCGGGCCACGGCGGCTGCCGCGCCGTACTCGATGTCGTCAGGGTGCGGGGCGATGAACAGCGCCCGCTGCCAATCCTCAGGTAACGGCTCGAGCGGTTCCGGTGCTGCCTGGGTGTCAGTCATTGAGACGTTCCCCTCCCTCAGAGCTCGAACGTGGCACCAGTGCGTGCGGCCTCCACCGGCCCGGCGAACGCCGTCCGGGCCTCCGCCACTGCCTCTTCGGCGTCTCCCCATGGTGGCACGTGAGTGACCACAAGCCGTCTCACTCCGGCCTGCCGGGCGTGCTCCCCGGCCTCGCGGCCGGTCAGGTGCAAGTCGGGAGGGTTGTCCTCACCTTCGCGGAAGGCGGCCTCACACAGGAGCAGATCCGCCCCCCGGGCCAGGTCCACGAGGGCTTGGGTCGGGCCGGTATCACCGGAGTAGACCAGGGTTTGGTCGCCGTGCTCGAGCCTGATCGCATAGGCAGGGACGGGATGCGCCACCCGGCTCACCCGCACGTTCAGCTCACCGACGGTGAATCCACCGCCGGGGTAGGCGCGAAACTCGAACTCGTTGGACATGCCCGGATCCGGGTCCTCACCGTAAGCGACAGCCAGCCGCTCCGCGGTATTCTCCGGCCCCCAGACGGGGACTCGCCGACGAGGTTGGTGGGGACCGTAACGCAAGGCGACGTAATAGCCGCACAGGTCCATGAAATGGTCGGGATGCAGGTGACTGATCAGTACGGCATCGATCTCGCCTAGGCCTTCGCTGCCCACCTGGCGTTGGAGTTCACTCAGCGCGCCGTTACCCAGATCGACAACGACGCGTGTGGTACCGGCTTCGACGAGGTACGACGACGCGGACGACGCCGGTCCCGGCAACGATCCCGAGCACCCCAGAACCGTCAGCCGCATGCGGCCACCTCCACCCGTGCCGCGTTGACCGAACTGGAGACCGGATCCGTCGGCGCACCAGAGCTTTCCATCCTCAACAGCACGACCGTCACGACACGGTCACCTCCCGACTGATCACCGGAAACTCCGCCGTCTCCTCGACCACGCCGATCTCCGGCCCGAGGAACCGGTGTGCGAGCTTGCCGAACGAATGCGGATCGCCGGTCGACCGGAACTGATGATCCGGAGCCGGCAATGCGTCCGCTCGCAGGAGGTTCTCTGAGGTGAGCACCCGGTACACATCCTTAGCCGTCTCTTCCGCACTGCTGACGAGGGTGACGGCGTCACCCATCACATAGGAGACGACGCCGGTGAGCATCGGATAGTGGGTACACCCGAGCACCAGCGTGTCCACGCCCGCACGGCGGACGTCGTCGAGATAACCATGGGCCACACGCTCCAGCTCGGGGCCGTGCGTGATTCCCTTCTCGACGAACTCGACGAACCGGGGGCAAGCCTGTGTAGTGATGCGCAGTTGGGGAGCCGCGGCGAACGAGTCTTCGTAGGCTTTGGAATTGACAGTGGCCCGCGTCCCGATGACGCCGATGTGCCCGTTGCGCGTCGCCGCGACCGCGCGGCGCACCGCGGGCTGGATGACCTCGACTACAGGAACGTCGTACCGCTCACGAGCATCACGCAACATCGCGCTGCTGGCCGTATTGCAGGCGATGACCAGCATCTTCACGCCTTCGGCCACCAACGTGTCGAGAATCTCCAACGCATAGGCGCGTACTTGGGCGATCGGCTGCGGACCGTAGGGGGTGCGAGCGGTGTCACCGACATAGAGAACTGACTCGTGCGGCAGCTGGTCCAGCACCGCGCGTGCGACGGTGAGCCCACCGACGCCGCTATCGAAGATGCCGATCGGCGCGTCATTGTCCGCTGCGTCGTTCATCGATCCCTGAGATTACGCGCTTTGCGGCTTCATGATTATGAAAAGTGTCCAACGACACGTCGTGCGCCTGGCCGGCAGTCAAGGTGGTCGACGTCGCTCCGGCTCAAGCCCAGAGCTGACCGTCGAGTTTGTCCTCGGCATCGTCGAGGGTGCCTTCATAGGCGCCGGTGGAGAGGTATTTCCAGCCGGCGTCAGCGACGACGAACGCGATGTCCGCGCGTTCACCGGCCGCTGCCGCCTTCCGGGCGACACCCAGCGCGGCGTGCACGACGGCGCCGGTGGAGATGCCCGCGAAGATTCCCTCGTGTTCGAGCAACTCACGAGTCCGTTTGACCGCGTCCCGTGGGCCCACCGAGAAGCGCGAAGTGAGCACCGACTCGTCGTACAGCTCTGGCACGAAGCCTTCGTCGAGGTTGCGCAACCCGTACACGAGCTCGCCGTACCGCGGCTCCGCCGCGACGATCTGCACGCCCGGGACCTTCTCCCGCAAATATCGGCCGACGCCCATCAGGGTGCCGGTGGTGCCGAGCCCAGCGACGAAATGGGTGATCTCCGGGAGGTCTTCGAGCAGCTCCGGGCCGGTGGTCTCGTAGTGAGCAGCTGCATTGGCCGGGTTGCCGTACTGGTACAACATGACCCAGTCAGGGTGCTCGGCGGCGAGCCCTTTGGCCACTCGTACTGCTTCGTTGGACCCGCCCGCGGCCGGGGACGGGATGATCTGCGCTCCCCACATCCGCAGCAGCTGGCGTCGCTCCTCAGACGTGTTCTCCGGCATGACACAGATGAGCTGGTACCCCTTCAGCTTCGCGGCCATCGCCAGCGAGATTCCGGTGTTGCCGGACGTCGGTTCGAGGATGGTGCAACCTGGTGTGAGCTGGCCTGCCGCTTCGGCCGCTTCGATCATCCGCAGGGCCGGGCGATCCTTCACCGAACCGGTCGGGTTGCGGTCCTCCAACTTCGCCCACAACCGGACCTCGGCGGACGGGGACAGCCGCGGAAGCCCGACCAGCGGAGTCCGGCCGAGCGAGGCAAGTAGGGACTCGTAGCGCATCGGATCGGTGTCGTCTCAGGCGCCGCCGGCCACGGCGGGCAGCACGGTCACCGAGTCGCCGTCAGAGAGTGGTGTCTTCAGCCCGTCGAGAAAGCGGATGTCTTCGTCGTTCAGATAGACGTTGACGAACCGGCGCAGCTCACCGTTGTCGATCAGCCGATCACGCAAGCCTTGGTGGCGCGACTCGAGATCGTCGATGAGCGCCGACAGGGTGTCGCCGCTGCCTTCGACGACCTTGGCGCCGCCGGTGTATTGACGCAGGATCGTGGGGATACGGACCTCGACGGCCATCGAATCTAGCTCCCAGTGGTCTCGGTTGGCTCAAGCAGCTGACGTGTCAGTCCCGAAAGGACGCGGACATTCACGCCAACATTCACAACGGCCCTATCATTCCCGAGCGCTGTGCGCCGACGCCCGTCGGGCCTCCGGCACGTTGCCACCGGCTGACCACACCGCTGGCAACCGTCACGCCAGCCCTCAGGGTTCGATGATCTTGACTTTCTCCTCGGTCACGTCGCCGTCGGCGATGCGGAACGAGCGGAATTCGGTGTGATGGTCGTCGCGGGTGGACACGAGCACGTAATGGGCGAACGGCTCGGATGCGATCGAGATATCCGTGCGGGACGGGTACGCTTCCGTGGCCGTGTGCGAGTGATAGATCACGACGGGGTCTTCGTCGCGCTCGTCCATCTCCCGGTACAGCCGCAGCAAGTCCATCGAATCGAACTCGTAGAACGTAGGCGAGCGCGCGGCGTTGAGCATCGGGATGAACCGCTCCGGGCGATCCGACCCGGCCGGGCCAGCCACGACGCCACACGCTTCGTCGGGGTGGTCGCGGCGGGCATGTTCGATGATGGCGTCGACGATTTCGCGGCGGATGGTCAGCACCTCGACAGCATACGAACCTCCGCCCGCGAGGCCGGGTCCCGGCCTCGCGGGCGTCACTCGGCGGGCTGGAAGGCGGTCAGCTTGTCCGGGTTGACAACCAGGAAGACTCCGCTGATCACGTCGTCGGCGACCGCGAAGGTGATGGCGTGGGTCGTCCCCTCGGCCTGGAGCACTGCGCCCGGGGAGCCGTTGAGCTCGATCGGTGTGATCGCGAACGTGTTGCGGCTGTAAATGCCGGCGAAGAACCGGCTTACTCGGTCCAGGCCGTGGACGGCGTTGCGCGCGGCCCTGGCCTTGCCGCCGCTGTCGGACCAGACGACGACGTCATCGCGCAGCACCGTCCGCAGCGCCGCCAGGTCCCCGTCGCGGGCGGCTTCGAGAAATCGTTCGAGCAGCCTGGCGTGTTCACGCCGGCTTGGCCGGAAACGGCGGCGATCCTGGCCGATCCGTTGCGACGCGCGCCGGTGCAGTTGCCGGCAATGCTCGGCTGTGCGTTCCACCGTCTCGGCGATCTCGGCATAAGGCAGCTCGAACGCCTGCCGGAGCACGAAGACGGCCCGTTCCACCGGGTCGAGACGCTCCATCAGATGCATGGTGGCAGTCGCCACCGAGTCTCGCTGAACGGAAGTCTCCAGCGGATCGAGCCACGACGCCGCCTCGGTTGGCACCGGTTCAGGGAGCCACGAACCGACGTACGTGTTCTGGGCAGCCCGAGCCTGCAGCCGGTCGATCGCCAGCCTGGTGACGATCCTGGTCAGGTAACGACGCGGTTCCCGGATCCGATCGCGTTCGACGTTCAGCCATTTCAAGAACGCGTCCTGCAGGACGTCGTCCGCCTCGGAGACGCTGCCGAGCAGCCGGTATGCCACCCCGAACAGCATCGGCCGATGCTGTTGAAGCTGCTCGGCAGCATCAACAGCGCCAGCCGCAGGCGAGACATCATTCGCCGAGGTGCCTGCCGCACAGAGGCCGGTCACGGCTACTCCGGGGGCGCCTTCCGCGTTGGCACGGCGATGCGGTTCCACAAGTTGATTGTCCCAATCGTGAGCACCAGGTCGGCCAATTCTCTCTCATTCCAGAATGCCGCCGCCGCATCCCAGACGTCATCGGGGACGCCGTGCTCGCCTAGCTCGGTGACAGCGTCCGTCAACGCCAGCGCGGCACGCTCCCGGTCGGAGAAGAAGGGCGCGTCCCGCCAGGCAGCCACCGCGAACAGCCGACGGCTGTCCTCGCCTGCCGCCAGGGCGTCCCCGCTGTGCATGTCCACGCAGAATGCACACCCATTGGTCATGGAAGCACGCAGTTTGATCAGGTGAAACACAGTGGGTTCAACGTTCGTGCTGACGTACTTCTCCAACGCGAGCACAGCGCGGAACCCCTCGGGCGCAGCCACTGCAAGGTCGATTCGCTGACTCATGTGCAGTCTCCTGTCGTGTCGGTCATTGATGGACTCACCCTGACGACAGCTCCGGCGAGGTCGCGCGTGACAAAGCCCGATGTGATCCGCCACACACGGCGCTTAGCGCCCACGCGCCGTGCTGGTGATCGTTACCTCCAGCGTGTCACCCTCCCCGTGAGATCTCGGAGAGTGAGGGAGCCGGCGTGGACTCAACGAGCACTGAGCGGATTGATCCACATCAGGTCAGCAAACCGGCCGAAGTCCGCGTCGTTGGAATGCAGTTCCGCCCGCTCTTCGATGGCGTATGCCGCCAGCTGGGCGTCGGTGGTGAGGTTTGCCGCTGTTCCCATGCCGTCCAGCAGACCCAAGGCAATGTCCAGATGTTTTGGCCCCGGCGTCAGCAGATCGACGCGCGGCTGGGCCAACCAGTCCCGCACATGGCGGGTCGCATCTGTGATCGCCATCGGCGATTCGAGGACTCGCGGGTTGGTCACCAGCCGCAAGAAGCCGAACACGGCCGGAGAGGTCAGACCGACTGGCGTCGTGCCGTTGAGCGTCTCCTCCAACCACGCACGCGCAGGCTGATGCTGAGGAAAGCCGTCGATAGTCGCGTACAGCAGCAAGTTGACGTCAGGGATGATCACGACGAGCGCAGCGCCTTACCGACCGTCGGTTCGTCCTCGATCTCGTCAGCCAAGCGGTTCAAGCCGGCTAGGTCGACCCCGGGCCGGATGCCCGAGTGATGAGGAACGACCTTGTATATGGCCTGGTCAGTCCGCGGAGGTGTCAGAGCTCGCCGCAGCGCGTCGTTAACCACCTGTTTCATCGGCCGACGCTGCTGATGGACTGCTTCCTCAATCAATCGAGCGACGTCCTCATCGAGAGTCAAGGTGGTTCGCATATTGACATCATGATGCCTTGCCCGAAGAGCGTCAAGATGCCGGAGGCAAGTGTGAGTGACGCGCCCGGCTGCCCCATCGGCTCGCAGAACGGCGATTGAGGGCGCCACCGCGCCGTGGCGCCTACGTGGGCGTGTCAGTTCGGGCTCGGTCCAGGCGGGATTATTCCCGGCAGATCCTCCCCTGGAGGCTCTTGGACGACGGGCTTGGGCCCGGCCGGGCTCAGGCAAACCCGATTCCGTCCGCTGTTCTTCGCCTCATACAGTGCCGAATCGGCAGCTAGCAGGAGTTCGTCGAGCGTGGAGATGCCTTTCGCCGGATACACCGCGCCACCGATCGACGCGGTCAAGTTGACGGTATCTCCGAGCCCGACGTCGCCCGGCGGCTGAAGCGTCAGCGACTCGATACGCAGCCTGATTCGCTCGGCGACGCGCTTCAACGAATCCTCGCTACCCACGTCCGGCAACACGACGGCGAACTCTTCACCGCCCCAACGGCCGCATGCATCGTCATCTCGGACCTCGGCCTGAAGTTCGAGTGCGACAGCTTGAAGTACCTCGTCACCGAACGGGTGGCCGTAGGTGTCGTTGATGCGTTTGAAGTGGTCGAGATCGACCATGAGCAAGCCCATCGTCGAGCCACGATCGTCGGTGCGTGCCAAAGTCTGCTCGGCGAACTCGTGCCACCATCCGGCCGAGGCAAGTCCGGTCTTCGTATCTTGGCGAGAAGCACGCTGATACTGATTGACCAATGCGCTGCGATGAAGAACAACGATCGCGACAATTACGCCCGGCAACACGAATGGATTCGCTACAAGAATGACGGCTACCACTAACCCCAAGCCGTAAGCGCCCAGCTCAAGGAACTGCTGGCTAAAGTTTGTGAACAAGTCGCGCACACGCCGGGAAGCGTCCGAGATCGCAATAGCAGCCATGACCATCCCGGCATTGATAATCCACCGAAGCAGTCCAGCAACGACAATGACCCCCAGGTCTACGAACGCTGCGGGCGCCGAACTCGCCGGCGGGCCTGGGTAAGCGCTCATCCCATGCGCTAATACGAACGAAGCCGCATAAGCCCCGTTCAGAACGGTTGAGCAGGAGAAGACCCAGCGATGCTTCAGGTTATTCCTGGAAATAAGCTGAACCCTGCTCCAGGAGATCCAGTAGTTGACGATAATCAACAGCGTCACAAGCGGCAGCGGTAGGACGATCACTGCGGCAAACGTCCAGACGGCCTTGGTGTCGACATACGCCACGGAGCTAAGGCGAGAGTATTCGCGCTTCCGATCGACATGTCGCGTCAGCTCGGTTGCAAGCCACACACAGACGATGAGCACAGCGAATAGACGTAGATCCTCAAGCTCAACTGGCACAGTGAAGGCTGTCGCGAGCGCTACCACAGCTGCGAGGAAGTTGACACCCAACACGTAGGCGAGCAGCGGGCTCGGCAACTGCCAAAGGGCCCAGCCCCCAGACCACCTTCGTGGTCGACTCATCACGCGCACCTGCCTCCGCCGTCGCAGATAACCAGTCCCCGTGACCAAGCGTTCCTATCGTAGCTTGCTGAGGGACCGCCGTCGCCCCCGAATATGGACAATGGATACGTTATCGGGCGCGGCAGCTTGCGTCATCGTACGCGTCCGGGCCGAGGAACAGTAGGGAATCGCCGATGCGGCATCTGACGAACCACAGATAGCTGGCCCAAGTCCGCCGTGTGCTGCCACACCGCTCGAGAGACCCGGAAGTTCCAGGCGGAGCCGCGGAATGGGGGTTGATGCGACAAGCAACAACCTCCAAACACCTCGCGCGCTCGCCACGCCAACGCCACCCCACAGAAAGGAACCCGCCATGCGCGACAACCACTGGACCCCGTAACCACCCACAACCCCACCCCACAGAAAGGAACCCCACCATGCGCGACAACCACTGGACCCCGTAACCACCCACAACCCCACCCCACAGAAAGGAACCCCACCATGCGCGACAACCACTGGACCCCGTAACCACCCACAACCCCACCCCACAAAGGAGAACCCCCATGCGCGACAACCACTGGTAACCCACCCACCGACCCCACAACCCCACCCCACAAAGGAGAACC